>NZ_JBGOOO010000009.1:0-181008 GCF_041439695.1 Vibrio sp. FF266
GCAGCTATTAACTACACACCCTTCCTCACAACTGAAAGTACTTTACAACCCGAAGGCCTTCTTCATACACGCGGCATGGCTGCATCAGGCTTTCGCCCATTGTGCAATATTCCCCACTGCTGCCTCCCGTAGGAGTCTGGACCGTGTCTCAGTTCCAGTGTGGCTGATCATCCTCTCAGACCAGCTAGGGATCGTCGCCTTGGTGAGCCATTACCTCACCAACTAGCTAATCCCACCTAGGCATATCTTGACGCGAGAGGTCCGAAGATCCCCCTCTTTGGCCCGTAGGCATTATGCGGTATTAGCCATCGTTTCCAATGGTTATCCCCCACATCAAGGCAATTTCCTAGGCATTACTCACCCGTCCGCCGCTCGACGCCCAACAAATCCTCCGAAGATTCAATGTTGTCGTTTCCGCTCGACTTGCATGTGTTAGGCCTGCCGCCAGCGTTCAATCTGAGCCATGATCAAACTCTTCAATTTAAGATTTTGTCGGCTCAATGAATACTGACTTCAAAACTACAAAAAGTAATTCTAAAGCTATTATCTTTCCAACAGAAAGATAATGAATTGACTGTGCCAAGCCCTAAGACTTGATTGGTCACTCAGTTCATTGAAACCAAAGTTGATTCCGAAGAATCTGTTTTACTTCTCTTAATAAAAAGGGAAGATAAAACGTTTTGATATTCATCAACGAGTGCCCACACAGATTGATAGGTTTAAATTGTTAAAGAGCTTTACTTATTGAGCGTTCCTTTTAGTAAGGAGCCTCTCTAAGTGGACGGCCATTCTAGCGAATTGGGTTCCAGTGTCAAACACTTTTTCCAGCTAATTTTTCAAAGCATCTTAAATGCTTAATGTCGTCTCGTTACTTAGTTCAAACCGCTTGGTTATCCCTAGCAACGGAGGCGCATTATAGAGAGAATCCCCCTTTGCACAAGACCAAAAACGGAAAAAAATCGCCACAGGCGATCGTTCGGACACTATTCACTCAAAGCGTTCAAAATAGGTACGATTGCGTCTTAATTTCGACTAATCGTACCTATCGTTCTTACCTTGATTATTGGTGAGCAATAATTCGGTCATTATTCACTAATAGCTGCACTTTCTTATCCGGATTGATTTTCCCCGCAAGTATCGCTTTCGCTAACGGGTTCTCAACAGTTTGTTGAATTGCTCTTTTAAGAGGCCTTGCACCATATACAGGGTCAAAACCAACTTGAGAGATTAGCTTGAGCGCTTTTTCTGAAACTTCGAGTTCATAACCATTGTCTTCCATTCGCTTTTTCAAATGATCAAGCTGAATAGCGGCAATTGACTCGATGTGCTCTTGGCCTAATGGATGAAACACGACACTTTCATCAACTCGATTCAAAAACTCAGGTCGGAAATGTTTACCCACCACTTCCATAACCTCATTTTTAATCCCTTGGTAATCCAATGTATTAAAGTTCTCTTGAATACGAGTTGAACCTAAGTTCGATGTCATGATTACCACGGTATTTCTAAAATCAACCGTACGACCTTGTCCGTCAGTTAATCGCCCATCATCTAAAACTTGCAATAGAATATTGAAAACATCTGGGTGAGCTTTCTCTACCTCATCAAGCAGAATGACAGAATAAGGTTTTCGACGAACAGCTTCGGTTAAGTACCCACCTTCTTCATAACCCACATAACCAGGGGGAGCACCAACTAAACGAGCAACAGAGTGTTTTTCCATAAACTCAGACATATCGATACGAACCATGGCATCTTCACTATCGAACATAAAGTTAGCTAATGTTTTACACAGTTCCGTTTTACCTACACCTGTTGGCCCTAAGAACAAGAACGAACCAATCGGCTTATTCGGATCAGACAAACCAGCACGGCTACGACGAATCGCATTCGATACCACTTCGACCGCTTCCGCTTGACCGATAACCCGCTTATGCAGAACACCTTCCATTTTCAGAAGCTTCTCCTTTTCTGCTTCTAGCATTTTAGAAACAGGAATACCGGTTTGCTTTGAAAGGACATCGGCGATCTCAGCGTCGGTCACCTTATTACGTAATAAGGTCATTTCTTGCATTTCAGCTTGAGTCGCGAGATCTAACTGCTTCTCCAATTCTGGGATTCGACCATATTGCAATTCAGACATACGGTTAAGGTCACCAGCGCGTCGTGCAAAATCCATATCCATTCGAGCTTGTTCTAGCTCTGATTTAATATGTTGCGTACCAGACAGCGCCGCTTTTTCAGCGTTCCAAACTTCTTCAAGCTCTGCGAAATCGCGTTCTTTCTCAGAAAGTTCGCTTTGTAACGTACGAAGCCTCTTTTCACTGGCCTCATCATTTTCATTCGTCAGAGCTTGCTGTTCGATCTTCAATTGAATGATTTTGCGCTCTAACTTATCCAATGACTCGGGCTTTGAATCTATCTGCATTCGAATACTCGAAGCCGCTTCATCAATGAGATCAATCGCCTTATCTGGTAACTGACGATCTGAAACATATCGGTGAGATAGCGTTGCCGCCGCTACGATAGCAGGATCGGTAATTTCTACATGATGGTGGAGTTCATAGCGCTCTTTCAAACCACGAAGAATCGCTACCGTGTCTTCAACGGTGGGTTCATCCACGATCACTTTTTGGAATCGACGCTCCAAAGCCGGGTCTTTCTCTATATATTGTCGGTATTCATCGAGCGTTGTTGCGCCGACACAATGCAGTTCACCACGAGCTAATGCTGGTTTCAGCATGTTACCCGCATCCATAGAGCCTTCGCCTTTACCTGCGCCGACCATCGTATGAATTTCATCGATAAAGAGAATGACATTGCCTTCTTCTTTCGATAATTCATTAAGCACTGATTTTAGACGCTCTTCGAATTCACCACGATATTTAGCACCCGCAACTAATGAGCCCATGTCTAATGAAAGCACTCGTCGGCCTCTTAAGCCTTCAGGCACTTCATTATTGATAATACGCTGAGCCAAACCTTCGACAATCGCAGTTTTACCTACACCGGGTTGACCGATAATGACAGGGTTGTTCTTAGTACGACGTTGAAGGACTTGAATCGTGCGACGAATTTCATCATCACGACCAATCACAGGATCTAGCTTGCCTTGCTCTGCTCGCTCGGTCAGATCAATGGTGAACTTCTCTAAAGCTTGGCGTCTATCTTCCGCATTCGGGTCATCAACCTTTTGACCACCACGAACTTGCTCGATAGCTTGAGATAGTTTTTGCTCAGTAAGGCCTAACTCTTTAAGTAAGTTACCTAGAGGTCCTTTGTCTTCTATTGCAGCGAGTAGGAATACTTCTGAAGATATATAACTGTCTTGACGCTTTTGCGCGACCTTGTCACATAGGTTGAATAGCGTTCCCATTGCGTTAGAAAGCTGAACATCACCACCGATACCGCTGACTTTTGGGACTCTGTCTAATATTTCGCTCAATTTAGAACGCAATTGAACAACGTCAATATTCAGCATAGTGAGCAATGGACGAATCGCACTGCCATCTTGATTAAGCAAAGACACCATTAGGTGTACAGGTTCTATATATTGGTGATCACGACCTAATGCGAGCGACTGAGCATCAGATATCGCAATTTGGAATTTACTAGTGAATCGATCGAGACGCATGCCAACCTTCCTACTCTTAGATATGTTTATCTTATGGTTAGAAGATGGATACGGTAACGCAGATTTTCAAGGGATAAGGATGAAGAATAGAGCTGATATGAAAATATAAATGAACTGGATGAGTGGTTATGCTAGTCAGAGATTACTCTAACCAAATAAATGTTGCCTGACGCCCAGTAATACCATCACGACGATAAGAATAGAAAGCATCTGAATCTGCGTATGTACATAGATTCGAATCTGTCACCGAAGTCACGCCAACTTTCATTAATCGTTGAGTCGCAAGTTGAGACATGTTTGCTAACCACTTGCCGGGTTCAGATTTAGCTTTAAATGCTAATTTCGCTTGAGGGTCAAAACGAACAAAAGCGTCCAACACATCGTTGCCAACCTCAAACGCATCTTTACCAATAGCAGGGCCAAGCCAAGCAATGATCTGATTATCTGAATCTAGGTTTGAAAACTTTGCTACGGCATTTTCAAGAATGCCACCAGCAAGACCACGCCAACCGGCATGAACGGCAGCAACTTGAGTGCCTTTGGTATCGGTAAGGATGACCGGTAAGCAATCAGCTGTCATCGCAGAACACACAATCCCCTTTGCAGTGGTAAATGCACCATCCGCATCAAGCACATTCGCCACAGGTTCTAAAACCGTAATGACATCCGTTGAGTGAGTTTGATTTAGCCATACTGGAGCCGTGGGCATCTTAGATTGTTGCTTTAGCCATGTTCGATTACTTTCAACAAGTAAAGCATCATCCCCAACATGCATACCAAGGTTTAACCCTTGATAAGCACCTGTAGAACAACCATCAAAACGAGTCGAAGCAAATGCTTTCACGTTTTTTGGTGCATTCCAGTCAGGGATGATCATTGACACGATTAAATGTCGTCTTCTATGTTTTCGCGAGCATCAACACGCAACGCTTCAGCCATCACAACCATGTCATTTGGCACAGGTGCGTGGAACTCTACTTCTTCACCAGTAATCGGGTGAACAAACTTCAGCATAACCGCGTGTAGCGCTTGGCGATCAAAAGAACGAATCATTGTCGTTAGCTCTTCAGATGCACCTTTTGGAATACGTGCACGACCACCGTACGCAATATCACCTAACAACGGGTGCTGAAGGTATGACATGTGAACACGGATTTGGTGAGTACGACCCGTTTCTAGGCGCAGACGAATACGAGTATGTTCGCGGAAGTGCTCAGCAACACGGTAGTGAGTTACCGCAGGCTTACCCAGTTCATTAACGTCCATTAACGTACGCTTAGTTGCATGACGGCTAATGCCTTTCTCAACCACACCACCCGCGGTCATTTTACCAATAGCAATTGCTTCATATTCACGAGTAATACGACGTTTAGCAAGAGCTCGTACAAGGCGAGTTTGAGCTGGAACCGTTTTAGCCACAACCATAAGACCAGTTGTGTCTTTATCAAGACGGTGCACAATACCCGCACGAGGTACTTCAGCAATCTGAGGGTAATGGAAAAGCAATGCGTTTAGTATGGTTCCATCCGGCGTACCTGCACCTGGGTGTACAACCAGATCGCGAGGTTTATTGATAACCAATAAATCATCATCTTCATAGACAATGTCTAACGGAATATCTTGTGCTTCCCAGCGCTCTTCATCCGCAAGCTCTGCTTGTAAGATGATCGCTTCACCGCCCAAAACTATGGTGCGCGGTTTAGTGATAACTTCGCCATCCACTTGGATTTTGCCGTCAAGAAGCCACTCTTTAATACGAGAGCGAGAAAAATCGGTAAATAGTTCAGCGACAGCTTGGTCTAAACGTTGACCTAACTGGCTGCTTTTTACTGTGTCTGTTAATGTTATCTGCTGAGCCATATCGAACTTTTTTAAAAACCGTGAGACTAATACCCATTAGTATGGATAAAATAGAATAATTGCATCATTGTATCTGTTACTGGTTAGAAAGTAACGGAAGCTTACGAAATATTTAATTCAAGGAATCGACGCCTGACATGAAACACCTTACTTTAACGGGTCTATTAGCCGTATCACTCTTAGTTGGTTGTTCAAGTAGTGAAGAAATAGTACCGGATGTACCGCCATCGGTTCTTTACTCTGACGCCCAAGAATCACTGCAGAGTGGTAGCTGGCTTTCTGCAATCGAAAAGCTAGAAGCCTTAGACTCACGTTACCCATTCGGCGCCTATTCTGAACAAGTACAACTGGATCTGATTTACGCTTACTACAAAAATGATGACTTGGCGCTTGGCCTTGCGACTATTTCGCGATTCCTACGCTTAAACCCTACTCATGAAAAACAGGATTGGGTTCTTTACATGCGCGGTTTAACGCATATGGCACAAGACCGAAACTTCATGCATGATATTTTTAATATCGATCGTAGCGACCGAGACCCAGAACCTGTGAAACTTGCATTTGCTGATTTCAAACGACTGTTAGAACGTTTCCCAGCAAGCCCATACGCTGAAGATGCACAAAAACGCATGTTCGCACTGAAAAACCGCCTCGCGGAGTATGACTTAGCAACCGCTGATTTCTACCTGCGTCGTGAAGCTTGGATTGCAGCTATAAACAGAACACAAGAGTTGCAGAAGACTTACCCTGACACCATTGCTGCACGTAAGTCTTTAGACATTCAATTAGAAGCTTATGAACAACTAGGCTTAGAAGACGCAGTGTTACGAACAGAAAAGTTAATCGAGCTCAATCCACTGCCTTAGTCAGCGAATCACACTCGTCGTTAACTAAAACAATCACTTCAAAATCGCGCTAATTTGTTAGCGCGATTTTTTTTGAACTTCGTCTGGTAAACTTGATGAATGGCAACATAAGCAGTATCTTCAATAGATAACTTTTAACAAAACATCAACATGGAGTGTGGATGTGAGCAGGATGTTATTATTTATCTGGATCGGGTTATTTAGCCAACTTTCCAACGCATTAGAACTGTCCCCATTGAGCAATCAACCTTACATGGGAGACTTAGATGTACTCAAAACAAAAGGAACAGTGAGAGTATTGGTTTCGGCTGATCTGGGCTTTTACTACATAGAAGATGGCAAGCCAAAAGGTATTGTGGCAGAAATGCTCTACCACTTTGAGAAAAGTCTTCGTAAGAAGCACCCCTATCTCAACGTTCAAATCATCCCCGTGCAACGAGATGATCTACTCCCCTCGTTAGAATCTGGTTACGGTGATGTCGCTGTCGCCAACCTAACGATCACCGACAAGCGGTTAAGTGTCATCGATTTTTCCGATCCAATGATCAAAGATGGGAAAGAACTGATTATCACCGGAAAAAATTCTGCCCCTATCACCGAAATCAAGCAATTGAGTGGTCAAGAGGTCTGGATCCGAGCTAGCTCGAGTTACTTCGAGAGTGTTCAAAGAGTCAACAAAGAGCTTAACGCACTAGGTTTACCACCACTGCATGTCCACTTTATCGAAGAATCATTGCAAGACTACGAGCTGATAGAACTGGTTAATCAGGGTTATATACAAGGTACAGTTCTAGATAGCCACAAAGCTAAGCTCTGGCTCGATGTTATGGAAAACATTCAGGTACACACTGAGTTGCCGCTGCGTGAAAATGGTCAAATTGCTTGGGCACTGAGAAAAGACAGCCCTCAGCTAAAGAAAGAGATCAACAAATACGTAAAGACCGCACGAACAGGAACTCTACTTGGGAACGTTATCTATAATAAATACATCGACAACACTCGTTGGTTAGGACGAGCACTCAACCCTAATAAAGTAGACCGAGTGGCAAAACTGGCAGATGTCTTTGAAAAATATTCGAATGAATACGAATTCGACCCTTTGATGATGTCAGCTCAAGGTTTCCAAGAGTCTGGACTTGATCAAAGCAGGGTTTCTCACCGAGGCGCCATCGGTGTAATGCAGGTGTTGCCAAGTACCGCCAAAGACAAAAACGTCAATATAAAAAACATACATAAGGTGGATAACAACATCCATGCTGGTGTGAAATATATGCGCTTTATCAAAGACCGATATTTTGACGATCCAGCGATATCGCCTGACAATCAAATCTACTTCACTTTAGCTTCTTACAATGCAGGCCCCGCTAAGATAAGAAAGATGCGAAACATTGCTAAAAAGAAGGGTTATAACCCAAATATCTGGTTTAAAAACGTCGAAATCATCACTCGTAAGTACGTGAGTAAAGAACCCGTAACCTATGTCGCCAACATCAATCGTTACTTCGTCATTTACAAACAATTGCAAGCAATCAATGCCATCCGAGAGGACAGTACAGCGAGATTACTGAACACTAACGATTAACTTCCTCCTCAACATCAGAGCTTGAAGAACAAAGGTGTTAGATAAGGTTAAAAACATAAAAGCCGCATAAGAAAACTTATGCGGCTTTTGTTTATCTAATTCTGAAGAAGCTTACGTAGAGAGCTACATCATGATACCTATATCACAAAACACTATTGAGTAAATTTCAATCAAGCACTTTCTATAGGCTGTAGTCCGCCCCTAAAAACTGGTTTAATTTTTAGCGAAGCCTTGTCTCCAACTTATCGTTTTTCATAGGGATAACAAGTATTTTTCGACAAAAAGATATCAAGACTTGCGTGAGATCACATTTGATTTTAATGCTTATCCCACCCAACCAAAACAAGACCTAGATCACGTTCTTTATTCCTAAAAGTCGTAATCTGAAGTTAACCCATGAGGGATACAACAGAGGAAAACTTCTATGAAAATGAACATCACTGGTAAAAATATCGACATTACCTCTGCAATCCGTGATCACATAGAAAGCAAATTTAAGAAGCTGGATAAATGGCAAGTAGACATCATTGGCTGCCAAGCGAGCTTTAGCGAAGAACCAAATAAAAAGAAAAAATTTGAAGCCGTTCTAACGGTACCAAAAGGCCAACTTGTTGCTTCATCAATTCATGACGACCTCTACGTAGCTATTAACGAAGTAGAACAAAAACTAGAGCGTCAACTCAACAAGCTGCGCCATAAACCAGAAGCGCGCCGCGCTGAAAAGCCTGAAATCGAAGAGCTAGAAGCTAAAGTAGAATAAGGAAATATGACAGATTAAAAAATAGCGCCTCAGGGCGCTATTTTTTTGCTTGACGCTCGTAGCTCGCTTGCTTATTGTGTTTAAACATTCATAAAACAATCACTTTTTATGCACTCTCACTCTTTGTTTATTTTTGACTTCTTTTTTCTTCCGTAAATCGGAGGCTAAGTCGTTTTAGAAAAACAAGTCAAAAACGAACAAGAAGCCTCCCACACTAGGGGGGCTTTTTTATAAGGACACATTTATGACTGACCGAACAATTTCACTAGATGATATCCGCCTTCGTCTCAATGATTTAGACGACGAACTCCTAAAATTACTTTCAGAGCGTCGTAAGCTGAGTATCGAAGTCGCTAAAAGCAAGGTAGAAACATCAAAACCCGTTCGTGATGCAGTACGAGAGCAACAACTACTAGTCAAATTGATCAACAACGGAAAAGACAAGTACGAATTGGATGCTCAGTACATTACTAAGCTGTTTCACACCATCATCGAAGATTCCGTTTTACTGCAGCAGTCATACTTACAAAACCTAGCGAATCCGCAAAGCCGTAAACCACTAGCTCGCGTTGCATTCTTAGGTTCTAAGGGATCGTATTCTCACCTTGCGAGCCGTGAATACTTCAGCCGCAAGAATATGGAATTGATTGAGCTGAACTGTAATCACTTCAAAGAAGTCGCATCGACTGTAGAATCGGGCCATGCCGACTACGGTGTACTGCCGATTGAAAATACCAGTTCAGGGTCAATTAACGAAGTCTACGATCTGCTACAACACACAACGCTTTACATCGTTGGTGAACTTTCTCAACCGATTGAACATTGCCTTGTCGCGAAAAATGATATTCGTTTAGAAGACATTAAAACGCTCTATTCGCATCCACAACCTCATCAACAATGCAGTGAGTTTTTAAGCCGCCTTAAAGATGTCAGCCTTGAATCTTGTGCAAGCACAGCTGATGCTATGAAAAAGGTGAAAGATCTAGGCGGTGATGATGTGGCAGCGATTGGTAATGCATCGAGCGGCAAGCTTTATGGACTTCAACCAATCCAAGGCAACATTGCAAATCAAACTGAGAACCACACTCGTTTCATCGTGGTCGCTCGTAAGCCTGTTGAAGTATCGACTCAGATCCCAGCTAAGACGACACTCATCATGTCGACTTCTCAAGAAGCCGGTTCTTTGGTTGAAACACTGCTGATTCTGCAACGCTTAGGTATTAACATGACCAAGCTGGAATCTCGTCCTATCATGGGTAACCCTTGGGAAGAGATGTTCTATGTGGATTTAGAAGCACACTTAGATTCAGATAATATGCAGCAAGCGATAACGGAACTAACAGCCATAACTCGTCACCTAAAAGTGTTAGGTTGTTACCCAAGTGAGAACATTAAGGCTACTCAAGTTAAGTTGTCTTAACTTTTTATTATCTGTTCCCCCATTTTAACTGCTATAAGCTTTTCACTAATACAAGCATTTGGCCTACTGCAGGCCAAATGCTAAAAGAAAGTAACTAATGGAATAAAACTCGAACTAAGGAATACGCAAAGTCTGTATACTTAAAAAGGAATTGGTTGTGTTACTGATTCTCACTCCTATCCACTTCAATCACCCCCACCGTACTTAAACACTCATTACTGATAATTTAATCATTAAATACAAAAACTTAAAACCCAAACAAAACTCTTCAAACACAATATAATCGATGGCAAGAACTCTCGAAATAACATAAACTTGCGCGCTAAAATTTATAAACCATGTTGTGAATAACCATGAAGCTAAGTACTAAAATATTACTTGTGATTGCCCCCGTAATACTGTTCAGTACAGCGGCTTCTAGCTATATCATCTATTCCACGCAAAAAAACAGCTTTATCAAACGTGAAGACAATGCACTGCAATTAAGCATGGAAAAATTAGCAGGCTATTTTCAACAGTCTCGTTCTTTCCTCAACAATTACTCCTACACCCTCACCAATAGTGACCTGGTTAAGCGTTATTTTATGGTTGATGAAAATGTCGACCACCAACGTGAACTGACTGATAACCTAAACGAAACGATTAAGTTACTGCAAGATGGTAACGACAGTTTTACAAGGGTCGCGTTGCTTGATAGCGATCGAGCTCTTAAATATTACGCTGACAATACCAATGATCCTTTCGCAAAAATGGATCCCAAGATATTAGAGTTCATTGAGCATCAATATCAAAAAACGTTAGCAACTTCGAGTACGGACTACATACAGAATTCCCAAGGTGAAGGGGTATTAGTTCATTATGATGTTATTGATAAAAAAGCAGTTTCGACACCAATAAACGATCCACCCAACAATGTGTTTTTTGTGGTTGTATCTGTCTCTCTTGATAAGTTTAATTCACTACGAAAACAGATAGAGTTCGACTATCAAACTAGTTTGTTTTTTACCCCTACGTTAGTGACACAGGGGCGTGAGTTAACACAATCTATAAAGCTAGCACCTGGCCTCTACGCCACGCTCGATCCTGCACCATTCTTATTAGACAACAAACTCAAATCTATCTGGAATGAACTGAGCCTATCCTTTGCCCTATCTGCATTTGTCAGTGTTACCTTACTGCTGATCCTGCTATCTCGCTGGGTGATAAACCCGATCACCCGTTTAGATAGGCAGCTTCAAGAGGTTGAGAAAAAACAGAGAAAAAACATTGAGCGCCTAAGAACAAATGATGAGTTGGGGCGCTTATCCCAACGCTTTTATGATATGTACCAAGAGTTGGATGACACGTACCAACAGACTAAGTTGTTGGCAGAAAATGATCAGTTGACCCAAATAGCCAATAGGCACCAGTTTCAAACCTTCGTGCAGCAGTCGTTGTCAAAACCTAGCTCGAACACCGAAACCTGGGTTCTCTACTTTGATTTAGATAACTTCAAATTTGTGAACGACAAATACGGACACCAAATCGGCGACTCGATTCTCGTCAGTTTTGCTCAGCGTATCTCCAATATTTGTAACCACTACAAAACAGAATTAAATGCCCACTGTCTGCCAGCCCGACTTTCTGGGGACGAGTTCGTTGTATACATTAATGCTCCAAATCACCAAGAAAATATCGCACATCGATTTTCGAATGATTTACTCACCCCACTACAAAAGGGGTTTGTCACCGAGTCAGGTAATTTCCCGATTACGGTCAGTATTGGTATTGCGACCCACCCTAATGATGGCGATACAATCGAGAAGCTTCTTTCGAATGCTGATACCGCGATGTATCAAGCCAAACGTGCAGGTAAAAACCAATTCGCAGATTACTCGTTAGACTTAGATAAAACCATTCAGCGTCAAGCCAGTATTGAGAGCGCCCTCAGAGAAAATAATTTTGATGAAGAGTTTAAGCTCGTTTACATGCCTTATATGGACTCAACAGGAAGTTATATTATTGGTGTAGAAGTGCTATTACGTTGGCACTCGAAACACCTTGGTTTAGTGGCACCCGATGAATTCATTCCTATCGCCGAACAAACCGGATTATTTGAAATAATTGATCGCTGGGTTATCCAGAATGCATTTGCTTCATTTCATCAACTTCAAGCTCAATTCGATCACTCTATTCAGCTATCGATTAACTTATCTTCAGCCGGGATTAAAACCACTCACCTTGCTGATTTCATCAAAGAGCATGCGAAAATCAATCAGATTCCGCCCAATTTGATCGATTTTGAAATCACAGAAACCTTTTACTCAAACTCTCAGGGGTTCCCATTACTTAACCAGTTATCATACATGGGCTATAGATTAGCAATCGACGACTTTGGTTCTGGTTACACCTCGATCACTCAACTGGTTCAGTATCCAACTCAGAAGATTAAATTGGATAAAACCTTTTTGGACACCTTGATTGAGACAGATAACCAGAACATAGTGAAACCGATTATCGGGCTATGCCATGCTCAAGGGAAAAAGGTCACAGCCGAAGGAATTGAAACTCAATGCATGCATCAGTGGTTACAAGATGCGCAGTGCGATATGCTGCAAGGCTATTATTTTGGTAAGCCTATGCCATTAGAAGAGCTGACGGAATGGTACCGACAGCATCAACTCAATTTTATCGATAATAAAAAGAATCAACCACATGAAATCTGTAATCATCGCATCGCTGAATCCAGCTAAAATTAGCGCCGTTAAAAGTGCATTCTTATCTGCTTTTCCTGATACTGAATTTGACTTCAAAGGCATCAGCGTCCCTAGTGGCGTTGCCGATCAACCCATGAGTAATGAAGAAACCTATCAAGGAGCAGTAAACCGCGTGCACAACGCAACTCAAGCTCAACCTGATTCGGATTTTCATGTTGGATTAGAGTCTGGAATCGAAGGAAAGGTTACATTTGCTTGGATGGTCGTTGAAGCAAACGGTCAGCGCGGAGAATCTCGATCTGCAAGCTTGATGCTGCCACCTGTTGTGCTTGATAAGCTCCAGCATGCGAATGAGCTAGGGGATGTTATGGATGATGTGTTTGGCACAGATAATATCAAACAAAAAGGCGGGGCGATTGGCCTACTAACACATAACCAACTAACACGCAGCTCTGTCTATCATCAGGCTTTAATTTTAGCGCTGATCCCATTTGTGAATCCAGAGCACTTTCCTATCTAGATCTTCGCTAAACTTCGAAAGTCTCAGAGAACAATCACCAGAAATAAAAAACGCTAACATTCAGTTAGCGTTTTTATCGAATTCATAGCCACACTACTCAGTGGTTGCTTAACTCTGTTATTGTTTGAGCAAAAGGTCGGCGATCACGGCTTTCTCTTGTTCAGATTTGGCCTTTAGCTCATTCGAGCCTCTGGTTATCGTCGCGACACCTACTCCCAGCATTTGGCTAACCTGTCGTTGCGACATCTCACCTTTCATCAGCTCACAAAAGATATTAATTCGAGCAACCAAAGCATCTCGCTCGTCTGGTGTCATCATCATGGTCAACAATAGTTCATGTTGATCTTTTTCGACAGCCGTCTTTACCAAGTCCATCAGTTGTTGCCAATTCTCATATTCAGGTTGTGATGCCATATCTCTACACTTACTTTTAAATTCTGACTTTAAAGAGTCGCTTAACGATTGAAAGCGTCGAACACTTTATACCGAAACACTTGATGTGATCCAATGTAAAAAGGCAGTAAGTGGAAATGGTTCGCACTCACTGCCTTTAATATTACTCAGCTTGGAGAAAAATACAGAAAGCTTAGTATTTCGTTTTTGCCTCATGGGGCGCTAAAAACGTCCCTTTCTCACCCAGGAGATCTCGATAGTAAGTCTCAAACATCAAGATATTCTGAACGTAACCACGAGTCTCTTTGAATGGGATCATCTCGATAAAAGCAAATGCATCGAGCTTTTCATCGCTGCGTGATCGCCACTGTTTCACACGACTAGGGCCAGCATTATACGCGGCAAATGCGAAGATGCGGTTATCATCATATTGAGCGAGTAGGCCATCTAGATAGTGGCTACCAATCTCAATGTTCTTGCCGACATCATAAAGATCATCGCTGCCCTGGTACTTAATCTTATGTTTATTGGCCGTGTATTGTGCCGTCTTTGGCATAATTTGCATGATGCCACGCGCGCCAACTGGAGAGCGAGCCTCTGAATCCATCGCACTCTCTTGTCTTGCTAAAGACATCAAAGTAATTGGATCGAGATCGTGCTTCTCAGCATAGAAATTAAACCACCACTTATGAGCGACAGGGAAACGTAACGCAATGTTATCCCACATCTTCGCAGAAATACTCGCCGTTACCGTAAAGTGATTCCATCGCTGTGTCGCAGCATGAGCTGCAAGCATCGCTTTTTGCTCTTTATCTGCATGACTTAATAACCAGCGCCACTCACTCTTTGCAGCCGCTATTTTATCTCGCTCAATCAGCTCACCGATACGAACCAAAGAAGTGTCGAATGGTTTCACCATTTCTGCACTGTATTTAAGGGTCGAAGTTGGATAGCTAACTGGCTTATTTAATTGCTTAGCGGCAGCCACACTGTAGAAATTACGCTGACCCAAAATGTCTGACAGTCGCTTATTACCTTCAGCAGTATCGCCTAGTGCAATCTCAGCTCTACCCTGCCAATACTGCCAGCGAAGCGAAGCCTGATGCTTATCATCTAAGCGCGCAATCCACTCTTTCAAACCCGTCCAATCGGCATGTTGAATCGCTAAGCGAGCTCGTCTTTCCAGCAAAACTTGCTTTGATGAACTCGCGAGCATTTTGTCTCGCCACGCCATCAACTCTTCAGAGTCGGTATTGATCAAGCGGAACGCTAGGTAATCCGCGAGCTCTTGGGATTTTTCTTTCGAAAATTTTTGAGCTTTCACAACATCATCAAAAACCTCTTGAGCGCTGCTTGCGGATTTCCTTACTAGCTTCTCGAAACCAAATTCAGTTTGAGCTTGGTAGAATTCATTCGCTGGGTGCTTCTTAGCAAACGCGAGTACATTTTCAGGCTTGTTGTACAACGCCTTCATCTGCTTCGCTTGAGTAATTGACTCATCATGATCTAATTGCTTAACCAAGTAGCTCATTAACTTACCGTTTCGACTCTCGAACGCTAAAAGCATTCTGTCCAGAATCAGCTGATCCGTTCTTAAGCCCGCTTCATCCCAACTTTCGAAAAGTGAATCACAGTTATCATCAACACCACTGCCACTTAACCAAAGTTGTTTCGCACCTTTAAAGGCGAGATCTTGATTACCTTGTTCATAATTAGCGCGGTAATAGATACATTGATATTTTTCACCAACAGGCTCTTGGGTTTGAAACTCAAGGATCGTCTTCCACTGTTTTTGAGCCGCCAATAAATCTAAATAAGGCGCTCGTATACGATTGGAAAACGGCAGTGCTTTGTTCTCTTCAATAAAAGCATCCACCTCGCTTGGCGTTCGATCACCTAAGCCCAATAAAAAGGCGCGATAGTCAGTGTAAGGTGTTAACGGGTATGTTTGAATTTTATTACGAAGTGCTGAATAAGCTTTTAGATCACGGTTGTCTAAAACCTCTTGCGCTCTGTCATAAACATCACGCTGCATTTCAAGCTCGGAAGCATTGCTGGCCATAGCCATTGGAGCCTGTGAAAATGAAAACAAAATTGCCGATGCAGCGACAGCAATTTTCGTATTACCAATGCGGAAAAACATTCGCTCTTTCCTTAGTGCGTGTATGAATACGTGAAGTCTATTTACGCCCGACATCACATCAAATGTAAAGAGTTTGAGTGTAAATATTGTTAATATTTAACACATCGCCTCGAAAGCTTATTAAATATAGTTTTAATGACCAATGTGACAATAATAGGTGAGGATTAGTTCAAGAATGGCTTTTCTGTCCTAGGAGTAACATCTTTGAGGATATTGGTATAAAATAGCAAACAATTTTGAACAATAATTAGGATCGATCGGCAATGGCTGAATACGTATATACCATGTCTCGGGTGAGCAAAACTGTTCCACCTAAGCGTCAAATTCTTAAAGACATTTCTCTTAGCTTTTTTCCTGGCGCTAAAATCGGTGTTTTGGGTCTAAATGGTTCAGGTAAATCTACCCTACTACGTATCATGGCTGGTATTGATACTGATATTGATGGTGAAGCACGTGCACAACAAGGTCTAAAAGTAGGTTACCTACCTCAAGAACCTGTCCTAGACGAATCAAAAACCGTTCGTGAAATCGTAGAAGAAGCGGTTTCAGATGTTGCTGACGCACTTAAGCGCATCGACGCAGTATATGCTGCTTACGCAGAACCTGATGCAGATTTCGATGCATTAGCGAAAGAGCAAGGTGAACTTGAAGCACTGATCCAAGCAAAAGACGGTCATAACCTAGAAACAGCTCTAGAGCGAGCTGCAGATGCACTTCGTCTTCCTGAGTGGGATGCGAAAATCGAATTCCTATCAGGTGGTGAACGTCGTCGTGTTGCTATCTGTCGTCTACTTCTTGAGAAGCCAGACATGCTGCTTCTTGATGAACCAACCAACCACTTGGATGCAGAATCAGTTGCTTGGCTTGAGCATTTCCTTGTTGATTACAGCGGTACTGTTGTGGCGATTACCCACGACCGTTACTTCCTAGACAACGCTGCAGGTTGGATTCTAGAACTTGACCGTGGTGAAGGTATCCCATGGGAAGGTAACTACACATCTTGGCTAGAACAGAAAGATGAGCGTTTGAAGCAAGAAAAAGCAGGCGAAAGCGCACGTCAAAAAACGATTGAGAAAGAACTTGAATGGGTTCGTCAAAACCCTAAAGGTCGTCAAGCTAAGTCTAAAGCTCGTATGGCTCGTTTTGAAGAAATGACGACTGGCCAATACCAGAAGCGTAACGAAACCAACGAATTGTTCATCCCACCAGGTGAGCGTTTAGGTGACAAGGTACTTGAAGTTAAGAACCTAACGAAGTCATTTGGTGATCGCGTTCTTATCGATGACCTATCATTCAGCATGCCTAAAGGCGCTATCGTTGGTATCGTTGGTGCCAATGGTGCGGGTAAATCAACACTATTCAAGATGCTAAGTGGCGCAGAACAGCCAGATTCAGGCACAGTTGAACTTGGCGAAACGGTTAAGCTTGCTTCTGTTGATCAGTTCCGTGACAGCATGGACGACACAAAAACAGTATTCCAAGAGATCTCTGAAGGCGCTGATATCATTAAGATCAACAACTTCGAAATCCCTGCTCGTGCATACTGCTCTCGTTTCAACTTCAAAGGCAACGACCAACAGAAGATCATCGGTCAGCTTTCAGGTGGTGAACGCAACCGTGTTCACCTAGCGAAACTGCTAAAAGCGGGCGGTAACGTGCTGCTACTCGATGAACCAACCAATGACCTTGATGTTGAGACACTACGAGCTCTTGAAGAAGCACTACTTGAGTTCCCTGGCTGTGCAATGGTTATCTCGCATGACCGTTGGTTCCTTGACCGTATTGCGACCCATATCTTAGACTACCGCGATGAAGGCCAAGTTAACTTCTACGAAGGTAACTATACTGAATATACAGAGTGGCTGAAAAAGACTCTAGGTGCACAAGCGGCAGAGCCTCACCGCATCAAATACAAACGTATTGCAAAGTAAATAAGCTTGTATTTTGAACAAAGGCCGCGATAATAGCGGCCTTTGATATATCTGGCTTACTATTTACCTATTGATATAGAGAGATTACCTATGCTTGAAAGACGTAAATTTTCACGAGTTATTTATCAAGTTCCGACTGAGATTTCACAAGGACAAGTAAATGTATCAGGCTCAGTGCAAGACCTATCTCTTCATGGTTTACTCATTCAATGTGATAAATTACAGCAACTCAGAACTGACACTCCTGTTCAAGTCAGCTTTAAGCTCGAAAACAGTGATATCAATATTCAGTTAGAAGCAACGATAGTCTCGACCATCAATACCTCAATGCGTTTACGTATAGAGCATTTAGATATTGATAGTATCAGCTACCTTAAGCGCCTTGTGGAACTTAACGTTGGCGACGATGAACTGCTTTATAGAGAGATTGAACACCTTACCGATTTAGGTAATGAGTGACGTCTCCATTCCCCTTTTTCTATTAGAAGCATTTAGTTAATACAGAACCATGTCTAAAAAAGTTTCCATTACAATCCCCTTAACCCAAGGGGATCAGACGTTTTATTTCGGTCGAAAAGCCGTACTACTATGTACTACCGCAATTTTTTCAGTGCCTCTATTGATTAGCGGGGCTGCATACATGCACTTTGAGGGCAAGCAAGAACTCGCCCTACAAGCCGATGATGCACAACAATTGATTGAAACACTGATTGTTGAAAAAGAACAAACCGACTTTCTTTACGCTGAGCAGGTAGAAACCAATCACTCACTGTCTCAAGCATTAACCGAGAAAGAAGGCACTATTCAGTTACTTGGCAAGCGTGTATTTGATGTGGAATCAGTGCTTGGCCTGACCGATGAAGAGCCGCTTACTGATGACGTCTCTTTAGAAGACCGAATTGATGCAGCGGCAGTAGATTCAGCAGTCAGAGCCACAATGTTTCGTTTGATTCCAAATGACAGCCCTATGGCTTATCAACGCATATCATCCTCTTATGGTCGTCGCTCTAACCCTATAACAGGTAAACGCCACGTTCATACTGGTATCGACCTAACGTGTAAGCGTGGTGAAGATATAGTAGCGCCAGCAGATGGCGTAATTGAAACCGTGCGCCCAAGTAAGAAAGGCTTCGGTAACTTTATAACTATGCGTCACTCATTCGGCTTCATGAGCTCTTATGCGCACCTACAGAAGTTCAAAGTACGTAGCGGTCAATTTGTGAGTAAAGGCGATGTGATTGCGAGCTGTGGTAACTCAGGTAACTCAACCGGGCCACACTTGCACTATGAGGTACGCTTCCTTGGTCGTTCATTGAACCCTCAATACTTGATGGATTGGACACCTGAGAACTTCAACTACGTGTTCGAGAAAGAGAAAAAGGTTAAGTGGGGTCCATTGGTTCAACTGATTGATAATGTGGTTCGCTTGCAGATCAACCTGACTAACGTGCCTTACATTAGCTCGACCATAGACACCGTATCGAGTGAAGATAGTAAGAAACCTATCACGACTAACTAGTTATTGGTTATTGGTTATTGGCTATTGGTTATTGGTTATTGGTTATTGGTTATTGAGGGATATTGGTTATTGGTTATTGAGGGATATTGATTTGGCCTATGATGATCTCATTGCTTTTAGCCTACAGTAGACCAAATGCTTTCATAGCGTTCAGCACAAACAAAAAGAGCGACCAAATGGTCGCTCTTTTTTATGACTTCAAATCGTATTAACCACGATGAATCGAGTCATGTGCTTGTTTTAGAAGACTTTGGCTCTCTTGCAAGAACTGCTGCGAGTAGTCGCCAAACCAATCACTGACTTGATTAAAGCTATCAACGAATTTAGCTTTATCTTTCCCATCCAAGATTTCCAATGCTTCACCGAAACGACTATGGAAACGTCGAATCATCTCAATGTTCTCATCTGAAGAAAGAATGATATCACCGTACAAGTTCGGGTCTTGAGCAAACAGACGACCAACCATCGCAATCTCAAGTCGGTAGATTGGCGAGCTTAACTTCAAAAGTTGATCAATGTTCGGGTTCTCTTTACTTAGGTGCAAGCCGTAAGCAAAAGAAGTGAAGTGACGAAGAGCTTGAATCAGAGTCATGCCGTGATCGTGTTCCGCAGCATCCATCTGGCAAAGGCTCGCGCCCCAAATACCAAATTGATTCAGCAACCATTGGTAGCTTTCAGAGCCACGCCCATCACTGTAAACAATCACTTGTTTCGCAAGGCTTGGAACATCAGGACCAAACATTGGGTGTAATCCAACCACAGGGCCTTGGTGCATGTCTAACATAGCTTGTAGAGGCTTTGATTTTATCGACGTCAAATCACACAGAATACAATCGCTTGGTAGGTTACCCAACTTCGCAATCACACCTTCTGTCAGGTGAATTGGAACCGTTACAACCACAAGGCCAGCATTATCTAAGATCTCATCGGCTTTGTCCCAATCTTGGCTGCCAAGGATTTTCACTTCGTAACCAGAAAGCTTGAACATACGTCCAAACAGACCACCAAGCTGACCATTACCACCAACGATAACCACTGAACGTAACTCTGGGTTAAGGCACTTAAAACCAGAATCTTTTTCACTGGCATAAGACTCACGCATCGTACGACGTAAAATATCTTCGATTAACTGCGGTGGTACTCCTATTTTCTCGGCTTCTTGACGACGAGATGCCAACATCGCGGCTTCACGTTCCGGTACATAAATAGGTAAACCATGTTCACTTTTTACTTCACCGACTTTCTCCACTAGAGCCAGTCGTTGAGCCAGTAAATCCAACATTTGTTTATCGACAGCATCGATTTGGTCGCGTAATTCGTTCAGTTCAACGGCCATTTTATTCCTTACTCATCTATAAGCCCGTGCCAATCTAAAAGCCCGCACTGATGCAGGTTCGTTAGCAACAGATCTTAAAATGCCCCATTAGATGAGGCACTTAAATTTAAACTCTGACTAACCTTTCAAGCGGTTCTCTAAGAACGGGACTAATTCCGTATGTGCATGTTTCAATAGTGCCTCAGTTGAATCCCAATTGATACACGCGTCGGTAATAGATACACCGTATTTCATCTCATTGAGAGGTATATCTGAAGATTGGTTTCCTTCGTTAATATGGCTCTCAATCATCAGGCCGATAATCGACTTATTACCTTCACGAATCTGATGGATGACATCTTCAGCCACCAGCGGTTGACGACGGAAATCTTTACGAGAGTTCGCATGACTACAGTCGACCATTAGTGCCGCCTCTAAGCCAGATTTACCCAGCTCTTGCTCACATTCGTGTACCGATACTGAATCGTAGTTCGTCTGCTTACCGCCACGTAAAATTACGTGACCATTTGGGTTACCTTGCGTCGTTAGTAGTGCGACTTGACCTTCACGGCTGATACCCATGAAACGGTGGCTAGAAGAAGCCGCCTGCATTGCATTGATTGCAGTACCTAGATTGCCATCCGTACCATTCTTAAAGCCGATTGGCATTGAAAGACCACTCGCCATTTCACGGTGGGTTTGTGATTCAGTCGTACGAGCGCCGATTGCAGCCCAGCTGAATGTATCTGCTAGGTATTGCGGACTGATTGGATCTAGCGCTTCCGTCGCTAGTGGGATTTCCATCTCAGCAAGTTCAACAAGTAACTCACGACCAACATGTAAACCATGCTCAATATCGAAAGTACCATCTAGGTGAGGGTCATTGATCAAGCCTTTCCAACCAACAGTAGTACGAGGCTTCTCAAAGTAAACACGCATTACAATATACAGTTGATCGCTAAGCTGCTCAGATAAAGCTTTTAAGCGTTTCGCGTACTCTTTCGCCGCTTCAACATCATGGATAGAACATGGGCCACATACCACAAGCATGCGATGATCTTTCTTATGAATAATGTCTGCAATAGTTTGACGAGACTCTTGAATGAAACGACGAGCATTATCACTCAAAGGCAGTTTTGCTTTTAACTCCTCTGGAGTAATCAGTACCTGTTCGTCGATAATATTGACATTGCTTAATTCACTTTTCTGCATAACTCAACCTGTATATTTATTTTTACACCCAATATTTCCATTTGGGCTAACAATCTTTAAAAACACAATAACAGCTACAAAAACGATTGCAAGTGTAAACAATAAAAAACATTTAGTGTAAATTAAAATTTACACGCCATCTTTAATTCACTCTAATACACAAACCAGTTTAAACCGCGGCCCACACATACAAAAAAGGCGATATTTCTCATATCGCCTTCTTCAAACTTATAGAGTGTTTATTTATCACCCAGCGTTTAACATTCGCTTAATTTGCTCTGAAGCCTTTTTCCATCGACTATCCGAGTGAAGCGTCGATAAATCAAAGCTGTGCTTTTTAAGCAATGAGTTGGCTAAAGGCACCACTTGAATCGCTAAGTGATCAAGAGCCTCAATTTGTGCATCTCGCTTATTACACATCAACACCATGTCACACCCCGCATTCAGAGCAGCCTTCGCTCTATCGGCTGGCCCACCCATAATCGCAGCACCTTCCATAGTTAGGTCATCAGAGAACACCAAGCCTTTAAATCCAAGCTGTTGCTTCAATACTTTCTGCAACCAATACTCAGAGCCACTCGCTGGCTGATCATCATAGTGCGAAAAAACCACGTGCGCAGGCATCATCGCATCTAATATTCCAGCTTCAATTTGAGCCTTGAAAATGGCCATGTCAGTTTCAAAGATGTCGTCTCTAGGATCGTAAGGCGTTTCAAGGTGCGAATCAGCAATCACGCCACCGTGTCCTGGAAAGTGCTTTCCTGTTGTCGCCATTCCAACCGATTTCATGCCTTTAATAAAAGCACTGCTGTGGCGAACGATGGTATCAATATCTTCACCAAACGCTCGGCTACCAATCGCTTTACAGTCATGGCCTTTGTCTAAAACAGGCGCAAAGCTCAGATCGATATCATGGGCAATCAATTCCGCCGCCATCAACCAACCGGCTTGTTCTGCTAACTGCTCACCATTATTCTTAGTCGCGAATTCTTGAGCGGCAGGGATAATTGAAAAGCCATCGCGAAAGCGCTGAACTCGGCCACCTTCTTGGTCAACGCCAATCAAAATAGGACGTTTCGCTACCTTGCGGATCTCTTTATTTAACGCCGAAAGCTGTTTGCTATCGTGGTAGTTTCGAGCGAATAAAATGAGACCACCAACGGTTGGGTGCTCTAAAATTTCTCTGTCTTCAGCTGTCAGTTCGTAGCCCGCGACATCTACCCACAACGGTCCCATATTTATCCCTTATTAAACCTAATTTCATAAACTTCCCGAGATTATTCTCTTTAAATTTGCTTTACAATGTTTTTAAACCAATCTTTGGAAGACTTTAAGAATGCAGTGCAAGAGCTTAGGAATGGATCGTAAAGAACTGTATATCGGTGTGATGTCGGGAACGAGTATGGACGGTGTTGATACCGCCTTAGTGTCGATTGAAGATTCGCGCATCACATTGCTCGCTCATGATGAGTTCCCAATGCCTGATGATCTCAAAGCGCGTCTGCTTGAAGTTTGTATTGGTCAGAAAACGAATTTGATTGCGATTGGCGAACTAGACCACCAACTTGGTCATCTATTTGCTGATGCTGTTCTGCAACTTCTCGATAAGTCAGGTACGCCTGCATCTTCTGTGACTGCGATTGGGAACCATGGCCAAACAGTATTCCACCAGCCAACCGGTACTTCGCCATTTACCATGCAGTTGGGTGACGCTAATATCATTGCCGCTAAAACACAGATTCAAACTGTTGCCGACTTCAGACGCAAAGACATGGCGCTTGGCGGACAAGGTGCGCCATTAGTCCCCGCGTTTCACCATACGATTTTTCACCCGCGAGACAGCTCGGTTGTAGTCTTGAATATTGGTGGTATCTCGAATATTTCAGTACTGCGCCCGAATCAGCCTACTCTTGGTTATGATACAGGCCCCGGCAATATGTTGATGGACGCTTGGGTAGATAAACACACGGGCGATAAGTTTGACCGTGATGCGCTGTTCGCTTTAAAAGGCCAACTAAATCAAGCTTTACTCGAACAGCTGTTGAACGAATCTTATCTATCTCAAATGCCACCGAAAAGTACCGGTAGAGAACTATTCAACCTACCTTGGCTAGAGCAACAATTAACAGAATTTAAAGATCTTGCAGTAGAAGATGTTCAGCGCACGCTTTGTGAATACACCGCATTGACGATAGCCAATGAAGTGGAGACTTATCGCTTGGGTAACCAGCCTGCAGTGTATGTGTGTGGCGGTGGTACACGAAATCCATTGTTGATGAAGAGACTGTCTGAACTGCTTCCAAGTTGGGAGGTTGACTCAACCACCAGTAAAGGCGTGGATGCCGATTACATGGAAGCGATGGCTTTTGCATGGCTTGCTCAGCGTCATGTTCATCAACTGCAAAGCAACTTACCAGAAGTGACTGGCGCAAGCAGAGCGGCCTCTCTAGGCGTTCTCTATCGTGCTGACTAAACAACTTTAGAACCATCATTTTAGAATCACCATTTAAGGACCATTATGAGTAACGACGCTCTCATATCAGCGCTCTCGCACCTCGTTTCGGAGGGGAGAAACCCTGACACTATGGATATTGATCTGCTCACCTCTCTCGAAGTGGTTGAAAAGATTAACCAACAAGACAAGCAAGTCCCGCTGGCGATTGAAGCGGAACTGCCACAGATCGCGAAAGCGGTCGATAAAATTGCTCATGCCTTTCAAAACGGTGGTCGACTGATTTATATGGGCGCAGGCACCAGTGGTCGATTAGGTGTGTTAGACGCCTCAGAATGCCCACCGACTTTCGGTGTTTCGGACAAAATGGTTATCGGCTTAATTGCAGGCGGACCAGAGGCGATTTTAAAAGCCAAAGAAGGTGCAGAAGACTCGCTAACTCTCGGTATTGAAGATCTGAAAGCGATTCAGTTTTCAGAAAATGATGTCGTGGTAGGTATTGCTGCGAGCGGTCGCACACCTTACGTGATTGGTGCACTCAACTATGCCAATCAGCTTGGCGCAGTAACGGTTGCATTGTCTTGTAACCCTGATTCTCCAATTGCTGAAATCGCTCAAATCGCAATTAGCCCGGTGGTTGGCCCAGAAGCATTGACTGGTTCAACACGACTCAAATCAGGTACAGCACAAAAGCTGGTGCTTAATATGCTGACCACTGCCAGCATGATTCGCATTGGTAAGAGCTACCAGAACTTGATGGTCGACGTAAAAGCGACCAATGAGAAGTTGGTTGCCCGCGCAGCTCGTATCGTAATCCAAGCAACGGAGTGTGACAAAGCCCTTGCAGTTTCGACACTTAAAACCACCGATTATGATGTGAAATTGTCTATTTTGATGATTCTAACAGGGCTAGATTTAGAACTGGCCAAGGCTCAACTTGATCAACAAAATGGCTTCTTGAGAAAAGCAGTCGAGAATAATCAGTAATCTAGATTCTGTTGTGAGCGTTACTCTCGCTACAAAAAAAAGACCAGTACACATACGGCACTGGTCTTTTTAATTTCTAATCGCTAGCTTGAGCTTAGTAGTCGTTAGAAAACTCATCCCAGCCGCGCTGCCATTCCATACGGAAACGTTGAGCGTCTTCCGTACCTGAACAAACGCCTTCATAAACCTGGCCAGATAAACCAATTTGATAAGCATGGTTTGGGTTGCAGTATTCAGTCACACCTAGGTGGTAACCTTCTGTGTAACTCGCTTGATCGACTGCGCCAAGCTCAGTCATCTCTGAATACGAACGCTGAGTGTGCCCTTTAATACCATCACGATAGCCAATCTCTTGCCAATTGCCTTCGGCCGCTAAATCTTGAACATTGGCGCTGCATCCTGCAAGGCTAAATGCCACGGCGAATAGTGCTATTATTTTTTTCATTTCAATCCTTTATATTGTAACTTCACCACTTCCTGACGAAGCGCTGCCTTTGTGGCGATTCTCCGCTGAACACGTACTGATGTCCACTCATTGTCTGTTATTGTCCTCTTAAGCAAGAGAACAAACCGCTCAATCAGTTATAACACCACTTAATTAGCTATTCGACCACTCACTCTCATAGCGGAAGTTTCTTCTCATACACTCCTTTAATATACACCCTGACTTAATTAATACATTCAGGGATAACAAATTATGATGTGGTTTCTTACCTGTGTTGCAGCACTCATTGGTGGCTACTTTATTTACGGTGCCTTTATCGAGAAGATTTTCGGTATCAATGAAAAGCGTCAAACACCCGCTCACACCAAGCAAGACGGCGTGGACTTCGTTCCAATGTCGACGCCAAAGGTTTACCTAGTTCAACTGCTTAACATTGCAGGTGTAGGTCCAATCTTCGGCCCTATCATGGGTGCCCTTTACGGCCCAGCAGCAATGCTTTGGATCGTGCTAGGTTGTATCTTCGCAGGTGCCGTACACGACTACTTCTCAGGTATGTTATCTATCCGCAATGGTGGTGCTTCGGTTCCAACTATCACTGGACGCTACCTAGGCAATGGCGCAAAACACTTTATGAACATCTTTGCCATTGTTCTACTGCTTCTTGTTGGTGTGGTATTCGTTTCTGCTCCAGCAGGTATGATCACTAACCTAGTGAACGACCAAACTGATTTCGTAATGTCTACGAGCACCATGGTTGTTATCATCTTTGCTTACTACATCATCGCAACGATTGTCCCTGTCGATAAAATCATTGGTCGCTTCTACCCACTGTTCGGTGCACTGCTTATCTTTATGTCTGTTGGCCTAATCACTGCGATTGGTCTATCTGACGAGCACCAAATCATGGGTGGCTTCGAGATGAAAGACATGTTCACTAACATGAACCCTAACGATCTACCGCTTTGGCCTGCTCTATTTATCACCATCGCTTGTGGTGCTATCTCTGGCTTCCACGCAACTCAGTCTCCACTAATGGCGCGTTGCATGGAAAACGAGAAAAACGGCCGCTTCGTATTCTACGGTGCAATGATTGGTGAAGGCATCATCGCTCTAATCTGGTGTGCGCTTGCTCTGTCATTCTTCGGTTCAGTTGAATCTCTATCTGACGCGATTGCAAACGGCGGCCCTGGTAACGTGGTATACAGCGCTTCATTTGGCCTACTGGGTGTATTTGGCGGTATCCTTGCTTTCCTTGGCGTGGTTATCCTGCCTATCACTTCTGGTGATACAGCGTTCCGTTCAAGTCGTCTTATCCTTGCTGAATACTTCAACATGGAACAGAAGACACTGCGTAACCGCCTACTGATGGCTCTACCACTGTTCGTTATCGGTGGTATCCTGACTCAAGTAGACTTCGGCATCATCTGGCGCTACTTCGGTTTTGCTAACCAATCAACAGCAGTCATGATGCTATGGACAGCTTCGGCTTACCTACTTCGTCACAATAAACTGCACTGGGTAACAACGGTTCCAGCTGTGTTCATGACATCTGTGTGTATCACATTCATCCTGAACAACAGCCAACTGGGCTTTGGTCTACCAATGCAGCTTTCAACCATCATCGGCGTGGTGAGTGCATTCGGAATTGCGGCTTACGTTATCAAAATTTCAAAAGGCAAAGGCGATATCGACCTTGCTGATGAAGAAGAAAAAGAAGCAAAAGGCGTCACCAAAACCGCCTAGTTCTTTCAGACTCTTGAGAACAAGAGACACGTCTTCATAGAGAGACAAAAGAACAAGCCAAACACACTTCGCTTGCTCCCGTAATCACCCAGTGATTCGTGGAAATTAAGACTAAAGCCCGTCCTCTGTGATGGGCTTTACTGTATCTCAGCATTGAGAAGCAATCGTCACTGGATATAACCAACGAAAACACAAGCAAAGCTACCGTTACCACGCAATGAGCTTTACACTTAACCAGCGTCTCAATAGGTGAAAATATGGAACTCATTCTCTCTCTGCTGCAACAAACCTGTGTCTACTTAGTGATTGCTTACATGCTAAGTAAAACTCCATTGATTCTCCCTTTGTTGAGCATCTCTTCACGCTTAAGTCATAAGATAAGCTGCTACGTTCTGTTTTCCCTGTTTTGTATTATGGGCACCTATTTTGGACTGCAGATTAATGACGCCATCGCCAACACTCGTGCGATGGGTGCCGTTATGGGTGGTCTATTTGGCGGCCCTGTCGTTGGCTTTGCGGTCGGCTTTACTGGCGGTATTCACCGTTACTCATTAGGTGGTTTCACTGACCTCGCTTGTGCTATTTCAACCACTGCTGAAGGCTTAATTGGCGGCCTACTGCACGTTTACCTAGTGAGAAAGAACAAAGCCAGCCAGCTGTTTAATCCATTGGTGGTTTTCTCGGTAACCCTGTTTGCAGAGATTATTCAGATGCTAATTCTGTTAGCGGTCGCGAAACCGTTTGAGCAATCCTACGCTCTAGTATCCGATATTGCCGCGCCAATGATCATCGCCAACTCTGTGGGTGCAGCGCTGTTCATGAGCATCATCCAAGACAGGAAAACCATCTTCGAAAAATACTCTGCGACCTTCTCACGTCGCGCATTAACCATCGCCGAACGTTCGGTTGGTATTCTGCATGGTGGGTTTAATTCCGATAACGCACAAAAAATCGTGCGGATCATTTACGAAGAGACCAACGTTGGTGCGGTGGCGATCACCGACCGAGAAAAAATCCTCGCGTTCATCGGCATTGGTGATGAACACCATATTCCGAACACGCCGATTTCATCGCAAAGCACGCTCACCTCGATGGAACAGAACGACATCATCTACCTTGATGGCAAAGAGAACCCATACCAATGTTCCTTGTCGCAGGATTGTAAATTGGGTTCTGCGTTGATTATTCCATTGCGCGCGGGTAACGAAGTAGTCGGTACCATCAAATTGTATGAGCCAAAACTGAAACTATTCTCGACCATCAACATGTCGATGGGTGAGGGTATCGCTCAGCTATTATCGAGCCAGATCCTCTTTAGCAACTATCAGCAGCAGCAAACGCTACTGACACAAGCGGAAATCAAACTGCTGCACGCTCAAGTGAATCCGCACTTCTTGTTCAATGCGCTTAATACTATCAGCGCAGTAACACGCCGTGACCCAGATAAAGCTCGAGAGTTAATTCAGCACCTGTCTCACTTCTTTAGAAGCAATCTAAAGCAGAACATCAACACCGTGAAGCTCAAAGACGAACTGGCACACGTCAACGCTTACCTGACCATAGAGAAAGCACGCTTTACCGATCGACTAGAAGTGGAATGGGATATCGACCCGCAGTTATATGAATCTCAATTGCCGAGCTTTACCCTGCAACCGCTGGTAGAAAACGCCATCAAACATGGGATATCTAATATGTTGGAAGGCGGTAAAGTGAAGATCTATAGCGAGGCTTTCGAGGGTGGATTCAAGTTAATCGTTGAAGACAATGCTGGTAATTATCAGAAGCCATCCCAAGATCACGTTGGATTAGGTATGGAGATTGTTGATAAACGACTCACTAATTTCTTTGGACAAGATTCAGCACTAAAAATAGAATCTCAACCACAGCAATTTACTCGAATGAGCTTTATCATACCTATACTGAAATAAAGGCATTTTCGGAGACGAATCACTCCGAGTTGAAACATTTAGAAGCCGACATTTAAAAGAAAAGCGTGAAACAAGCAGGGATAGAACCAAAATGAAGATTGTAGGATGTTAAAGGCATTCGTTGTCGATGATGAGCTTTTTGCTCGCGAAGAGCTGATTGAACTACTGACTGAAACCGGACAAGTAGAAATCATTGGCCAAGCGAGTAACGCGATCGAAGGACTGAAACAGATCAATCTGCTCAAGCCTGATGTGGTGTATTTGGATATCCAAATGCCGCAGGTTACCGGAATTGAACTGTTAAGCATGCTTGATCCAGACACCATGCCCTACGTGGTATTCGTCACCGCCTACGACCAATATGCGATTCAAGCATTTGAAGACAATGCCTTTGATTACCTACTCAAGCCGGTTGAACCTTGTCGATTAAACAAGAGTGTTTGTCGTCTGAATAAGGTCATCAAGCTGAACCAGAAAGCGCCAGAACAAGATATATCTGCGATTGCTCCGTGCCGTTTAGAACAGATCCCATGTATCGGCCATAACCGCATTGTGATCATGGCGAGCCAAACGGTCGAGTGCGCTTATTCGGATATCAGTGGTGTGCATGTTCGTAGCTCCTCACAAACGGCGACCTCACAGTTGACGCTAAAGATCTTGGAAGAAAAGACCGATTTGATCCGCTGTCATCGACAGTATTTGATCAATATAAAATCGATCCAAGAGATCAAACTGTTAGAGAATGGATTAGCGGAGATCATCACACTGACCGGCTTTGAAGTACCTGTCAGTCGTCGTTACTTAAAGGCTTTAAAGGAGCAACTCGGTCTCCAGTAACCCCATAAGTTTCGACTTTTTTCCAAAATACGATCAAAAAAGCCAACGCATCAACGTTGGCTTCCTGCTGTTTACAAATCAATAGTGTTTGCAAATCGATACTGTTTGCGAATCGATAAAGTTACGAATCGATCTTGTCGCCAATCTATAGAGATTAGTCGACTTGCTTAATCTGCAGCTCTTTCGGTACTTCGAAGAACATGTTCTCTTCACGACCTTGAATCTCTTCAACCTCGGTAGCACCCAGCTCACGAATACGATCTAAGATTTGGTTTACCAACTCTTCAGGAGCAGAAGCACCGGCTGTTACACCGATTTTCTTTTTCCCTTCAACCCATTCAGTTTGAATGTCTTCAGGGCAGTCGGTTAGATAACCTGGCGTGCCTAGCTTCTCAGCCAGCTCTTTTAAACGAGTTGAGTTCGATGAGTTCTTAGAACCAACAACTATCACGACATCAACATCACCGGCCATCTCACGAATTGCGTCTTGACGGTTTTGTGTTGCGTAGCAAATATCATCTTTACGTGGCCCTTGGATCTCAGGGAACACGCGGCGTAACTCTTCAATCACATCCGCCGTTTCATCAACTGACAAAGTGGTTTGGCTAACATAATGCAGGTTACTTGGATCATTCACCACGAGGTTCTGTACATCCTCTGGTCTTTCAACCAAATACATACCACCAGTTTGGCTAGCGTACTGACCCATGGTGCCTTCAACCTCAGGGTGACCTGCGTGACCAATCAGAACCACTTCCATATGCTTGCGGCTCGCACGAGCAACTTCCATATGGACTTTGGTTACCAATGGGCATGTTGCATCAAATACCGTGAGTTCACGCTCTTTCGCTTCTTTACGAACAGCTTGAGAAACACCGTGAGCAGAGAAGATCACGATATTGTCGTCTGGCACTTCACTCAGTTCTTCGACAAAAATAGCACCACGCTGCTTGAGCCCCTCTACAACAAAGCGGTTGTGCACCACTTCATGGCGAACATAGATCGGTGGCTGATACATTTCTAGTGCGCGCTCTACGATGCTGATCGCACGATCGACACCGGCACAAAAGCCACGAGGGTTAGCTAACATTATTTTCATTTCATTGCTCATCATTTACCGCGGTACTAAGGTTGTTTCTATAGAGTTCGCTGTCAGCGAGGTTCGCATTCTACAGTGAAGCGCCTAGACAGTGAAGCTCTGGGTTGCATCACACCTGTAAGGCGATATTATTCTACTGTTAAGATAGTGATTAACCGCTAAGATAGCTACTCCACCGTTAAGACAGTTAGTCCACAGCTAAGATGTTAACGTCAAACGTAACGTCTTGGCCTGCTAATGGATGATTAAAATCAACCGTCACTGAATCACCCGCGATCTCAGTGATAATACCTGGAATTTCCATACCATCAGGACCAGAGAAAGCCATAATAGTGCCAACCTCGACTTCAGAATCGCCAACAAACTTAGCACGATCCATATGATGAATATGATCTGGATTTGGCATACCAAACGCGTCTTCCGCCTTCAATTCGATAGACTTTTCAGTCCCCGTTTCAAGGCCAATCAGGCACAGTTCAAAGTTCTCACTTAGGCTGCCATCACCCATCACGAACTTTGCAGGCTTACCCATATTTTCGGTGCTATCGGCAACTGAACCATCCTTCATTTTAATCGTAAAATGTAGAGTTACTGCTGAATCATTTTTAATTGCTGCCACGTTACTTTCCTTAGATTTCTTTATTATTTGAGAATGCATTTTGCTTCGCTCTCATATCATATCAATCACAGTAAGTAAGTACTCAGACATAGTTCAGGGAAAAGGCTTGAGAACAAGGCAGAGTTTTTCGATAAGTAGTTATTCTACAATCAAAAATTCTAACGAAGTTATCGAGGCTTTTAGCAAACTAGGGAGAGTAGTTATTTACTACGATTGATATTAATTGCAGCATAAAAAAAAGCGCCGTCGGAATCAACCGACAGCGCTTAGGGCTATCCTATTCTGTGAGTCATAGGCTGACTTTAGGACAATCTATTACAAAGCGATTTGCTTGATACTCATTAATGTCTGAGTAGTCTATTGGCTTTCATCTTTCTTACGGAAACCATCTAAGATGATCATCGCGGCGCCGATACAGATTCCCATATCCGCTAGGTTAAATGCAGGCCAGTGGTAAGTACCCCAATAGAAGTCTAAGTAATCGACGACAAAGCCATGTACAACACGGTCGAACACGTTACCAACAGCGCCACCAATGATGATCGCATAAGCAATGTTGTTCCACTTATCTGTTGCTGGTAGCTTGCTCATCCAGTACGTCAGCATCCCCGTTACTGCAAATGCGATACCAGTAAATAACCAGCGCTGCCAACCACTTTGATCACTCAAGAAGCTAAATGCTGCACCGTAGTTATGCACGTACAAAAAGTTAAAGAATGGCAACACCTCAATACGGTTTGCCCAGCCATAACCCATGTTGTCCATAACAAAAAGTTTGATACCGATATCAGCAAGGAAGACCAGTAGAGCCAACCATAACCAACGCACACCAGATTGTTTTAACGAAACTTCACTCATTTCTATTCCTAGTATTTACGAATTTGGTATTCACTGTTACTCAATTTAAGTGACCTTGATTACCAAACTTGGCTAAACACATTTCCTATAATTAAAAATAACCCCAGTTGGTACTGGGGCTATGATTTTTACAAAAAGTTCAGTCTTTCTCTGAGTCGTTATGCGTACTTACGCACTTCGCCTTCACCGTCGATGTTCGACACACAACGACCACAAACTTTCTCGTGACCTTCAATTGTGCCTACATCTGGAGTGTGGTGCCAGCAACGGTCACACTTCTCAGCTTCAGTTGCTGCAACTTCAACGTACAGACCTTCAACGTCTGTCGCTTGAGCTGTATCAGACTTATCGCTAAGTGGTTTAACAACCGCAGCAGAAGTAATAAGTACGAAACGTAGCTCATCTTCTAGCTTGTTGATTTTAGCAGCCAGTGCGTCGTCAGCGTATAGAGTCACTTCAGCCTGCAATGCACCACCGATCGTTTTCTCTTTACGAGCATCTTCAAGAAGCTTGTTCACTGCGCCACGAACTGACTGGATTTCAGTCCAGAATTCGTTGCTTAGCTCTTCGTCGTCAGCAAGACCAAATAGGCCTTCGAACCACTCGCCTGTGAATACAAACGTGTCGCGTTCGCCAGGCATCTCGTTCCAGATTTCATCTGCAGTGAACGACATGATAGGCGCCATCCAACGAACTAGAGCTTCTACGATGTAGTAAAGTGCCGTTTGACAGCTACGTTGAGCATGGCTGCCCTGTTTCGCTGTGTACTGACGGTCTTTAATTACGTCTAGGTAGAAAGAACCCATTTCGATAGAACAGAACTGCATTAGACGTTGAGTCACACCGTGAGTGTTGTACTCACCGTATGCTTTAACAATCTCTTCTTGTGCCGCTTGAGCACGGCCAACAGCCCAGCGATCAAGTGCGACCATTTCTTCAGCAGGCACTAGGTCAGTTTCAGGGTTGAAACCGTTCAAGTTCGCTAGGAAGAAACGAGCCGTGTTACGAATACGACGGTATGCATCAGCAGAACGCTTAAGGATCTCGTCAGAAACCGCAACTTCGTTAGTGTAATCCGTAGAAGCAACCCATAGACGTAGAATATCTGCGCCTAGCTTGTTGGTTACATCTTTAGGAGCAACAACGTTACCGATAGATTTAGACATCTTACGGCCGTTACCATCAACCACGAAACCGTGCGTTAGCACTTGCTTGTATGGTGCTTCGTCTTTCATCGCGATAGATGAAATCAAAGATGACTGGAACCAGCCACGGTGTTGGTCAGAACCTTCAAGGTACAGATCAGCACTGTGCGTTCTTTCTTCATTCGGGAAGTTGTACTCTTCACGAGAATCCACAACAGAGAAGTGCGTTACACCTGAGTCGAACCATACGTCTAACGTATCAAGTACTTTCTCGTACTTGTCAGCGTCTTCAGCACCCATCAGTTCAGCAGCATCGACATCCCACCAAGCTTGAATGCCTTTTTCTTCCACAAGCTTCGCTACTTTTTCAATAAGAGCTGGGCTATCTGGGTGAAGTTCTGATGTTTCTTTATGAACGAACAGAGCAATTGGCACACCCCAAGTACGTTGACGAGAGATACACCACTCAGGGCGACCTTCGATCATACCTTCGATACGGCTTTGACCCCATTCTGGCATCCATTCAACACTCTTCGTTGACTCTAGTGCTTTTGCACGTAGGCCAGCTTGATCCATAGAGATGAACCACTGCGGTGTTGCACGGAAGATGATTGGAGTTTTATGTCTCCAACAGTGTGGGTAGCTGTGCTCGTAAGCGTGGTGATGCAGTAGTGCACCTTTCTCTTTTAGAACTTCTAAAACAGAATCGTTCGCTTTGAATACATGCTGACCAGCAAATAGCTCAGTATCTGGCAGGTAAACGCCGTTTGAGCCTACTGGGTTAGCGATTTCTAGGTCGTACTTCTTACCAACCACGAAATCCTCTTGACCATGACCAGGCGCAGTGTGAACCACACCAGTACCTGAATCCGTTGTAACGTGGTCGCCAAGAACAGCAGGAACAGTAAAATCGTAGAACGGGTGGTTGAACTGAGAAAGCTCAAGATCAGCACCAGTCGCAAAACCAAGGTTATGGAAGTGCTCGATACCTGTACGATCCATTACGTCTTTTGCTAGTTCAGAAGCAACAACGATACGTTGAGCTGGCTGTTCGCCATTCGCTTCAACTTGGATAAGTACGTATTCAAGATCATCACGTAAACATACTGCGCGGTTAGCAGGCAGAGTCCACGGTGTTGTCGTCCAGATAACGATAGAGATTTCGCCCTGACCCGCGTGACCTTCCGCTAGAGTAAATTTCTCTAGAAGCGCCGCTTCGTCAGCTGCTGTAAATTTCACATCGATAGATGGAGAAACTTTATCTTTATATTCAACTTCAGCTTCAGCCAAAGCAGAACCACAGTCAGTACACCAGTGAACGGGTTTGAAACCTTTAAGAAGGTGACCTTTGTCTGCGATTTTGCCTAGAGAACGAATGATGTTCGCTTCAGTGCCGAAATCCATAGTGCGGTAAGGTTTATCCCACTCGCCCATGATACCAAGACGTTTGAAGCTCTCTTTCTGACCTTCAACTTGGCCCGCAGCGTACTTACGACACTCTTCGCGGAATTCAGCAGCCGAAATCTTCTGACCAGGCTTACCTTTCTTCTTCTCAACCATTAACTCGATTGGAAGACCGTGACAGTCCCAACCTGGGATGTACGGTGCATCAAAACCAGAAAGGGTCTTAGATTTGATAATAATGTCTTTAAGAATCTTATTCAGCGCGTGGCCAATGTGAATGTCGCCGTTCGCGTATGGAGGGCCATCATGCAGCACGAAAGATTTTTTACCTTTCTTTGCCTTACGGATTTCGCCGTAAAGATCTTCTTTGTACCAACGCTTCAGCATTTCTGGTTCACGATTTGCCAGATTGCCGCGCATTGGGAACCCTGTTTCTGGTAAGTTCAGGGTATCTTTATAATCACTCATCGATTCTTAATTCCGTTATATTGGGCGAAGTTAGACATTATGTTAATCGGTGGAATCATCCGACTAATTCTTTAGCTGAAGCAGCCACACCCTTGCGGCTTCAGCATCCAATTCTATTTGATTCTTTAGTGCGTCGAACGATTCAAATTTTATCTCGTCGCGCAGTTTGTGCAAAAGTCGTACTTCTAACTGTTTACCATATAAATTGGCTTTAAAGTCAAAAAAATGTACTTCTAATTGCTGCCTTACACCATTAACTGTTGGTCGTTGTCCAATATTAGCAACACCACCAACAGGAACACCGTCGATATCTAATGCTTCAACAACATACACTCCCGACACAGGAGAAACACAACGTTTTAATGGAATATTAGCGGTAGGGAAACCGATAGTTCTCCCTAGTTTACGACCATGAGAAACACGACCACTGATACTGTAGTCACGCCCAAGCATGGTAGCACTAGAAGCCAAGTCATTGGCCGCTAACGCATTTCGTATCTCAGTGCTGCTTACTCGTAATTGGTTTAAGCAATAGCTTTGGGTGCTCACCACCTCAAAACCATATTTTTCGCCCGCTTCTTTAAGCATAGCGAAATTACCTGTTCGGCCTTTGCCAAAGCAAAAGTCGTCACCAACCACCAAGAATTTCACACCAAGCTTATCAACCAAAAGATCCTTAATGAACGCTTCCGCAGACAAGCTTGCAAAATACTGATTGAAATTCACACACAATAAACGACTAATCTCTAGCTTGCTCAATTGCACGTACTTATCTCGTAAGCGAGTTAAACGCGCTGGCGCTCGACCTTTAGCAAACAACTCCATAGGTTGCGGTTCAAACGTCATGACAACAGAAGGGAGTCCCAGAGCTGTAGCTTGTTTAGAAACCTGACTCAGAACCTCTTGATGCCCTAAATGAACACCATCGAAGTTACCTATGGTTAATACACAGCCATGATGCTGTGCTTTAATATTGTGTATACCTCGGATCAGTTCCATTGTGATCAGCTAAAACCTGTTATTTGCATCATTTATTGTGTGAAACCGACGGATTATATACTAATCAGTATTAATCTGTCGCTGCTTTTAAATGTTTTACTCGGATACCTAAAACCAGTACCGACACAATATAAGCAAAGCCACCAAGTGCGATCAACCCTGTTAGCGTCAACGCTCTTTGGTTGAAGCTCCAATCAAGCCACAGCTGCATATTGTCTAGTTGCCATAAAATCACGCCAACCATCACAGTTCCAGATACTAATAATTTAAGGCTAAACAACAATGTAGTCTTGGTTAAACGATAAACACCCGCTATATGCAGACCACGATAAAGTAGAGTCATGTTCACGAACGCAGATAACGCCGTTGCGATTGCCAAACCAACATAACCATAGAAATAAGCGAAAATCGCGTTGAACACCATGTTAGTGACCATCGCAATGATGCCGTACTTCACAGGAGTTTTAGTATCTTGACGTGAGTAATAGCCCGGAGCCAACACTTTAATCAACATGAAGTTAAGCAAGCCTGAAGCGTATGCCACCAAAGACATGGAAGCCTGCTGTACATCGTGTGGTGAAAACTCGCCACGCATGAAGAGCACCATCAGCATCGGCTTTGCTAAAACAATAAGACCTAACATTGCAGGAATGCCTAGCAATAAAACCATGCGCACGCCCCAGTCCATTGTATGAGCAAACCCTTCCCCTTGAGCGTCTACGTGTTTACGCGACAAAGCAGGAAGAATAACCGTCGCAATAGCAATACCAAACAAACCGAGTGGGAATTCCAATAATCGATCCGAATAATATAGCCAACTGATAGAGCCGGTTGCTAGAAAGCTGGCAATGAAGGTATCGAACAACAAGTTGATTTGGCTCACTGACACACCAAACAAGGCAGGGATCATTAGCGTCCGGATCTTAACTACACCGGGATCTCTCCACCCCCACTTCGGCTTAACCAACACACCCGCTTTAATCAAGAAAGGCATTTGGAAAAGGAACTGGACTAAACCACCAAGAAACACACCGATGGCCAAGCCAATTTCGGGTTGTTCTAAATTAGGAGAGATAAACCATGCTGAACCTATGATCATTACGTTCAGGAACACAGGGGTAAATGACGAAACCGCAAATTTGCCCATGGTATTGAGGATTGCACCAGATAAAGCAACAAAGGTGATAAACCATAAATAAGGAAAGGTAATCTTGAGCATAAAGCTCGCCAGCTCAAATTTTGGTGCTGCTGGGCCATCATTTAACCAATCGATAAACCAACCTGCGCCAAACATCGCAGTGATGACACCCGAGCCCAACACCCCGATAACGGTGACGATAGAAACTAGTACCCCGAGCGTGCCCGATACTTTGGCAATTAAATCTCGAGTCTTATCTTTATCACCAGCAGCGTGATATTCTGTTAATACAGGAACAAACGCTTGAGAAAAGGCACCTTCTGCGAAAAGTCGACGTAAGAAATTAGGGATTTTATTAGCGAAGAAAAATACGTCGGCACTCGCTCCTGCTCCCATCAAATTTGCTACTACTACATCACGTACTAGCCCCAATACGCGCGAAACAAAAGTCATTGCACTGACAATCAGGCCTGACTTTAATAGTCGTTTACTCACACAAACCTCTGACACTGGTTGATTACTTTCAAGCGAGGATAAATACTATCCTGTCCTAAGAAGCATATTTATTAGCATTGGTCTAAAAATGCTGTTAGAATCCCCGCCATCTTAACCGCGATGACCTTTCCATACCAAAGTTTGTTTGGCTACGATTGGTTTTTGCACAAATCATTTGACAATTAAGCGCCTATGAGGGATAGTCCTCGCCCTTAAATTGTCACCGAACTAAGTTTTTGGGAGTTAGACCTTGGCAAACAGTAAATCTGCTAAGAAGCGCGCTATCCAAGCTGAGAAACGTCGCCAGCACAATGCTAGCCGTCGTTCTATGATGCGCACTTACATGAAAAAAACTATTGCAGCTATTGAAGCTGGCAATAAAGAAGCTGCAACTGCTGCTCTTGTAGAAGTTACACCTCTTCTAGACCGCATGGCGACTAAAGGCCTTATTCATAAGAATAAAGCTGCACGTCATAAGTCTCGTTTCGCTGCTGCAATCAAAGCTCTTTAATAGAAATTTGATTACAACGCAAAACGAAAAAAACCGGCCTCGGCCGGTTTTTTTATATCTAAATTTTGAGTAACACAGAGATTTTTCTTGCTGAGCGTTACTTGGTTTACTTAAAGATATGCGGTTTACTGATAGGCACTAACGTTCGACATGAAATACTGACACTTCCTTGTGTCGACCCTACCCCTGGTAAGAAATCACTTCCCCCACCAGCAATAAACTACTTGCAGTACATACCATGCAGCAGGTTAATCATCGCTTTTACTTCTTCACTGCTCAATGTGTAATACACTGTTTGAGCTTCTTTGCGAGTTTCGACCAAACCATCTCTTCTCAACCAAGCAAGATGTTGAGATAAAGCAGATTGACTCAATTCCAACTTGCCACACAACTCCCCAACCGACAGCTCAGTACCATGCAATAGGCACAGAATCTGTAAGCGACGCTCATTGGCCATGGCTTTGAGTAGAATCACAGCTTGTGCTGAATTCTTCTCCATTTCTTTTAAGTTCATAGTTTGGCTCCATACAACCTTTACGCCAAGTCCGGGTTATCAGTATTTCCGGCAGATTATGAAGTCATGATAATCGATATCAATTCATTAACAAACAAGCTCACTCGAACAATTTGCTAAAATCTGCGTCACATACATTTTTTACTGCTGGATGTTGGATCATCCTCTCAGCAAATATGACGTAGTACTCCTCTTTTAACTCCTCGATTCCCCCCAACAATTGCAATGACGTATCTTCCTCAACCTCTGACATATATAGCGTAGGCGCTAAGAAAATAGCGTCGTGGTGGTAACGAGCGAAAGCCTTCATCAATGCCGCGTCATCAAACTCACCCAAAATATCAGGCTTAAGTCCTTGTCTATCAAACCATTGCAGTACTTTACGCCCCATCGAAGTTCGACTTCCTGGGATTAACAGTTTCTTTTGTTCTAATACAGCAGGAAAGTTAACACCTTCCACATTACCTGAACTGAAAAAGCTCATACCACTCTCACCCAACTTTTTACTAAACAAGCCTGGGCTTTGGCTAGAATCCACCGGGCAGTCTGACAAAATCATATCGAGCTTATGCTGAGAAAGTTGTTCAAGTAGCATTTCATGAGTCGATTCAAAGCAGCGTAAATGAATGCTGTTATCGGGTGGGATTGTCGACATCAATATCTTGCTGACTAATCTTTTGGACAGTGCATCCGCGACGCCAACATCAAACAGAATATTGGAGTGCTGGCTGTAATTCACGATATCCAGCATCTCGTAACTCAGGCCAAACATACGATCAGCATACTTAAAGACTAACTGCCCAAGCTCTGTCGGCTCAACACTGCGACCATTACGCTTGGTTAACTTACCATCCATACGCTCTTCTAAGGCTTTTATCTGACCTGTTACCGTTTGTGGTGTTAGGAATAGGGCTTCTGCAGCTTTAGTAACAGAGCCTTGCTTGCAAACCATCCAGAAGTAATAAAGGTGGTTATAGTTGAGATGCGACATAAATGTGCCGTAAAAAAGAGAAGATAACCTGTTATATCAAATATGACACCTCCACTCAACAAGCTCGGAAAAACTATACATAACTATCAATTACTACTTATTTTTACGAAGTGTCTGATTTCATAATGTAATATTTCAACGATTATTTTCAATTTTTCTCTAACTTTTAAGATCTACATCACCTATCAAAAACACGAACAAAAAACTTTAAAAACAACAAGTTAAACCACCACCATTTCAAGACCAAATATTTAAAGAGCAAATCATCACAAAAAAGTCTCACCTAAACCAAAATGTAATATTACTGAAATATTTGTTCTCTAACATCACGCTCAGATTAAACAAACAGACCAAACACAGACTAAAACGGTCCAATGGAGAAAACATTATGAACCAAGCTACTACTGCAGCAGCGCCTATCTCGAGCACAACTCGTTGGCTACGCTGGGCTAACTTGGCATTCATGCTTTACCTACTATTACTTTCAGTTTCAATGGTTGGTACAGGCTTCAAATGGGCAACAGGCGAGCAAGCAAAAGTTCTTTTCGAATTTGCTTCACACCCAGTTGCAGGCTTAATGATTGGTTTAGTAGCAACAGCACTTATTCAATCATCAAGTACAGTTACTTCAATTATCGTTGGCCTTGTGGCAGGTGGTTTACCTGTTGAGCTAGCAATCCCTATGATCATGGGTGCGAACATTGGTACTACGGTAACCAATACGCTAGTTAGCCTTGGTCATGTTCGTTGTAAAGATGAGTTCAAACGTGCATTCGCAAGTGCGACGATTCACGACTTCTTTAACCTATTAGCCGTTGCTATCTTCCTACCACTAGAGATGGCGTTTGGTATTCTAGAGAAAATTTCTCACTGGTTAGTATCACCGATGCTAGCAACAGGTGATATGAGCATGGGTGGTCTTAACTTCATCAAGCCAATCACTAAGCCTGTTGTAAGTGCGATTAAAGAACCACTATCAACGTTTGGCGACACTGTTGGTGGGGTTATGCTTATCGTTCTAGGTATCGCGACTATCTTCGTAGCTATCACGGTAATGGGTAAGCTAATGAAGAGCCTAATGGTTGGCCGTGCTCGTGAGATTCTAAAGAATGCAATTGGTCGAGGCCCTATCCACGGTATCGCTTCTGGCTCTATCGTTACTATCCTTGTTCAGTCTTCTTCAACGACAACAAGTTTGATGGTTCCACTAGTTGGTTCAGGTGTTCTTAAAGTACGTGACGTTTACCCATTCACTTTAGGTGCAAACATCGGTACGTGTATTACCGCGCTATTAGCAGCGACAGCAGTATCTGGTGAGTTTGCAGTATTCGCACTACAGATTGCTCTAGTACACTTGGTGTTCAACATCATGGCTACGGTATTCATCTTTGGTATTCCGTTCCTACGTGAACTGCCAGTGAAAGCCGCTGATATCATTTCAGACATGGCAGTGAAAAACAAAGCTGTAGTGGCAGGTTATCTTGTTGCGGTATTCCTTGTACTGCCTGGTAGCGTGTTAGCACTGACAGCTTAATAGCAAAACAAACATCGCTTATAGCAAAGCCCGCAACCTCCTAGGTTGCGGGCTTTTTCTTTTCTGAAAGGCAGATGTGGGAAACAAAAAGAAGATTGGAGTAGCGAATAACAAGTTGAAAGCAGATACGGAATGCGAGTGAACGAGTAACGAAAAGCCCGTTTTACTCGCATCTATATATCCCCGTCATTCCCTACAGCGAGGAACGAGCGTGATAGGGAATGACGGGGGTTTTTGATCTTAGTATCCCGAATCTCTTCTACTTGTATCTAACTCCCCTTATCTCGCATCTAAAGAAACGCTTACTTACCTTGCTCATTACGCAGATACATAATGGCAACCATGCCAAAGCCGATAAGTTGCCATAGATACTGCCCATCGCTTGCGCCAGTGATGGTTTGAGTGAAAGCCATACAAGCAGTTACAAACAGAGAAGCGAATGCCGCATAGAGTAACCACGGGCGTTCTTTACCAGCCATGAATTCACCTGCTAGTACTGAACGAAGAACCAATAAAAATGGTAAACATTGCAAAGCAATCAGAATAGGAAACATAAAATCGAACGTAGGGCTCAGTAAAACATGACCAACTTGGCTCTTATCCCAAGTGCCGACAATATAGCCTTTCCAGCCAGCCCAAGTGTCACCTGCATAAGCGGTATCGGGCGTAATGAAGCCAAGTAGCACGCCCATCACTTTATCGATAAAGCCATTTTTGAACCAAAAGACGAATAAGAAGATCTGAATTGGAATGATCTGAAAAGCAAACTTCTTCAACATGTGTATACCCCAAATAATAAATGATTTGGTGACCAGTATGTGGAAGTCGATGTTTTTATGCTTGATGCAAGGCAATCGAGCCTAACTCCAAACAATAATCAAACATGTTGAGAAGCCTGTTAGCACAAGGAAACCTTGCGGAAGAGCCGTTACTATTAGCGGTAACTCAACGTCTTCACTTCAAAGAGAATTATGTGGTTTAGGAAAGGTTTGTTTTTTATAAAGATTCAATAAGATCAAACAGTTGGCCATTATACTCTTTTTTCACTTCGGTATAGCGCTGATAGTTGTATTGCGAACCTTCTGGGTTATCCGACAGCTTGTCAGCCACACTAAGTAGATAAAAACTGATAGGGCTCGGTGTACTTTCGGCCGCATAAAAAAGGTAAGGGAAAGCTTGATTGGCATGTTGGTTGATTAACAGTGCAAGACCCAAGGTAAGGTTGGCAATATCACAACGTGGGTTCATCTCAAAGGCTTGCTTTGCCAGTTGCAGTGCATGTTCGCGATCTTCTTGCTCATGACTTTGCAAATAAGCCAAAGATTCCGAATACGACAATAAGGCATTGACCAAATAATTGTCTCTTCCTTGCTGTTGAATCGTATCCAACTGAAGTGCGATCTCTGCAAATGGCTGTCCACCTTTGCCTTGGTAGAAAAGCGATATTCCCTCTGAAATAACCTTCCAATCGTCGTAGTTATCAATAGAAGTCACTCGATGACTGACGACACCGTATTCTGAACTCATTGGGGCAATAATGGCTTTAATCTCAAGAATCACATCCCCAATGGCATCAAAGAAGTTATCTTGGCTAAAGCTCTTTTCCACTTTCTGGCTTTGATTGGGCTGGCGGTTGTTTTGTATCAGCACGCTCAGTATATAATTACTGCCCTTTTGCTTGAGCCAACCTTTGAGTTCGACACCATTATTGGCAAGTGATTGCTTGCCCTGTTTCGAGAGCTGAGAGAAGTGGTAACCCGATAAATTTCTCGCTGAGTTCAGCCCGTAGAATAGGTAGTTGTACACGCTTTCCGACATCTCATAATCGTCCGCAGAATCGAGTGTTATGTCATGGATATAAACGGGAATCACATCACTTTGAGGCGCAGAAATAACAGCTGTGTCATTGGTTGAGACATCAATTTGCCACGCCCAAGTTGCTATTAAGCCAATAGAGAATACTGCGGTTGTAATCAGGGCGATGGTTTTATTTTTAGGCTTAGAAACAACTTTGATTTCAGGTGGGGGAATTTCTACTACGGGAGTAGTCTCAACGCTAGGCTGAATTATCTCAATATCGAACAGATAACCTTGCTTAGGAATGGTCTGAATGATGCGATACGGACGTACTTTATCCTGAAGCTGACTGCGCAGTAAACTGATGACCTGTCTGACCAAGTTGTCAGACACTTGAGTTCTTTGCCACACATCAGCAGCTATCTGCTGCGTACTAACCACTTGCCCGCGCTTGTCGATGAAATAGCTGAGCAGCCTTGCTTGTAGTGGCTCTAAATGAATCTCTTCACTATCAATCACCAACTGGTTTTTATCAGGGTAGAAAGAAATAGGAAAGTCGTGTTGCAATACAAAGCAATGCGAGCGAGTCATAGTAGTTCTGTGGTTAGAAAAGACCACTCAAGATTATTGGTTTTACGAATAGTAAGCAAGCCAAGCATCAGAAATAAAAAAGGCTGCGCAGAGGCAGCCTTTCGATCAATCAGTCAGTCAAACAAAGCAGATTAGATTAAACCGAGAATGGGTACTTAATCGCTTCGTGGCATTCGTAGCCTTCAACCCAGAAGTCATCCATCGTCACCCACGTTTCCAAATCTTCTAAAGACTTAATCTCAGGATTGATATGGAATGTTGGCCCCGCTAAAGGCTCACGCTTCAACTGGATATCACGCATAGGTGCGAGTTGATCTTCGTAGATATGTGCGTTAACAAGCTTGTGATAAGCCACGCCCGCTTTCTTGCCTGTGATTTGCGCCATGATAGCGAGGAACACATACACTTGAACCATGTTGAAGTTCAGGCCTAGTGGTACATCGCAAGAGCGCTGAGTGCTGTTTAGGTACAGAGTATCACCAAGTAGAGAGAAGTGATGGCTGTACATACACGGACGCAAACAACCCATGTGGAACTCACCTGGGTTATAGAAGTTTAAGATCTCGCCGCGGTCATCAATGCCGTTTTTTAGATCATCAACAATCTTCTTCAGTTGGTCGATATGACCGCCGTCAGGTTTTGCCCATGCACGTCCTTGAACGCCATAAACACGACCCATGTCGTCTTCACCCTTGCGGTAAGGATTATTTAGCCATGCTTCATTCAGGTTAGAATTCGCATCCCAAGTTTTAGTCCCTAGCTTACGAAAATCTTCAGCATTATCGTAACCACGGATATAGCCAAGCAATTCAGCAACTGCCGCTTTCCAAAAACTTTTACGTGTTGTTACCAGTGGGAATTGGTTATTACCAACATCATATTCAAGGTCAGCATTGATCACAGTTAGGCAGCGCTTGCCTGTGCGTTCATTTTCAATCCAAGTACCGTCATCAACGATACGCTGACAGAGATCTAAATACTGTTTCACACCAATTCCTTACTTCGTTTGTTGTGGTAATTCATCTTTGTAGTGACCACGCTTGTATGCCCAAACCATCATCAGCACACCGATGATAACCATTGGCAGTGACAAAATTTGTCCCATAGAGATAAATCCACCGAACAAACCTAGCTGAGCATCAGGTTCACGTACGTATTCAACTAGGAAGCGGAATGTACCATATCCTGCTAGGAATAACCCTGATACAGAACCAAGAGGGCGAGGCTTTTTGATGAACCAGTTCAAGATGAAGAACAGTACAATACCTTCAAGCGCCATTTCATAAAGCTGAGATGGGTGACGAGGAAGTGGACCACCGTTAGGGAATACAATCCCCCATGGCACATCAGTCACACGACCCCATAGCTCACTGTTCATGAAGTTGCCCATGCGGCCCATACCTAAACCAAATGGAACCAATGGTGCAATCATGTCAGCGACACCAAAAAAGGTTCGACCGTTCTTTTTGGCATACCAAAGCATCGCGGTGATCACACCAAGTAAACCACCGTGGAAAGACATACCGCCAGTCCATACCTTAAATAGGTAGAGTGGATCATCAATGAAAAGGCCAAAGTTGTAGAAAAGTACGTAGCCAATACGACCACCAAGCACCACACCTAGAAAGCCAGCAAACAGTAGGTCTGATACTTGCTCTCGAGTCCAACCACTACCGGGTTGATCAGCTCGGCGATTTGCTAACCAAAGAGCAAACATAAAACCGACAAGGTACATTAGGCCGTACCAACGAACTGAGATTGGTCCTAGTTCAATAAGAACAGGATCGATATTTGGGAATTCGATAAAACCCTGAGACATACTTGGCTCTCTATCTAAATTGATTAACGGTTAGCTCAATAGCTAACAGAAAAGACACTACAGCAGCATTGTCGCTGCTATAAACATTAAAAATACCGCAAAGAATTTCTTCAGAACAGAGGTTGGTAATTGAGTGGCCAGTTTCGCACCCACTCGAGTGGTCAACACTGAGGTACAAGATATCGCAATCAAAGCCGGCAGATAAACATAACCTAAGCTATACGCAGGAAGATCATCGACAGAAGATCCATGCCAAATGAAACCTAGCATTCCCGAAATCGCGATAACACAACCGCATACCGAAGATGAGCCGACGGCTTTACGCATTTCCACACCGTGATGGTTGAGGAAAGGTACCGACAAAGACCCACCGCCAATGCCCGCTAAACTTGATACCAAACCAATACCGCCACCACACAGCACGGTTTTAGCTGAACCCGGCATCGACTTTTGGCTCTTAGAGCGAATCGACAACAGCATTTGCAACGCCAATACCAAGACAATCACACCAAAGACTTTTGGTAAGTATTGAGCTGGAATCACATCGGCCACGAAAGAACCTAGGAAGCCACCTATCACGACACCTGGTATCAACCATTTAACGACAAAAATCTCTACATTACCCAATTTTAAATGGTTAATCGCAGACGATCCCGACGTAACGATGATGGTTGATAACGAGGTAGCCAATGCCATTTGCATCGCAAACTCTTGAGGGATACCCGCTTTAGGAAGCAAAAAGAGTAAGGCAGGAACCACCAGCAAACCACCACCAATGCCCAGCAAGCCAGCTAAAACACCAACAATAGCACCAAGGCCTGCTAGCAAGCCTATCAGTTCATATGACACGTTAAATCCTATTTTTTACCCGCTCGAATGAAGCCTGTAAATTCACGCTCTTCGAAATAGTTGAGCATCATACTATAGATGTCACTTCCATACGGTTTTGATAGCGCCTCATTTGCCAAATCTTGCAGTTCACTAAGCTTAGATTGACGAATCAAATACTTAGTCCTTGCGACATTTGAGGTGTTCATACTTAACGTCTCATACCCTAACCCAATCAAGAGCAATGCACCCATTGGATCACCCGCGAGCTCTCCACATATACACACCGGCAATTGATATTGCTTACAAGTATCATGGATGTGTTTCAATGCCATGATCACTGCAGGGTGCATGGATTCATAGACATCAGAGACACGGGAATTGTTCCGGTCAACCGCCAATAAATATTGGGTTAAATCGTTGGTACCGACTGAAACGAAGTCGACCTTATCCGCTATCAACGGCAGTATGTAAAGCATGGATGGCACTTCAATCATGATACCGATACGCGGCATGCGAACTCGACTGTCGAGTTCATGCACTTCATCGTAGGCTTGCTCGATGAGTTGAACAGTATCATCCAGTTCTTGAGTGCTAGAGATCATCGGCAACAAGATACTCAAGTTCTGGCTATCACAACTCGCACGTAACATGGCACGTAACTGAATAATAAAGATGTCAGGATGATCGAGCGTAAAACGAATACCACGCCAACCAAGGAATGGATTGTCTTCTTCTATTGGGAAATAAGGTAACGCCTTATCTCCACCAATATCCAAGGTTCGCATCACCACTTGCTTCTCAGGGTAACTAGCGAGCACAGAACGATACTGCTTGAATTGTTCGTCCTCTGACGGAAACCTTTGTTGTAACAAGAAAGAAATTTCGGTTCGATACAGACCAACCCCATCAACCCCTTGGTTGATAGCGATGTTAGTGTCTGCACTCAAACCCGCATTAAGCAGAATCTCGACTTGCTTGTCGTCTTTCGTTTTTGCCGGTAAGTACAGTTCTCGATTGACCATAGAGGAGAGCTCACTCTCTTCTAGAATTAGCCCCCGATACTCTTTGAGCAGGTTTTTAGTCGGCTCAATAAAGATCTCGCCGCTATACCCGTCAACAATCGCTTGCTTACCATTAGCTTGCGAAAGATTAAGGTTAACTCCCATAACAGAAGGAATACCCAAAGCTCGAGATAAAATCGCTGCGTGCGAGTTCGCCGCCCCTTCCAAGGAAATAACCGCTAATAGTTTTTCTTTAGGAATAGACGCTAATACAGAGGCCGTTAACTCACGAACCACCAAAATAATCGGTTTATCTAACGTGCGAAGTTCATGTTCAGAATTGTGGAGGAAATAGAGCAGTCTTTGACCAAGCTCTCGGACGTCTTGCGCTCTCTCCCGAAGGTACACATCTGACATACGAGCAAAACGGTTAGAGTAACTCTCAACAACCTGTCTCAATGCCCAATCGGCTTTGTCGCCTTTCTGAATTTGACTCTTGAGATCCTTACGTAACATGGGATCGTTGAGTAAGTGAGTAAACAGATCAAAGATCGCCAACGCGTCTTTATTGATTTCACTGTCTAAACGCTTTCGCATTCGCTTAAAATCATTGAGAGCATTTTCGACAGCGACTGCCAACAGCTCATGCTCCCTTTCAACATTGAGCGTCGAAGCAGGGTAAACATCGGTGAGTTCAGGCTGAGTGTTGTCCCACCATAAGTCACCAATCGCCACACCCGATGAAGCTGCAATACCTTTGGTCGCAGGTAGCTTCTGTTGCTCTAACAGCCAATGGCCTTGAGTTTGGGCATGCGCCACAATAACCGCAAGTTGTGCTGAGAGTGTAACAAGGAAGGATTCTTCCATCTCACTGAATAAACGGGGGGACTTCTGTTGAATGACCAATACGCCAAGCACTTGCTTGCGATAGATAATCGGAGTGCCGAGAAAAGAGTGATAAACCTTTTCTCCAAGCTCGGGAAAAAACTTATAAGCAGGGTGAGCAGACGCTTGTGCAAGGTTGATCGGTTCAGCACTTCTTTTAACAAGGCCAACCAAACCTTCGTCAAAACCAATGTGAATACTATTGCCTTTGAAGATCAGGCCTTGAGTTGCCATCAACTCAAGACGCTGCATATCATTATTTGCCAAATACACGGTGCAACATTCTGTCTGCATCGCGCTGCATGTCTCTTTAACCAAAATATCAAGAGCCGTCGACACATCTTCAACTCTTGATACGTGTTCAACTATTTCCCTTAGTTGGCTGAGCATGCTTAACCTCTACGCAATTTGCGCTTTCCTTTTGTTTTTCGCTCTTTAAACGGCATTGCTAAAGATGCGAATTCTTTCATCGCTCGACGGTAAACATCTCGCTTGAAAGATACAACTTGTCGAACTGGGTACCAGTAACTCACCCAACGCCAACCATCAAACTCAGGTGTGCTTCCACGCTGCATATTGATATGCGATTCATCGCAATCTAAGCGTAAAAGAAACCACTTCTGTTTTTGTCCAATACAGACAGGTTTAGAATCCCACCGAACCAGTCGTTTGGGCAGCTTATAGCGTAACCAATGACGACTTGTCGCGACGATCTTTACATCCTTTTTAGTAAGGCCAACCTCTTCATACAACTCGCGGTACATTGCCTGTTCCGGAGTTTCACCTTCATCTATTCCCCCTTGAGGGAATTGCCATGAATGTTGCCCGTATCGTTTAGCCCAGAAGACCTGACCATGGTTGTTACAGATTACAATACCAACATTTAATCGGTAACCATCGCCATCTATCACTGGCCAACCTCTATCTAAATTTTTAATTACACTGATTTTTCCACATATCCCCAATCGGAGCAAACTTAGTGACGTGACAAGCGCTATATTTATGAATAATAACTACGAATATGGATAAGTTTTGCTCAAATCTTAGTTACCCACACAAGAGTGAGACATAGACCACATTTATTCACCTTTTCTGTGAATAACTATGTGAAGAATTACCCGTAATCGTTTTTTTTAATCCATAGATTTATCAGAACCAAAAACAAAAAACCACCCACCGACAACAAAAACAATTAAAAATCAGTAAATTAAAACAAATTCATCAATTTTAAAAACATGAAAAAATAAAAAGATCTTTCAAAAACCACCCATGGTCAAAGATCAACCACTCCGATGTTTATCCACACTAGTAAGTGAAAGATTCATTTCAAACCCTATTTAGCAAGCATTTTATCCCCTGCAAACCCCTGTTTATTTATCCACTAAATTAATATTTCAATTAATTACCTTCATGTCCTGTGGATAACCATGAGTTTGATCCCTTTTCTAGCAAGGCGATCATTTCTTAACCAGTCGTCATATGGTGATAACTTCTGGTAAAATCATTTTTTTGATCATGCCTTTTATTATGAAACCAGAACCACAAACACAACAAGAGCTGTTAGACAGAGCATATGCTATTGCAGGAATGACCTTCAAAGAGCTCGCCGATGAAGCCAATATGGTTGTACCAAACGACCTAAAGCGAGATAAAGGCTGGGTTGGACAACTATTGGAATGGCACTTGGGTGCGCCAGCTGGCAGTAAACCAGAACAAGATTTTGCCAAGCTCGGGATCGAGCTAAAAAGTATCCCGATTGGTTATTCAGGGAAGCCACTCGAAACCACCTTTGTTTGTGTCGCGCCATTGATGGGCGTGCAAGGCATAACGTGGGAAACCAGTCACGTTCGAAACAAGCTGTCTAAAGTGTTGTGGATCCCGGTAGAGGGAGAAAGAGAGATCCCACTGGCAGAAAGGCATGTAGGATCCCCTTTATTGTGGACACCAACCCAAGCGGAAGACGAGATCTTAAAAAGGGATTGGGAAGAGCTCATGGAGCTGATCGTGTTAGGTAATGTTGAACAGATAACAGCAAGACACGGCGAAGCACTGCATTTGCGACCAAAAGCCGCCAACAGTCGAGTGTTAACAGAAGCTTACGGTGCAAGTGGAAAACCAATAAAGACCAAACCTCGTGGTTTCTATCTACGAACTCAATTCACCCACAGATTGCTGACAACCCATTACGCATAGAGGTTTTATCTAGCATAGATATGCTAAAAGATCAGTACGTTATAAACCGTCTCAATTTAGAAGTAATTTCTCACTACAACGCTCGTTAAAAATACTCTCTAATGAGGTTTGAGCGCCAGTTCAATATCGCAGTAGCTTTGGTTGGGTTCATTACCAAACTCATCATACGCGTTGTGCAAGCGAAGGTAGGCCTTTTCAAAGCCGAGCCGGAGTAATTCCTCTTTCACTTGATCCAAGGATCCAAAGTGAAGCGGCTCGCCGTCTTGCTTTACCGGTTCTAGCTTGTGTTTGTACTCCACCGCCAGTAAATATTCTGAGATATCAGAGCAACCAATAACGTACACTTTCGGTGTCTGATAAGAGTCTTTGTGCTCTCCATGTAACCACATGTCTAATTGATGCTTCTGCATAGTCAGCCTCCCTTGCTCTATAAAGCTTAGCCGAACTATTTACCTTTACTAGATAACGACTTAAAAAAGCAAAAAAGAGAAGCAAGAGCTTCTCTTTTTTGGCCAGTTCTAGTTCAAAAATTTGCACTTTCGACGCCATAACCATCACTGTGACTTATCTTAGGGGTTGAACGGTGCTATCAACCCCGCAGATTACGTCGGTATTCGCGCACTTAGGACACGACGAAGATGGCGTACTCGGCGCTCAATCGTGACAACTTCAGGCTCAGAAAAACCAATTGGTCGACCATCGGCTTCAAGGCCAATATCTCTCAATAAATGGGTGTTGTTCCATGGTAGATCATATGAACTACGACGAACTTTTCGTTGCCATTCACGCTCTTCACGACGAAGGTCTGCACGGATAAGAACTGTTGCTAGTTTTAAATATACTGAGTGACGCATAATAACTCTCCAGTTGTGGAATAAACTGAGGAAAAATAGCGTTCTAGATAGTATGAGGGCTTCTCACTTAGCTGCTATTTTTCCGCAGCCAAATAAGGGTACGGATCTATTAGTTAGGTTTATCTTGGGTGTTTCGATCGGCCATGGCTGATGTGTGTGACATATCAGTCACCATGTCAGTACACGGATCAAACGACGCGCAAATATGCTGTATAAAATCGAAATGTTTCATTTGCGCCTCCAAGCTAACTAAAAAATCCAAAAAGAAATGGGGTCGTAAAAGCAGACAAGTCTTTGTTAAATCGTTGCTTTCACGGTTAAAGTCTAACCAAGTGAGTATATTATTCAACCGATAATTGGTTAACATTTTTAAAACAATGCATTCGCCTGAAATATCAGTTGCATATTCATTTACATATAACATATTCACTATGATTATATAAAATCACAGCATATCTATCTTAGGGCTCTCTCTATAGAACAGCGGACTATCCTTCAGAAACAAAAAAGCCACGTATGATACGTGGCCCTTGAATTTTCACTCACCGGATAGAGTCAATGAATAGAACGTTCTAAACAACGCCCTCAGATATAAGACCATGTTTATTGAGTAAGCGGTACATAGTTGCGCGTGAAACTCCAAGCTCCTTAGCGGCCAAAGACACTTGACCACCATAAGATTCCAACACAATGAGTAAAGCATCTCGCTCTGAACGTTCACGTATACTTTTCAGACTGCGGCGTTCATCATTCTGTTTTGGTAAATCCAGTTGATGATCCTCAATGATGACAGCATCAGACATCAACACAACACGCTTAATCTGATTCATCAATTCACGAACGTTGCCAGGCCAATGGTAGCGACTCATCGAGCGGATAGCATCGTCTGAGAAGCTCTTCGCTTGCGCATTAAACTCTTTTGAGTACTCACGCAGAAAATGATTCGCTAGCACTGAAATATCACTCACACGTTCTTTTAAGCTAGGAACATGAATACGCAGAACATTGATGTAATGATAAAGCTCTTCATTGAAGTCGCCCTCGATCAATGCCTTTTCAATATCAGAAGAGTTAGCAGCCAAAATGCGAACATCAACCGACTTAGCTCCCTTCGTGGTTTCAATTTTCCCTTCTTGTAAAAAGCGTAAAAGGTTCAATTGTTGATTACGAGGCATCGCTAGGACATCGTTGAGTAAGAGGGTTCCGCCATCGGCTTCTTCCAACATACAAGGCGCTGCCGTTGCTGGGGCTGAAATACCAAACATCTCAGTCTCTATCCTCATTTCAGATAGAGCACGGCAATTCACAGTTAAAAATGGTTTCTGAGCTCGCGATGAATTTTGATGAATGGAACGTGCTATTGTCTCTTTTCCTGTCCCACTCTCACCGTAAATCAAAATACTGACATCTGTGGGGCCAATTCGCTTGACTTGGTCTCTCAAGCGTTTCACCGCCACAGAATCACCGAGTAGGCCCATATTGTTGTTAATACCGTAGTTTGGCCATACTTTCTGCTCAAGTTTGAGCATACCCAGTTGATGACCAATGGTACTCAATAGCTGAGCATCAGGGATTGGTGCCGTGAAAAAGTCGATACAGAAGTTAACGATAAATTGGCAGATTGTATCTGAGCTCAATTGCGATTCACGGATAAAAGCAAGCCATCGAACTTGCTTGTTGTTGCTCACGAGGTTAGCGATACCATTAAGGCTAAACTCATCATGACTAAGATCCACAATGCCAATGCAGGGGCCAATATCAGTAATTAAGGCATCGGCTTTTCGTAAATCTGCACACTGGGTACATTGCCAACCCACTTGTTCTAACACTGATAACCAGGGTTCGTACGCACCACCAACGACGATAAGAGAACCTGGTAAGGAATCCATCTTAAATTGAGTTCCCATCCTTCTTCCTTATTCTGTTTTTATTTTTTTCAATCAGGCTAACACGAGTTAAACGAATCATACGGGTACAAAGTTGCCGCAAGATCGTATTCAGATCCGATACGTATAGTAATGAGACTATCTTAGATTTTTTGTCTCAATGGTAAGACTATGTCATAAATAATCATTTTTCGAATCAAGAGTGCGGTACGAGCTAGGTTTTGACGCTAAAAACCGAAAAAGCCACCCGAAGGTGGCTTTTAAATTACACGGGCAGTAAACACCCCATAAGCGAAAATTACGCTTGTGGGCGCATTGCCGGGAACAAGATCACGTCACGGATTGTGTGGGTGTTAGTAAATAGCATCGCTAGACGATCGATACCAATACCTTGACCCGCTGTTGGCGGTAGGCCGTGCTCTAGTGCAGTAATGTAGTCCGCATCGTAGTACATAGCTTCGTCATCACCCGCGTCTTTTGCGTTAACTTGTGCTTTGAAACGCTCGTCTTGGTCTTGTGCATCGTTAAGCTCAGAGAAACCGTTCGCTACTTCACGGCCACCGATGAAGAACTCAAAGCGGTCTGTGAAGAATGGGTTGCTGTCGCTACGACGAGCCAGTGGAGAGATGTCCGCTGGGTAACCCGTGATGAACGTTGGTTGAATTAGCTGAGGCTCAGCCGTTTCACCAAAGATCTCTTCAAGAAGCTGACCACATGTCCAAAACTTCTCAACGTAAAGACCCACTTCTTCTGCAATTTTAACCATCAATTCTCTGTTCTGAAGATCGTCTTCAGTCAGAGCTTGAATGTTTGCATTTTCAGGTGTGTAGTGTTTGATTGCATCGAACATGCTCATGCGAGCGTAAGTGCCACCGAACTCAACTGTTTCGTCACCGTAAGGCATAGAAGTAGAACCAAGAACGTCCATCGCCGCTGTGCTTAGCATCTCTTCCGTTAGATCCATTAGATCTTTGTAGTCAGAGTACGCTTGGTAGAATTCCATCATTGTGAATTCTGGGTTGTGACGTGGAGAAAGACCTTCGTTACGGAAGTTACGGTTGATCTCGAATACACGGTCAAAACCACCAACTACTAGACGCTTAAGGTAAAGCTCAGGTGCAACACGTAGGTACATGTCGATGTCTAGTGCGTTGTGATGAGTGATGAATGGACGTGCTGTTGCACCGCCTGGGATCACGTGCATCATTGGCGTTTCAACTTCTAGGTAGCCTTTTGAGCTCATGAAGTTACGGATTGAAGACACAAGCTTAGAACGCACGATGAATGTGTTACGAGAGTCTTCGTTCACGATTAGATCAACGTAACGCTGACGGTAGCGCATCTCTTGGTCAGTTAGACCGTGGAACTTCTCTGGCAGAGGACGAAGTGCTTTGGTTAGCAATTCAAACTCTTCCATGTTCACGTAAAGGTCACCTTTACCAGACTTGTGAAGCGCACCTTTAACACCGATGATGTCACCGATATCTAGGCCTTGGTACTTCTCTTTCAGTACTTTTTGTACGTCTTTCGCTGCGTACGCTTGGATACGACCAGAAGTTTCTTGAATCGCAAGGAATGGACCACGCTTCGCCATAATACGACCTGCGATCGCAACGATGTGGTTAAGCTCTTCTAGCTCTTCCTTAGTCTTCTCACCGAATTCCGCTTGAAGATCGCCAGCTAGGTGCTCACGACGGAAATCATTTGGGTGACCGTTCGCTTTGCAGTTTTGGCGGATATGATCCAGCTTGCTACGGCGCTCAGCGATTAGTTTGTTCTCTTCAGGTGAAGAAGCTTCTTGTGCATTTTCGTTTTGAACAGCATCAGTCATTTGAGATGTACCCTGCTTTTATAATTTGGACAGCTATATTTTTGAAAATATAGGCATTTTTACCAATATTATTGGTAAAGCTTAATAGTTGATAAAGCTTACAGACCTGATTTCAGGCTAGCTTCAATAAACTTCTCTAAGTCACCGTCAAGAACCGCTTGAGTATTACGGTTTTCGATGCCGGTGCGTAAATCTTTGATACGTGAATCATCCAGCACGTAAGAGCGGATCTGACTGCCCCAACCGATGTCTGATTTCGTTTCTTCGCTCGCTTGTTTTTCAGCATTTTGCTTTTGAATCTCAAGTTCAAAAAGCTTAGCACGTAGCTGCTTCATCGCTTGATCTTTGTTCTTATGCTGCGAACGGTCATTCTGACACTGAACCACGGTGTTAGTTGGAACGTGAGTAATACGTACCGCCGATTCCGTGGTGTTTACGTGCTGACCACCAGCGCCAGAGGCACGGTATACGTCAATACGTAGGTCAGAAGGATTAATGTCGATCGTAATGTTGTCATCAATCTCAGGATAGATAAACGCAGAAGCAAATGAAGTATGACGACGACCACTTGAATCAAATGGTGACTTACGAACTAGACGGTGAACACCAGTCTCTGTGCGTAACCAACCGTAAGCGTACTCACCAGAGATACGTACCGTTGCGCCTTTAAGGCCAGCAACATCGCCATCAGACACTTCGATAACTTCAGTCTTGAAGCCTTTCGAATCTGCCCAACGCAAGTACATACGCAACATCATTGAAGTCCAGTCTTGAGCTTCTGTACCGCCCGAACCTGACTGTAAATCGATGTAGCAATCTGATGCGTCGTGATCACCAGAGAACATACGACGGAATTCCAATTTCTCTAACTTAGCTTCAAGCTCAGCTAGTTCTGGCTCAATTTCATCGAACGTTTCTTGATCTTCTTCTTCAACCGCAAGCTCTAATAGGCCATCAACATCCTCAACACCTTGGTCAAGTTGGTCGATCGTTTCTACTACCGCTTCCAATGCTGAACGCTCTTTTCCTAGCGCTTGAGCACGCTCAGGTTCGTTCCATACATCCGGTTGTTCTAATTCTGCGTTTACTTCTTCTAGACGCTCTTTCTTTGCGTCATAGTCAAAGATACCCCCTCAGGATATTTGTGCGCTCAGACACATCCTGCAGACGGTTTTTTATAGGATTGATTTCAAACATTTTAGCTCATCATTTATGAGTAGAATTTAACCGGAGAATTGTACTCAAAAGTGTGACGGAGATACAGAATTTTTTAGAGTGGTACACCAAGATTCAATAACTTAATCGGATATAAAATTGACGGGCAGAAAAAACACGTAAAATTTGTAAGGCAATAAAGGAAAACAAGCCCTGTTTTTGAACAGAGCTTGTTGGATTAGGTACTAAATGATGAACCTCATTCAGTGAACGATAACGCTATTTGGCTTCAACTATTTCGCTTCGATATGATCAATCATCAACTGCAACGATTGATTGCCACGAAACTCGTTAATATCAAGCTTAAACGCAAGATGTACCGTTTTCACTGAGGCATCAGGCCAGCGACGTAGGTCAACATTAAAGGCAATACCATCAATCATCACATTGGTCGGGTGGCCTTTATACAATGGCTCAAGCATTAACTTTAGGTGCTTTTCACCCACTAATTTTTGATGCAGAACTTTAAACTCACCATCAAAGATGGGCTCAGGGAAAGCTTGTCCCCACGGACCACCTGAACGCAATGTTTCAGCGGTATGCATTGAGAACTCTTCAGGTAGCAGCTCACCATCAGACAAGATAATGCCCTTAAGTGCCGTCTCACCGAGTTCTTTACGCACAACGTCATCAAACATCTTGCTGAATCGCTCGAAGTCTTTTTCCATAATGGTTAACCCGGCTGCCATTGCGTGACCACCAAACTTCAAGATCAGGCCAGGGTTTTGAGTGTCGATTCTGTCTAGCGCATCGCGCATGTGCAAACCTGGAATCGAACGACATGAACCCTTAATGCTACCTTCACCACCATCAGCAAATGCGATCACTGGGCGGTGATATTTGTCTTTGATACGCGAAGCTAGAATACCAATTACGCCTTGATGCCAATCACGTTGAAACAGAGCCAAACCAGAAGGCAAATCGTCTTTACCAAATTCAAGGCGCTCACAAAAAGCCATCGCTTCTTGTTTCATGCCCTCTTCGATCTCTTTACGTGTTTGGTTCAAGCCATCTAACTCGCTCGCCATTCGACGCGCGGCATGGATGTTATTACTCATTAGCAGCTCAACACCAAAGGACATGTCATCCAATCGGCCAGCCGCATTGATACGTGGACCAAGCGCAAAACCAAAATCGGAGGCAACTAAACGCTTAGCATCTCGCTTAGCAATTTCAATCAAGGCTTGAATACCCGGACGCGCTTTGCCTGCACGAATGCGTTGTAGCCCTTGGTGTACCAAGATTCGGTTGTTTTCATCAAGTGGTACCACATCCGCAACAGTACCCAGTGCCACTAGATCAATCAGTTCCATCAACTTGGGTTCTGTCATGCCGTGTTGAGCAAACCAGCCCAACTTACGCATATGAACACACAATGCCATCATCAGGTAAAAGGCGACACCCACACCGGCTAGCGCTTTTGAAGGAAATGCGCAGCTTTCTAGGTTGGGATTGACCATTGCATCTGCAATCGGTAATTCAGAACCAGGCAAGTGATGATCAGTAACCAGTACATCAAGGCCTTTCTCTTTAGCAAAGCGAACACCGTCAATTGAAGATACACCGTTGTCGACTGTCATGATCACTTCAGCACCAAGTTCGATCGCCTGTTCGACAACCTCAGGGCTCAAGCCATAACCATCTTCAAAACGATTGGGGACCAGATAATCAACATTAGAGCTGCCCAACATTCGCAGAGCAAGCACAGACAACGCGGAGCTTGTCGCGCCATCGGCATCAAAGTCACCAACAATGATGATGCGCTTTTGCTGCTGAATGGCTTTGAACAACAATTCAACCGCAGCATCAATACCGCCCAGTTTTTGATAAGAGTGCAAACCTTTCGCAGCTGTCTCTAGCTGGTCAGCACTGTCGATTCCGCGACTCACATAAATGCGCTTTAACAAGTCAGGTAAGTGAGCAGGTAAGACTGAAGTGTCGACCTCAGGACGGCGTTGGATCTCTATCATATAAAAATGGGCCTGATATCAATCAGGCCACTCCTTAAATCAAAAACAGGGGGGAATAATAGGTAATAAAAAATGAAGATTACTGCTCTAAACGCTGAATAAGTTGCGCTGGAGGTAAGTAACCACTCACCAACTCACCACTTGCTAGCACGATAGCCGGAGTGCCATTGATGCCAAGCTCACGACCGAGTTGGTATTGTTTAGCAATGATCTGCTTTTGCTCTGCTAGGTCTTTACCAGACGCTGGCATTTGACGATTGACTTTAGCATCATGCATAGCTGTTTTTGGATCATCAGACGCCCAGATTGCCGCCATTTGATCGGCAACTTGCCCTGTCGCACCTTGGCGTGGGTAAGCCATGTAACGAACGGTGATACCCAGATCGTTGTAGCCTTGCATTTGGCTGTGCAGACGAACACAGTAGCCACACGTAATGTCAGTAAATACTGTCACAACGTACTTTTCGTTATCTGCTTTGTATTCGATAACCGTATCCGACATCGCTGCGACTTTTTCAGCATTCAGTGGAGCTTGACGCTCAGCCAAAACATCACTGAACTTACCGTTTTCATCCAAAGAGTAAAGTGTACCGGCTAGAAAGTGATCCCCCCCAGGAGAAGAAAAGATAATGCCGCTGTTGGTTTGAACTTCTAAAAGACCATCGATATCCGAAGGAACAATCTTATCGACCTTAATACCGATTTTTTCAAAACGCTTAGTTAACGCAGCTGTATCAATAGCTTGAGCTGGAGCAGCTTCTACGGCTGTTGATGTTGTTTCTACTTTCGCTTCTGATGCATTACATGCAGTAATCATGAGAGGAAGCGCTAGTAGAGGAAGACGGCGTAATACGCTCATTAGGTTCACCTTAAAAATAAATGGATTTAAGCACGTGGGTGATGCTGAGCGTGAATTTGCTTCAGCCTTTCAGTCGCCACGTGAGTATAAATTTGGGTGGTCGATAAGTCACTATGTCCAAGCAACATCTGTACGACCCTGAGATCGGCACCATAGTTCAGTAAATGAGTGGCAAAAGCATGTCTCAATACGTGTGGTGACAATAGATCCGTATCGATACCAGCAATAACCGAATAATGCTTAATACGGTACCAGAACGTTTGACGAGTCATTTGCTTCGCGCGTTTACTCGGAAAAACCACATCCGAGCTGTTATCACCGAGTAATTGTGGACGACCTTGTTCAATAAAAGTCTCTATCCAATCGACGGCGTTTTCGCCCATTGGCACCAAGCGTTCTTTACCGCCCTTACCAATAACACGCACCACGCCCTGTCTTAGGCTGATGTTTTCCATTGTCAAACTGACGAGTTCCGTAACACGCAAACCGGTTGCATAGAGTAACTCAAGCATCGCCTTATCGCGAAGCTCAATGGGGTCGTTTGGATCTGGCGCTTCAAGCAGCGAATCCACTTGCTCTTCACTCAAATCTTTTGGCAAGCGCTTCGGCAGTTTTGGACTGATCAACAGCGCACTAGGATCGTCGGCTCTTACTTTCTCGCGGTGTAGATATTGAAACAAGCGACGAATGGCCGACAACATACGAGCACGGGAAGTCTGCTTAAAGTCAGCATCGGCTAACCAACCTTGATAATCCTGTAGTCCTGAAAGACTAATAAAATCGAGGCGGTAATTGTTCTTTTCCATCCACGTTAGAAGCTTAGACAGGTCGGTACGGTACGAGACAAGCGTATTCTCCGATAATCCTCGCTCCATCCACATAGCATCTAAAAACTGTTCTACTAGACCGTGGTCTGCGCTCTGCCCTTGAGGCGACTGCATAGTGTTACTCACAATATTGGAAACTGTTTTGAGAGTATGCCAGAGCAAATATGAATGCCATAAAAATTACGACTTGAGCGGATAATCGCTGCAATCGAAGTCGATTTATGGTTAGAATTCGCCATCTGAAATTAAAATTGAACGTTTGCTATGAAAATTGGATTATTTTACGGCTCAACCACCTGCTACACAGAAATGGCAGCAGAGAAAATTCGCGGCATTATTGGTGAAGACCTAGTTGATATCCATAACGTGAAAGAAACCCCTCTTTCATTGATGGCGGACTACGATCTTTTACTGCTCGGTATCTCAACTTGGGACTTCGGTGAAATCCAAGAAGATTGGAATGAACTGTGGGAAGACATTGCAACCACGCCAATGAAAGGCAAGGTTGTAGCGCTGTTTGGTTTAGGTGACCAAGAAGGCTACGGCGAGTGGTTCTTAGATGCGATGGGTCTATTACATGATGAGCTGAAAATCGCTGGCGCTGAGTTTGTCGGTTTCTGGCCAAACGATGACAGCTACGAGTTCGAAGCGTCTAAAGCTCTCACTGAAGACCAATCTCAATTCGTTGGTTTGGCGCTTGATGAAGATTCACAATACGAACTGAGCGACGACCGTATCGCTAGCTGGGTTGAACAAGTACTGGTTGAGTACAGCGAAAAGCTATAACCAAACAGAAGTACACTCAGCTAAGTAACTCAGTAGCGAAGTAGCGAAGTAGCGAAGTAGCAGAATATTAAAAGATCACAGAATACAAAAAGGCCTCATTACTGCGAAGTAATGAGGCCTTTTCTATTTCATGTCGAAGGACAATGTCATCTCAACGGAAGATTAAACAGTCTCTTCAGCCATCTCTTGCTCTGTTGATTTACCAACGAAGAACATACAGATGATTGCGGCAGTTGTTGGAAGCAACCAACCCATACCGATTTCGAACAACGGCAGCATGTTCATTGCAGATACATCTATACCTGCAACTTTAGCACCATCGATAAGAGCAAACAGTAGAGACACTAATACCACTACGCGGTAAGCCGCTTTTGGATTAGGAAAACGGCTGCGCAAGAATGTCAGTGCGACCAATGCGATTGCTACTGGATAAAGTGCAAACAGAACTGGAACAGACAGATAGATTAACTGAGAAAGGCCAACGTTCGCTACGGTTGCACAAGCTACACCGTTGATGATTACCCAGGTCTTGTAAGACAGAGGTGTTAGCGAGCTGAAGTAATCAGAACATGCTGATACAAGGCCAATCGCCGTCGTTAGACAAGCCAATAGTACGATCACAGAAAGCACGAGTTGACCTGAAGGGCCAAACAAAGATTGGACGTATAAGCTTAAGATAGCGCCGCCATTATCTGCACCCGCTGCAACTGTTGCGCTTGTTGCGCCCAGGAAGAACAGAGAGATGTAAACAAATGCTAGACCCGCTGCCGCAATACAACCCGCACTGATTAGGTACTTAGTTGTTGCTGCGCGGTCAGTCACGCCTTTACTGCGAATTGCGTCAACAATCAGCATGCCAAACATCAAAGCAGCAAAAGTATCCATGGTGTTGTAGCCTTCAAGGAAACCTTTGGTCAGTGGCTGAGTGATGTACTCACCGTGAGCCGCAAGGACATCACCTTGTGGGTTAATGAACACAGCAACTGCCAGTACAACCAAACCAACGAATAGTGCAGGCGTAAGTACCTTGCCAATAACGTCAATAAGCTTACCTTGTGACCATGAGAAGAACATCGCTACCACAAAAAATGCAATCGAAAAGAGAGTTAGATGAACTTGAGTCGCATCAATGAAGAACGGCTTCACCGCCATCTCATAAGCAACAAGACCGGTACGTGGTGCAGCAAATGCAGGACCGATGATGATGAAGATCAGCACAGCCATGATAGTTGCTGCTTGCTTAGGAAGATCTTTCGTTAGATGACCCCATGAACCACCAGCCACTGCGACCGCAACGATAGTGATTAACGGCAGACCAACGGCAGTCAGCAGAAAACCAGACATCGCTGGAAGAAAGTGATCACCAGCTAATTGGCCAGCTAGAGGTGGGAAGATGATGTTACCCGCACCTAAGAAAAACGCAAAAAGCATAAAGCCCAATGCCATTATATCTGTTAGTTTTAGACTCTGTTTCACAGATAATCCTTAATTATATTTATGAGTTTATGTTGTGCTTACATGAATGTTACAGCGAGAAGCTGCCAATCAATCTTTAAAATAGTCGCGCATAATGACGAAACACTCGGCTAGCTGCAAGTCACCATAAAAAAACACCATATAAATTTGCATATATAAACAAAAAGTAGTGAATTAAACTAAATATACGCAGATTAACATAATTATCAACCAATCATTGTTAGCAACAATAGATGAGCAATTAGAATATTAATTTACACAAACAGTTAACATTAGAGCTAATCACTTAAAATATCTCGATAATCAGAATATTCATGAAAGACAAAACGATAAATACTAAAAGCTTCAATTTTAAGAGGTTCTCTATTTACGGAGGACAGAGCGGCATGCCTGTTAGCACCGATGGAGTACTACTCGGCTCATGGATTAACCTTGCCCCTGAATCATTAGTACTCGATATAGGGACAGGAACAGGGCTATTAGCCTTAATGGCAGCACAACGTTTTGAGGATGCTTCAATCTCTGCGATCGATATTGATCAGCACGCCATTGATGCTGCCACAGTCAATATTGAGCAGTCGCCTTGGCAAGATCGCATATCCCTTCATCACGACAGCGTGTTAACCACGGATTTCTCGCAACAATTTGATGCCATAATTTGTAATCCGCCCTACTTCAACTCTGGTGAACAGGCACAGCAAAGTCAAAGAGCCACCGCTAGACACACCGACAGCTTGGATCACCTTCAACTTGCCCAGTGTTGTTTCGAGATAACAACTGATGCCGCCACCGCCAGTTTTATACTGCCGACGCCCGAAGGAGAAGGCTTCATAAAACTTGCCGAGCAATGTGGTTGGTACCTAGCAAAGCGCCTTGATGTGAAAACAACCGACAAAAAACCGCCAAGCAGAATCCTGTTTGAACTATCTAAAGATCCTGTTAGCGAGCAAGATTTGCAGCGTGAATCGCTTACGATCCATCACGATGGCGGTTATAGCGAGGCATTTATTGCCCTTACTAAAGATTTTTATCTCAAGATGTAGCAAATACCATGTGATCCTAATCACTAATGCTTCTATAATGTCCGACTACTCTTTTTTATCGTCTGCTTTTTGAGGCAGAAACATTTATTGCTTGTGGAGAAACAACAGTGATCAGAACCTTTGCAGAACTCGATCTAAACCAAGAGCTGCTTAAAGCAATTGACGAAATGGGCTACGAACGCCCAACACAGATACAAGCTGAAGCAATCCCACAAGCGTTAGATGGAAGAGACGTTTTGGCTTCTGCGCCAACAGGTACTGGTAAAACAGCATCATTTGTATTGCCAGCACTGCAATACCTACTGGATTTCCCACGTAAGAAATCTGGCCCTGCACGTATGCTTATCCTGACGCCAACGCGTGAGCTAGCAATGCAGATCACCGAACAAGCACGTGAGCTTGCTAAATACACCAGCCTAAATATCTTTACGATCACGGGCGGTGTGATGTACCAAGAGCACGCAGATATCTTAAGCACGACTCAAGATATCGTAGTCGCAACACCTGGTCGTCTGATGGAATATATTGAAGGCGAGCGTTTTGACTGCCGTGCGATTGAATGGCTGGTTCTCGATGAAGCTGACCGTATGCTAGACATGGGCTTTGGTCCTGTTGTTGACCGTCTGTCTGCAGAGTGTCGCTGGCGTAAACAAACTTTACTTTTCTCAGCAACGCTAGAAGGTAAAGGTATTGAAGGTTTCACTGAAGACCTTCTGAAAAACCCAGCAGAGATCGATGCAAAATCGTCATTGCGTGAACGTAAGAAGATCACTCAATGGTATCACCGTGCCGATTCAGCTAAGCACAAGCTTGATATCCTAAAACATATCATCACAGAGCAAGCTGAACGCAGCATCATCTTCTTGAAGACTCGTGACCGCCTAGGTGACCTACGAGCTCAATTAGAAAGTGCACAGATCCCGTGTGTATGGATCCAAGGTGAAATGCCTCAAGATCGTCGTAACAACGCGATTTCTCGTTTCCGCGATGGTTCTATCAACGTACTGCTGGCAACTGACGTCGCAGCTCGTGGTATCGACCTTCCAGATGTAAGCCACGTTATTAACTACGACATGCCGCGTACAGCAGATGTATACCTACACCGCATCGGCCGTACGGCTCGTGCAGGTAAGAAAGGTAACGCGGTTTCTATCATTGAAGCGCACGATCAACTAATGATTGAACGTGTGGCTCGTTACACTGAAGATGCGATCAAAGAGCGCTTCATCGAAGGCATGCGCCCAACGCATAAGAAAGCCGCGGTAACAAAGAAGAAAAAACCGAAGAAAGAAGACAAGAAAGCGGTCGCGAAGCAAAAAATTGCTAAGAAAAAGAAAATCGCTAAGAAAAAGAAAGCCGTTAAGAACAAGTAATCGAACCGCCTTTCAATGATTCAATAAAAAGCCCCATGCAGTTATCTGCATGGGGCTTTTCTTTGTCTGGCTTATTATTGTCTGGCCTGTTATCAGGCTAAATAACTCGTTTCTAATTTTAATTACAGGCTAAAGCCGAAGTAACTCGTTAACCAAGAGTGACTAATTAACCAAGAGCTATTAGTTTTGCTCTTCACGCTTGAAGACTAACTCTTTCGCGTTCGACTCTTCTTCAACGAAGTAGTAACCCGCAGTATCAAACCTGGTTAGCGCTTCCACTGAATCGATTTTGTTCTCAATGATGTAGCGAGCCATCATGCCACGCGCTTTCTTGGCGTAAAAACTGATCACCTTGTACTGGCCATTCTTGCAGTCTTTAAAAACTGGCGTGATGATTTGACCATCAAGGCTCTTCGGCTTCACCGCTTTAAAGTATTCGTTCGATGCTAGGTTGATCAACACATTATCGCCTTGAGCATTCAACGATTCATTCAGCTTGTCTGTGATGATGTTGCCCCAGAACTGGTACAAGTTGGTGCCACGCTCATTAGCTAAGCGTGTGCCCATCTCTAGGCGGTAAGGCTGCATCAAATCCAATGGCTTCAATAACCCATATAAGCCAGAAAGCATACGCAGGTGATTCTGTGCGTAGTCAAAATCATCGTCCGACAGTGTTTCAGCATCTAAGCCTGTGTAGACGTCACCTTTGAACGCCAAAATAGCTTGGCGAGCATTCTCTTGGGTAAAGGTCTCGCTCCATTGCTCAAAGCGCGCTACGTTCAGCCCAGCAATCTTATCGCTTACCTTCATCAGTGCTGATACATCAGCAGGTGTCAGCTTACGACACACTTCAATAAGCTCTGCAGAGTGCTCAACAAACTCTGGCTGGCTGAAGCGCTCAGTCGCTAATGGTGATTCGTAATCTAATGTCTTGGCTGGAGAAACGACAACTAACATAACTTTACCCTAATCGGTTATCTAACTGGATGCAGCTAGAGTATAGAAAAAACATCAACTTGTCTTTATGACTCTTCCTATTACTTTGATAGACAGATCTAGCTGTAAGTCGCTTACAAAGAAGAATCTCTTACAAAGAAAAATCGATAATAAAGAAAATATCGCAGGCAAAGAAAAAGGCTAAGGTCGAAACCTTAGCCTTTCTAATGATTTTAGGATGAGTGATGAATCACTCCAACAAGATTACTTCTTCTTGTTGTTAACCCAAATACCATCTTCCAATTGAGCCTTAAGCTCTGGGAAATCATCCGCATCGAACGTGGGTACTTTACCCGCGTCTAATTGACGGTTGTAGTCTTTCGCTAGCTTAATCACGATGCCCGATAGCAAGATGATCGCTACCAAGTTAACAATCGCCATTAGGCCCATCGATACGTCAGCTAATGCCCATACCGTTGGCAGTGTCGCGAGAGAACCGAACATAACCATACCCAGTACAACGATACGGAACAGCACTAGGCCCTTCTTGTTGTTGTGCTCTAAGAAGATAAGGTTTGTTTCTGCGTACGAGTAGTTTGCAATGATTGAAGTGAAAGCGAAGAAGAAAATCGCTACCGCTACAAAGATACCACCCCATTCGCCGACTTGTGCTGTTAGTGCACGTTGCGTGAGTTCGATACCCGTTACTTCACCGTGCGGTACATACTCACCAGACATCAGGATGATTGCTACTGTTGCAGAACAGATAACAATCGTGTCCATGAACACGCCTAGCATTTGCACATAACCTTGTGATGCTGGGTGCGGTGGGTAAGGCGTAGCAGAAGCTGCTGCGTTTGGCGCAGAACCCATACCCGCTTCATTCGAGAACAAACCACGTTTGATGCCGTTAATCATCGCTTGTGCGATTGCGTAACCTAGGCCACCCGCTGCTGCTTCTTGCAGACCGAATGCACTCTTGAAGATAAGAGCCAGAACTTCAGGCACTTTCTCAATGTTCATTAGCATTACGTAAATAGCGATAGCTAAGTAAGCCAGTGCCATAATTGGAACAATGATTTCTGCAGTGCGAGCAATCTTACGGATACCACCGAAGATAACGAATGCAGAGATGATTACGATACCAACACCAACGTAGCTGCGCTCAAAGTCGAATGCCGTGTTCATTGCGCTTGCAATCGCGTTCGCTTGAACCGCGTTGAATACAAGACCGAATGCAATGATTAGGAAGATAGAGAATAGAACCCCCATCCAACGCATACCTAGGCCTTTCTCCATGTAGTATGCAGGGCCGCCGCGGTAGTTACCGTCGTTATCACGCGTTTTGTATAGCTGTGCCAGTGTGCTTTCTGCAAACGATGTTGCCATACCTAGCATGGCAATTAGCCACATCCAGAAGATAGCGCCAGGGCCACCAGCGGTTAGTGCTACAGCAACACCAGCCATGTTACCCGTACCGACACGTGCTGCTAGACTAGTACAAAGTGCTTGGAAAGAGGAGATACCTGCACTGTCTGCTTTACGGCTGTTTCTAAGAACAGAAAACATGTGGCCGAAATGGCGGAATTGAATGAAACCTAGTCGTACAGTGAAGTAGATACCCACACCAACGAGTAAGTAAACTAAGATAGATCCCCAAAGGAGATCGTTCATCAAATTGATTAAGTCTGTCACGTGAACCTCGTAATTGAGTTTAAGCACCGATCTTGCTTCCTAGCCTTCCTCTAGATCACCTATGCCAGTGTCAATAGTTGTGTCGGCATTAGATTTATATTTATTTGTTGCGATCTAGATTGTAAATGTCGCTTCATGCATCCATTTTACGTATCGGTGTATTTTTTGACGGGCGGATAATGCAGCGAGACGGCCTAAAAATCAATATGAAAATAAACACATATTAAAATGACATTTCACTAATAAGACACCTTTTGTTAACACAACTTTCAACAATAGCGCCTAATAAAAGTCACATTGTCAGGACATAATATCAACAAAAACTAAGGCACTATCAAAACAAAAACACCATCCTGTAAAAATGACGTCAGCCTAGGTTTTACAAGGTATAGTGAAGATCTGTGTTTTTTCTAGGGTAATGAGATCCCTATACTACACGGCACAATGCGCACTTAAATGCACTGTAGTCAAAATGCTATTCCATTTGCACAATGAATTAACATTCAATCCCCCCTAATTTAATCGTTTACTTAAGTTTGTTTGCTTGTTTTTTGTACACGAAAATCCCCGAAATGTGTGAGCATGCATAATAAAACAGAACAAAAACTTCATACATTTGAAACAAATGAGAAACAAATCAAGGTTATTGTGAACTTAAATATGATATTTAATGGTTCGTAAGAACGAATCCCACGGAAGGAGATATGCTTATGGATAGCTTTCAATTCGATGAATTATCAGAACTAGAAATGCCTCGTACCACTCAAAAAACACGCTCTAAACCACTCAAACGTAAATGGCGTGAAATTGAGGCAATCAATGATCGTAGACAGCTTGAGAAAGAGCTTAGAGAGATGAACCTAGGTCTCGATTTTAGCCTTGACGATATAAAGCTTTAATCAGCACGATAAGAAATCGGATAGCAAAAAGCACCTGTATAGGTGCCTTTTTTATTTTACGAGGTATTTAATCCGCTCAAAGCGTCATTTGGGAACTAGCCCTCTAAAATAGAGAGCATCTAAAATAGTCACGCTTCAACATGACAACTGGCTAAACGCACTCTTGTTCATTTTGTCGAACACGAGCCGCGAGTTGGCGGTATTCATCAGCAATTGTCTCTCCAAAGACAGGGTCGTCTTCAGGTTGAAGCCATTGAGACTCCACCTCTTGCCAATCTTTAACTGTGAACGACTCAACAATCATTGGTAACACATGCTTCTCTTCATATTCCATGTGTTTTCGTTGAGCTTTAACAAAAGCTTCAAGCTGCTCAATAAATACTTGTTGAGGAACCACCGCATCTTGAAGGATCATATCGACCACACCTAAAAAGTCCGCCGTTTTCTCAGAAAGCAATTGATGCTCCAGTTCCAAGTCTTCAATCACTTGATCACTGCCATATTGCTTAAGGTAGTAACGATAAATAACATCTTCTTTCGGGTGATGCACCTTGTCTGAATGGTCCATGAGATAATGAACCACCTCTGCGATCAGGCTATAGTTTATTTCTCGCTCCTGTTTCAGAAACTCTAACTTACTATTGAGTATCGCGAGCAAACGAGCCATATAGCCATGCTCTCGTCTTATCCTTTCAATCATCATAGTATTGCACTCCATTACACCTACTGTTTATAAGTGTATACGAAGATGCTGATTTATGATTTGACCCTGCTCAGAAAACCACCAACCTATACTTATGTTGGTAAACGCCAGTCGATAGATTGTTGATCCATAGAAGAAAGTAGCTTGTTGGTTGTTGAGAAGTGCTGACAACCGAAGAAACCACGGCGTGCTGATAATGGTGATGGATGAGGTGCAACCAACACATGGTGCTTGTCTGCATCAATCGCTTGGCCTTTCTTCTGGGCGTGTGCGCCCCACAACAAGAAGATGATCGGTTCAGAGCGCTGATTGAGCTCTGCAATAACGGCATCGGTAAAGGTTTCCCAACCACACTTAGCATGTGAGTGGGCTTTTGCCTCTTCTACTGTAAGGACAGTGTTCAACATCAACACCCCTTGAGATGCCCAAGAATCGAGGTAGCCATGACTCGGGATCTCAAAGCCCTCTATATCTTGTGCAAGCTCTTTGTACATATTACGTAGAGAAGGAGGGATTTTTACACCTGGCAGTACAGAAAAAGCTAAGCCATGAGCTTGGTTAGCGCCGTGATAAGGATCTTGCCCTAGGATAACCACGCGTACGGACTCGAAAGGCGTCATATCGAAGGCACTGAACACCTGCTCTTGAGGGGGGTAGACGGTTTTCCCACTATTGCGTTGCTGTTCAACAAACGCGAGGACACTCTGAAAGTACTCTTTGTCACGTTCATCATTAATAATGGATTCCCAAGTCTTTGGTGCGCTCATCGTTTTACTTCCCAATCATCAAGGTTTCTAGGGGCTTTCGCCAGACAAAAAATAGCTGTATCGGCTAACTGTCCTAAATAAGGCTTTAGGGCGTGTTGACCTTTCGTGGTTAAATTTTGTTCGAGATAAAAGCGTTTTAATCGCGGCGAGGGAGAAGTAGCATAGTCATTCTAAGAAAATCTCCCTCAACAAAGAGTAAAACGCTTTTAGCCGAACCCTCCGGGCAGCGTTTGCTAGTCATTTCTACTGCGTTAGCGGCTTCTCATGTAGGCTAGCTACACGTCAAAGCCTCTGCCTTGTATAAATACCCAGCAACTCGCTGCAAAAATCAGCTCGAAAGATCAACACGCCCTATTTATACCTCATACAGCTATCAATAAACATGATGTGTAGGGTTCACTTGTTGATGAATCATAATAATCAGTTCAAGTTGTGTTTATCTCGATTAACCACTTTTCTGCTGTGTACGATGGTGACCGTGGTTATGCACATGACGGTTTGGGGTTGGTAAACGGCGAGCAGCAGATACAGTTGAAGTTTGGGCTTGTGAATACATAAAGGCACCTCCTCTAAGACATCGTGAACTACATATTCACTTTAATACTATGAAAGAAAGGTGCCAATTTTTAGGAGTAGAAGGAAATTAATTATTCCCTCTATTATTACGCTTCTTCGCTCGCTAGCGTTGCTGAGCGATGAAACATTCTAAGTTGTTGAATTTCCTCTTTCCAGATCGTCGAATCAATGGTTTCCAAGATAAGAGGGATACCATTAAAGCGAGAATCCGAGGCAATATACTCAAAACAATCCCAGCCAATCTCGCCTTTTCCTAAAGAATGATGTCGATCGACTCGGCTCGCAAACTCAGCTTTTGAATCATTGATGTGCATTGCTCTTAGATAGTGCATACCCACAATGCGCTCGAACTCAGCAAAAGTCTGCTCACACGCTTCTTTTGTTCGTAAGTCATAACCGGCTGTAAAAGTATGGCAAGTGTCTAAACACACACCAACGCGTGATTTATCTTCTACTTGGTCGATGATCTCTGCTAGTTGCTCAAACTTCCAGCCAAGGTTCGTCCCCTGCCCTGAGGTATTCTCAATCACCGCAATCACATCAGGCACCGCTTGATGAGCCAAGTTGATAGACTCAGCGATCTTGGCCAAACATTCGCTTTCTGAGATTTTCTTCAAATGACTCCCAGGATGAAAATTCAAAAGCGTGAGTCCTAGTTGGTTACAACGCTCCATTTCATCAATAAAAGCCGCACGTGATTTCTCTAGCTTCTCTTCTTCTGGTGCTCCTAGGTTAATAAGGTAGGAGTCATGAGGAAGAATATTCTCAGCACTAAAGCCCAACATCTTACAGTTGGCTTTAAACGCACTAATGGTTTTCGCTTCCAGCGGCTTTGCTGCCCACTGTCTTTGGTTTTTGGTGAACAGTGCAAAAGCATTGGCGCCAATCTCTCTTGCGCGCATTGGCGCCTGATCAACACCACCAGCAGCAGACACATGCGCACCAATAAACTTAATATTAGTTTCAGGTTTTGAAGATGAATTATTGTTTGTCATTAAATCACTTTACACTTTCAGGATGCTTAATAATTAAAGGGTCGTATCACTTACAGGTCAATAAAAACACAACAAATGTAGTAAATTAACAACAAATTCCACTGTTAAATATTTTTTATACTTTAAAATATTTTGTAATTACTTTGTTTTCAAAGGTTTTATTGATTTAACTCAAAGTAATCACCTTGAAAAAAATGAGGTTTTTGGTTGTTTTTTGACTTAAATCAATATTAAACTACCACAAACTAGGTATATATTACTCAGCTCAATAAAATTCGAAAGTTAACACCATAATCAAACCACATAAAGTGGACTAGGAGATAGTTATGATCCAAGGTATTCAAATTACTAAAGCAGCAAACGACGACCTACTAAACTCAATCTGGCTACTAGACAGCGAGAAGAACGAAGCTCGTTGTGTTGTTGCTACTTCAGGTTTCGAAGCTGACCAAGTTATCTCAGCAGCAGACCTAGGCGAGTACGAAAGCCGTGAAGTTGCTATCGAAGCAGCACCACGCATCGAAGGTGGTCAACACCTAAACGTTAACGTTCTTAAGCGTGAAACGCTAGAAGATGCCGTTGCTCACCCAGAGAACTACCCACAGCTAACTATCCGTGTATCGGGTTACGCTGTACGTTTCAACTCTCTAACTACTGAACAACAACGTGACGTTATCGCACGTACGTTCACTGAGTCTCTATAATTTTTAGAGCTTGAATTAGAATACAAAAACGGCGCTCATTGAGCGCCGTTTTTATTTGTTCAACAATACTGGTGTAGGTTACGGTTGAACTCGACGAAGCACTGCTTTTAGCGCTTCAAAATCGTTATCTAGATCTTCAGACAACAACTCCATCACCGCGTGTTTTGCTAGCGGACCTGGCAGTTCAATGTCAGTACCTAAGATGTCATCAACCACTTCTTTGAATTTCGCAGGGTGTGCCGTACATAAGAACAGGCCTGTCTCGTTCTCTTGCAGTTGCTCTTCCAATAGACGGTAAGCAATCGCACCATGAGGTTCACACAGGTAACCTTGAGCTTTTAGATCACGTACTGATTCAGCACTCTGCTCATCAGATACTTTACCTTTACCCAAAGTATCCAGTCCCCAACCTTTCAGTTGGCAAAGCTCTTCGATACGTGGCCAGTTGTTTGGTTGGCTCACGTCCATCGCGTTCGATGTTGTCGCAACCGTTGGTTTTGGATCCCATTGACCTGTTTCTAGGTAACGGGGAACCGTGTCGTTTTCGTTGGTTGCTGCAATGAAGCGTTTAACCGGTAAGCCTAGCGCTTTCGCTAATAGACCCGCAGTTAGGTTACCAAAGTTACCACTTGGTACAGAGATAACCAGATTTTCACGTTGCTCTTTGGTTAGCTGAGAAGCCGCCTCAAAGTAATAACAGATCTGAGCCATCAAACGGCTGATGTTGATTGAGTTTGCTGAGTTTAAGCCAATTTCTTTACGCAGTTCAGCATCGTCAAACGCGTCTTTTACTAATGCCTGACACGCATCAAAATCGCCATCAATCGCTACAGTGTGAATGTTCTTACCTAGCGTACAGAATAGCTTTTCTTGCAGTGGGCTGATCTTGCCTTTCGGGTATAGGATAACAACGTTGATGTTTTCCATGCCGTAGAATGCGTGTGCAACCGCAGCGCCAGTATCACCCGATGTTGCCGTTAAGATTGTGATTTGACCGCCATCAGAAACCGCAGCCAAAGATTGAGCCATAAAACGGCCACCGAAATCTTTAAATGCTAACGTTGGACCGTGAAACAGTTCAAGTGCGTAAACACCGTCTTTCACTTGGTTGATCGGTGCTGGGAATTGGAATGCCGCATCCACTAGTTGATCGATCTGTTCTTTTGGTAACTCATCACCAATTAGAGCAGAAAGAATCTTTGAACTACGAGGGACAAAGTCCTCTGCAAGTAGTGCATCGATGTCATCGAACTTAGGCAGCTCTGATGGGAAAAATAGACCTTGATTACGACCTAGACCTTGACGAACGGCTTGGCCAAAAGAGACTTGCTCATCGTTTTCTTTGATGTTGTACAGCTTCATAACTCACTTCCTGTAACGATCGAACCTTGTTTATCTAAGCGACAAACGTGGACGAATCCTTCTTCATTTTGTACGTAGTGTTGTTCTAACCAGCGTGCAACACGCTCGGCGACATCTTGTTCTTTGCAAATGCTAAATAGCGTAGGGCCACTACCAGAAATTCCAGTAGCTAATGCTCCTGCTGACGTTGCATATTTACGTGCATCAGCAAACCCTGGAAGCAGTTTCTCACGATATGGTTCAGCAATCACGTCTTTGATCATCTTAGCGGCTAGCTCCGGCTGACCAGAGTGACAAGCATGAATAAAGCCCGCTAAATGACGACCATGGGCAATCACATCTTGACGGCGATACTGAGAAGGCAAGATCTCTCGCGCTTCAGCCGTTGAAACCTTGATGCCCGGGTACGCCATTACCCAATACCAATCGTCAAAACATGGAACCTCTTGGCTAATAATGCCAAGCTCTTCCAACATTAATTGCACACCACCAAGGTAACATGGCGCTACGTTATCGTAATGTATGCCACCTGAAATCTTACCTTCCATTTCACCCATAAGAGCAAGCAGTTCAGTTTCATTCAACGGTTGACCATGAAAACGGTTCAAAGCATCTAGTGCTGCGACAATTGAACATGCACTTGATCCTAAACCAGAGCCGATAGGCATGTTCTTCTCTAGCGTCATCTCTAGAGACTTAACTGAGATACCTTTCTTGTCTAACTCGCGAGAGAACACAACCCAGCAGTCGTAGACAATATTTTCTTTGGTTTCAGTTGGCAGCTTAGAAACAAAGCTGCCTGCTGTTTTTAGCGAGAATGGTTCATCACCGGCTTTCACCATTACTCGGTCACCAAGCAATGTGCCATCCACTGGAGACACAGCGGCCCCCAGCACATCAAAACCTACACTGACATTGCCGATTGATGCAGGAGCATAAACGACAACATCCATATCACTTGAACTCATTCCTAAACTCCTAATTTCCAACCAAGAGTACGCATCACATCAGAGAATACGCCTGCTGCTGTAACTTCAGTACCTGCACCGTAGCCACGCAGAACGAGCGGGATTGGCTGGTAGTAACGGCTGTAGAATGCCAGAGCGTTCTCGCCATCTTTAATCTTAAACATTGGGTCATCGCCATCAACAGCTGCGATACGAACCTTACATTTACCTTCAGCGATCTCACCCACATAACGAAGTACTTTGCCTTCTTCTGCTGCGATAGCTGACTGCTCTTTGAAGTATGCATCCGCTTCTGGCAAGCGAGCCATGAACTCGTCAACTGTACCTGAGTCATCAAAACCCGGTGGCAATGCTTGGTCAACTTCAACATCTTCAAGCTCAAGTGCCATACCCGCTTCACGAGCAAGAATAAGCAGCTTACGCGCAACGTCCATACCAGACAGATCATCACGAGGATCCGGCTCAGTGAAGCCGTTATCTTTAGCAATGTTGGTTGCTTGGCTGAGTGTCATACCCTCATCCAGCTTACCGAAGATGTAAGACAGTGAACCAGAAAGAATACCGTTGAACTTCTCAAGCTCATCACCTGCAGAGATTAGGTTCTGTAAGTTTTCGATTACCGGTAGACCTGCGCCTACTGTTGTCTCGTACATCAACTTACGACGAGAGTTACGCGCCACTTCACGAAGCTGATGGTAGTAAGCCATGCTTGCTGTGTTGGCTTTTTTGTTTGGTGTTACAACGTGGAAACCAGCCGCGAGGAAATCTGCGTATTGTCCTGCAATACCTTCGCTAGACGTACAGTCAACCAACACAGGGTTGATGATGTGATTACGTTGAACAAGTGCCGCTAAACGCGCTAGGCTAAACTCTTCTGTCGCACTCGACATACGATCACGCCACTGTTCTAGCGGTAGACCATCGCTGTCTAGCAGCAAGCCTTTGCTGTTTGCTAAACCACATACGCGAATCACGATGCCTTTTTCAGCCAGTTTGCCTTGTTGACGTTGGATCTGGTCAACAAGCTCACCACCAACACCGCCAACACCGACAACGAAGACGTCAAGGAAGTGCTTAGAGTTAAATAGGTTTTCATGACACGCTTTGATTGCTTCTGAGATTTTATCTTCCGGGATAACCGCAGAGATAGCGCGCTCTGAAGAGCCTTGAGCAATAGCAACGATGTTAACGTTCACTTCAGCTAAAGAAGAGAAGAACTGAGAAGCAACGCCACGTGATGTACGCATACCGTCACCCACCAGCGTCACAATCGCAACATCATCCATGAACTCAACTGGCTCTAATAGGCCATCTTTAAGTTCGAGTTCAAACGCATCTGATAACACTTGCTTCGCTTTCACTTTGTCAGCCGATTCAATACAGAAGCTGATGCTGTACTCAGAAGAAGATTGAGTAATAAGAACGATAGAAACGCCTGCAGAAGACATCGCGCCGAATACACGACTCGCCATGCCTACCATGCCTTTCATACCTGGGCCTGATACGTTAACCATCGTTAGGTCACTTAGCGTAGTGATACCTTTGATCGCCAGGTTATCTTCGCCAGTGTCTTGGCCAATCAAAGTGCCGGCACCCTGTGGGTTGAAGCTGTTTTTGATCAGGCATGGAATATGGAATTGTGCGATAGGTGCAATTGTTTTCGGGTGTAGAACAGAAGCACCGAAGTAAGATAGCTCCATCGCTTCTTGGTAGCTAAGTGATTTAAGAAGACGGGCATCATCCACTAAGCGTGGGTCACAGTTGTAAACACCATCGACGTCAGTCCAAATCTCACAGCAATCAGCACGTAGACATGCCGCTAGAACTGCAGCTGAGTAGTCAGAGCCGTTACGGCCAAGCGTTACTAGCTCGCCTTTTTCATTACCAGCAGTAAAGCCCGGCATGATATTTACGTGACCTTTAGGAAGCGGTGATTGGCGGAAGTTCTGAGTTGAAACATCCACATCCACCATAGCTTCAAGATGATCACCTTGAGCATAGAGGTATTCCACAGGGTCAATCAGGCTTGCTGGTTGGCCTTTCGCTTCCAGCACCGCTTTCATTAGCTGGATTGAAACTCGCTCACCTTTACTAATGATACGAGCATTTACGTGATTCGGGCACATGCCCAGTAGGTTAATACCATTCACGAACTGCTTAAGTTGAGCAAGAGAGGTATCGACTTGCTCTTGAAACGCAGAGCCATCTACTGACGGCAATACCGCTTGAATCTCTGCAAACAGCGCAGAAAATGATGATTCTATCTCTGAAATCTGTGTGTCAGCTTCACCGTTTTTCAGTGCAGCTTCAATAACAGCGACCAACTTATTGGTTGTTTTTCCTGGAGCCGATAGTACAACGGCTAGCTCTTCTTGCTGGGCATTATTAGCGATGATATCAGCTGCTCGTAAAAAACGATCTGCATCAGCTAATGATGAACCTCCAAACTTTAAAACGCGCATCCCTTTCTCCATAAGTCATAAAAATGGTACAAAAAAAGGCCTGTATCTTGTTGGATACAGGCCTTTTTTTTAAAATCCGTTACTTAGCAGCCTGCCCCAACAATGTGAATGTCGGTAATAATAATGGTGGTGGTCATTACTAGGTGGCTTACATGCTGCATATCAAATTCTCTGCTTGTGCTTTACTCTACGTGTATCAATTTTTACTACTATGCGTCAATGAAAAGTTGCGTTTTTTTTACATTCACACCGTTTTTCAGAGCAAACCTTCATTTAAGAGATAAAACACCCTGCATCAACCTGCCATTCAGAGAGTGGATTAACTCATCAAACAAACAGAAGTAATCAGTTGCATATATAGTCATAACAAAATGCTCTATCGATAGTACAGCGAACATACAAGTCCTGTGCTTTAATTGAACAATAACGTTCGAAAAACAATAATAATGACATCAGGAGTGGGAAATGAAGAGATTACTTATTCTTTTAGTCTTTGCTATGCCTGTTGTTTGTTCAGCGAACAGTTTACCGCTACTGAGCAGTTTGCCTTTGCTCCCCAGTCAAATCGATAGCTCTGCCCATAAGTTTTTTATCTCCACGCAAAGTGCATCGAGTGAAAGCTTTGATACTTGGACAGTAGACAGTGGCTATTCTTATAGCTTGTTTTCTGATGTGGATCTTTATTTCGGTACACGAATCAACACTGCTGCACTGAAATATGAGAGTGGATTCTTGAGTGGTGTTAGTTATCAGTTTTCCGAAAGAGTCTCTTTCAACAGCTCTCTACACACCTATAACAATGAAACCGAAGACAGTGAGAAATCGGTAGCCGCAGAGCTTTCTAGCCGCGTGCAGCTAACCGACAATCTAGATATGCATGCCACCCTTGATTATGAAGAGTGGCAACAAGGTGTTGAGGTAGGATTAGGGTTTCGCTTCTAATCTATCCCACTTCTTTATTGATGAGCCCGTTAAGATTCAATCAACAATTCCGTTGAAATTAACACACCATTCCAATCGGCATAAATGTAATCACCGGGCTGAATCAGTTGATTGTGTATAGAGAGCGTCACATTCACTTGCCCAACACCGTGCTTCTCGGTTTTAAATGGAGAGGCTCCGAGAGCTTGAATACCAAGATCCATCTGCGCCATCATCGCAACATCACGCACCGCACCATTCACAATGACGCCTTCCCAACCATTTTCGATGGCTAGAATAGCCAATTGGTCGCCAAGTAACGCTTTTTGACACGAGCCATTACCGTCTACAACGAGTACTTTGCCGCAGCCATCGGTCTCTAAAACTTCACGAACCTTGGAATTATCGTGATAACAACGAACTGTTACAATTTTCCCCCAGAACGCACCACGCTGGCCGAAGTTCTGTAATGGCATATTCAGTAGCGTGACTTTGCTTTCAAACTCATCACATAAGTCAGGTGTTATATCGTGCATATATCCTCCGTGAGTAAGGCAAACCTATTAAGTCAGGTGAGCCTCTATGCTTTTATATATTATTAAAATTAATCCTTTGTTTTCATTGCTCTATGCCCAATTTAATACGAAATAAAAGTTGATTGAGCATATTTATCTACTAGACTCTAAGGATAGCTTTCAGCTTCCTTGGTTCATAGTCCGGTCTTTAGCAAGTAAGATGTGCGAAACATCTCGAATAATCATTCTTATTTTGGTGCTAAATAGTCACCATAACATTGGTTAAGTTGTAGCCATACTATTAAAGTTTGTTGCGATACGGCAATTGATGTAAATCAACAAAGTGAATGGAATTAACATTCTCGCGTTGTTAGCATGCTGTTAACATTATAGAATCCTCTTAAATCACTAAAAGAATGATTGAAAGGCGTACTGGATCTACGTTATTGGGCAATACTTCAAGGAAGGCAGATAGCTGGAAGTAAGTGTTTTTTTGAAAACTTTAAGTTATCATCAAAAATACATTACCTGTATGTTATGTTTTGCCTAGAATTTATTCTATTAGCACAGTTTCGTCACAAATTTAGGTACCGCCAAATGCAAACCCCGCAGATTCTTATCGTTGAAGATGAGCAAGTAACTCGTAACACTCTAAAGAGTATTTTTGAAGCAGAGGGATATGCTGTTTTTGAGGCTAGCGACGGTGAAGAGATGCACCAAGTGCTATCTGACAACCAAGTTAACCTTGTAATTATGGACATCAACCTTCCAGGTAAGAATGGCCTACTACTTGCTCGTGAACTGCGTGAGCAAGCAAACGTAGCGCTTATGTTCTTAACAGGTCGTGATAATGAAGTTGATAAGATCCTTGGCCTAGAGATCGGCGCAGATGACTACATCACTAAGCCTTTCAACCCTCGTGAGCTGACTATCCGTGCACGCAACCTTCTGAACCGTTCAATGAGCACAAGCTCTGTTCAAGAAGAAAAGCGTAGCGTTGAGAAGTACGAGTTCAATGGTTGGGTACTAGATATCAACAGTCGTTCTCTGGTTAGCCCAGATGGCGAAGGCTACAAGCTACCTCGTTCAGAGTTCCGTGCTCTACTTCACTTCTGTGAGAACCCAGGTAAGATCCAAACACGTGCAGACCTTCTTAAGAAGATGACTGGCCGTGAGCTTAAGCCACACGATCGTACTGTAGACGTAACAATCCGTCGTATTCGTAAGCACTTTGAATCTGTTTCTGGTACGCCAGAAATCATCGCGACGATTCACGGTGAAGGCTACCGCTTTTGTGGTGACCTAGAAGACTAATTCGATTCGCGCTTCTGGCCGTTTAGTTCTTGCCGTCGATTAGTACTTCTAAACCGATAGCACTCTAACCAGTTAGTACTTATAAACAGTTAGTACTTCTAGCAATCGAAGCGTGATCAATCGTTATTAAAAAGGGAGAATGCCAACGCATTCTCCCTTTTTTATTGTTTATTGTTCGCTAAGGCTTTAGTAAACCGTATCTACCTTAACGTCTTTCTCGACTAACCACTTCACGGTTTCGCCATCTTTGAGTTCAATCGCAACATCAACAGGCTTATCACTGTCGATCTCTAACTGCCATACAAAAGCTACTTCCCACTGCGTTTCACTGTGTGTTCTTAAATCTAGATCGTCAGCTGTTACCAACAAGGTATCTGCACCCTGTTTAACCGTCACACTCTCAACCGCAAGTGTTGCTGGTAATTGTGAGTCAGATTCTAGGTAGATAGCACCATGTAGAGTCTTGTCTTGAGCCTCCCCAATCGTAGGCATTTTGTTGTGCCACAGGTTGCTTTTCATTGTGACTGTCGCTGCAGATACTTCTACTTGATTATCTTGCTGCCATTCTACTTGTGGTGCAGAACAACCCGCTAATGCCACAACGCATGCGGCGAATGCTAATTTTTTCATTATTCTTCTACCTTTGATTTAACCAACTCTTTAAGACTTCAATATCATTTTGGTATTCGTTATTTATTTCATCAACCCAATCTGAAATGTTCTCCCACCACGCAGGCATATCTGGAGATTGAGCTTTCTGAGCAACTTGCTGTATGCGTTTCAGGCCAATGGAACCTGCTGCACCTTTAATCTTGTGTGCCTCAGAAACGATACTGTCTTGATCTTTCGCAACCATATTGGAATTCAATATTTCCATATATTCCGGCATCATATCTTCAAACATCACGATGCTATCCAAAACAGGTTTCGACCCGACAATGTCAACATAAGACTCTAGCATATCAATATCAAGCAAAGTGGTATCAATCGTTGAAAGAGCCGGCTTACTCGCTGTTACTTTCTCAACACCTGCTACTTTTTCAACATCCTTTGCTGTATCAATACCCTCGGCTTTCTCAATAACCTCTGGGGCATCCTCAATCAACTCGCTGATGACATCCTGGATTGCACGAACCGACAGTGGTTTACTGATCGCTTCATCCATGCCTTTCTGGAAATACTCTTGCTTATTGTTTAATACATTCGCGGTTAATGCCACCAAAGGCGGCAATTGGCTATATTTCTCGCGGTAGTATTGGGCAATGTCGAAACCAGTCATATCTGGTAACTGGATATCCAGTAATACCAAGTCATAATCTTTCGGGTTGAAAACGATTTGTGCCTCTTTACCCGTCATTACGACTGTCACTTCATGCCCTAGGCTTTCAAGTAAAGAACGAGCTACTGTGATATTGAGCTCAATGTCTTCGACCATGAAAATCTTAAGGTTGGACTGCTTTCTTGGCGTTTTGATCAAAGCCTGAGTATCGTGATTAACTGGAACTCGAATCGAAATCGTAAAGGTACTACCAAACCCCTCTTCACTGGTGACTTCAATGTTACCGTCCATCATATTGATCAGCTGTTGAGATACAGCAAGACCAATTCCGGTACCGACAGCGTGTAAATTGTCAGTTCCCGATTTCACCTGATAGTACATCGCGAAGATCTTCTCGATTTCACTTTCAGGGATACCTATCCCGGTATCTTCTACTTCCATCGTGATGTTGGCAAAATCGCCATCAATTTCAGCGCTGACCGTCATCACGACACCACCATCTTTGGTGAACTTCATCGCGTTGCTTACAAGATTCCACAATACCTGTCTAAGACGAGTACCATCCACCTCAACTGCAGAAGGGAGATCGGACAATCTTTCTAGATCAAACCTCAACCCTTTCTGCTCTGCCATTAACGCAGAAATGCTTTCGATCTCAACAACGAAATCTTCAAAATTGATAGGGGTTGGGAATAGCTCAAGCTTACGGCGGTCGAACTTATCCATGTCGATAATATCGTTAAAGATATTACCCAATGTTACCGCGCTCACCTTGATGGTTTGCATCTGTTTACGCTGCTCGGTGGTCAGTTGGCTATCAAGCAGCATACGGCTCAAGCCAATGATACCGTTGAGGGGCGTTCTTAACTCGTGACTAATGGTAGAAATAAAGGTGGTCTTATCGCGACTGGCTTTCTCTAGTGATTCTTGGTGCTCTTTACGCTCGGTAATATCACGACCAAAACCAACCAAGCCAAGGTGGCGACCATCTTTACTGTAGAAAGGCACCTTACGCAGCTCGAAGTAACTCTTACGTCCATCGGGGTATTCAAGCCATTGGTCATAGGTCAAAGCTTGGTTGTCAGCAAAGACTTTCTTATCGGTTTCAACAACTTGCTGGGCTACCTCTTTGCTGTAGACATCCCAAGGCGTCAAACCAACTAGCTCTTTTTCTGTTTTGCCCGTGAGTTCTTCAACCGCTCGGTTGCAACCTGAAAACACACCATCTTCATTGCGATAATAAATGAGGTCAGGCGAGGCATCGATAAACGAACGCAACAGCGCCGTACGTTCTGCTAATTCAAGCTGAGTTCGCTCACGCTGAAACACTTCGTTCTCAAGATCATGCATTGCTTCTGCACGCGCTTCTTCGGCTTTTTCACGATCTTCAATTTCTTGGTTGAGCTTTTCGATATTGAGTTGCAGTTTATTGTTGAGTTCTTGATCTCGCTCTCGCATGTCACCCAGCTTAGAGACCAATTTAGCCAACCTTTGGCGAGACTCTTCCAGTTGATCGACCACGACTGAGAGAAAATAGACCGCCCAAGGTGTGATCACTAAACCGAAGAAAACCGAACGGACAATGTCGATATCATCAACATTACCTTTGAGTGCGAGGGTGATACCGACTTGTACAACAACAGCAAGGGCAACAAGCGCTAGGGCGAGTAAGATAGAAAAGCGGACAATCCCCAATTTTACGAGCAGATCCACGTAATACTGGGCAAGATTTTTCATGGGTTTCATTTAGCGCTCCACGCGATAAGACTAGCAACATTCTACCTTGTTTGAAGAAAGTAGGTAAGCTAGCTACATCACACGCAGCAAGAGATTAGCGGTAATATCGAAGGTTAATCAACCAATATTAATACTAACCAAGCAATATCAATACTAGCCAAGCCACATAAATATTAGCCAAGCCACATAAATATTAGCCAAGTAATATAAATGCTAAACAAGAAAAAGACGGAGTCACTAAGTTACCCATTCTATAAAGTTAGTGAATAGAGTATGGATGCACTATCGAACGATTTCGACCATCAGATTTCGCTTGATACAACGCACTGTCAGCCAAGGCAACAGCAGACTCCATTTCGTCATCAGGTGTTGGTATATAAGAGACAATACCAATACTCACCGTGATGGAGTCTGACACTGTCGACTTCTCATGAGCTAATCCTAGTTTTTGCACTTCATCATGAATTCGACGAGCGACCATAAGCGCACCTTCTGTGGTTGTGTTTGGGAGAATAAAGCCAAACTCTTCACCACCGTATCGAGCCACGCAATCCGAAGAGCGATTCAACACCTGCTTAAAGGCTTGTGAAACCTGAATCAAAGCATCGTCACCTTGTTGGTGTCCATAGAAATCGTTATAGCCTTTAAAGAAGTCGATGTCACACAGCATAATCGTCAACGGCAATTTCTCACGCACATGATGATGCCACAATGTAGACAGCTGCTCATCGAAGCGACGTCGATTGGATACCTGAGTTAAACTATCCATAAAACTGAGGCGCTCAAGCTCTAAATTGGCTTCTTCAAGTTTCTGCTCGGCGAGGTAACGTTCTGTGATATCACGTGCCATGATCAGTACACCATTGGTACTCGATGCAGGGTCTCTAAAAGGCGACTTCACTACATCATACCAAGTAAACTCTCCATCACTTGAAACCAGTTTGTCGATGTAACGCAACGAGTTACCTTGATGAAGCACTTGATGATCACTCTCTGATACGCGCATATAAATGCTATTTGGTACTACGTCTTGTAGACGTTTACCCACTAAATCACTGACTTCAGAAATACCCAACGCTGCCACAAATGGCTTATTACACGCCTGGTAAACCATGTTTTCGTTGAAGATACCAATCGAGTCAGGGCTCGCTTCCAAGATGTTTTGTAAAATGGTGTCACGTTGTGCAAGTGCAACTTCAGTATCTTTACGCTTTTCCATTTCCCCACGCAGTTGTTGCTGCATGTCATGCCAATCCGTCACATCGTGACTTATCGAGAGCGTACCTATGGTTTCCCCACTTTGCGAGAGCAAAACACTTTGATAGGTTTCAAGGAGACACCCCTTACCATCTTGGTCTGTGGTCCATGAGCGCTCACTGACACGACCTTTTAAGGCACCACTAGACACACTTAAAGTGCCCTCTTCAGGGCGACCATGCCAAAACTTTTTAAACGCTCGATTACTCGCGACCAATTCACCCTTTTGATCGATGACATAGACCAACTCAGATAAAGAATCCAAAGCGGTACGAGCAACATTGAGATCACGAACCTCTTGGGAAATCTCTTCGTTGGTACTTTTATAAGGGGAAGCATGTATCATCCAAGCCTTTCTACTTCTAAAGTGGATCTTACGACCCACCAAGTTGATCTTAAAAGATTCAAATTCAGAAAGAACCCAAGACGAGAGATATTCAAACGTTCGAGAGTTGATGTGATCAGTGAGGTAATGACGAAAACTATTCTCAGCTTCCACTGTTGGAAAACGAAAGTGAGTACCTATTTGGCGGATACCAAGCAACTGCATGGCTTGGCGATTGGCGTACAAGATCTCACCACTTCGGATGTCAACAAAATAAAGAGGTGAAGGTGTAGCAAGAAGAAGCTGTTCAATATATGACTGGTAACGTAAATAAATATGCCAGCAGATGAGACCTATCAGCAATAGAACAACGATATATATACCGTAGCCATACGCCCTATCCCATAACCAAGTCATTACCAGTTCCATCTGCTCTCAATCTATACTTATAAATTCTGTGAGGGAAATGTTACCACTATTTGTTGGTTTTATCTGCTGTTACCTACAGTCACCCATCCCTATCAATTGGTCGCGTTTAAAACAGGTTGCGTGTACTCGAATGCAAAGCCTGTTTTAATGCCTTGTGCGCCAGTTTTATCAAGCAAACGACCAATCTCAGTCATCGCCAACCAACGGTTCTCACACCATAAAGGGGAGAGTAGTGTCGGGCGTCTCGCCGCAGAAGATACACGATGATAAACCACGTCCGCTGGTGTGCGTTGAATGATCTCACTCGCGATATCAATGTACTCCTCAAGGCTTGGTGCTTCTAGCTTTCCTGCCTTCCAGGCTTTAGCCATAGTACTGCCTTCAACAATATGAAGCCCGTGAAGCTTGATACCATCAGTGCCAGCTGCTAATACCTTCTCTAGAGTTTCAAGGTTATCCGCTTTGGTTTCTTTGGGCAGGCCGACAATAAGGTGAGTACATACCTTGATTCCTAAAGCACGTGCGCGCTGGGTGATCGTTTCATACACAGTGAAATCGTGTCCGCGGTTAATTCGCTTGAGGGTTTTATCATTGGCTGTTTGCAGGCCGAGCTCTAGCCAAATTTCGTAACCTTGCTTAACGTACTCCGCGAGCAGGTCCAGTACTGCATCAGGCACGCAGTCTGGTCTCGTGCCAACACAAAGGCCAACAATCTCTGCTCCGGGTGCTTTTAGAGCCTCTTCATACATATTCTTGAGTACCTGCACTTCAGCATAAGTGCTGGTGTATGCCTGAAAGTAAGCAAGATACTTCTTAGCACGGGCAATCTCACCCGCACGGTCTTTTAATTGATCGGCAATACTTTGAACTTGAGTTTGTTCATCGGCAAAAGAAGCTACATTGCAGAAGGTACAACCGCCACGGCCAATTGTCCCGTCTCGGTTTGGGCAACTAAACCCACCGTGAAGTGTCAGCTTGTGAACCTTCTCGCCATAACGACGTTGGAGATCTTGGCCGATAGTATTAACTAACTCGTGTAATTGCATATTTTCAAAGCACTCAAGTAAATAAGAATGAATATCAGTCTTTTTTGAAAAAAAATTACATCCCTGCAAAATTCGACCAATTAGTTTACGCAAGGATTTTTGCGAGCAACCTATCAAATATCAATAAACATGCAAAAAATAAGCTCTATTTGCCTAATGTTGCACATTTGTTAGGCATTAAATTCAAAACAAAACGAAAAAAATGGTCTACATCGGTTAACTTTCATTGCAATTCGCCTAGACAAAATTGTAGGATACTTACACATATTGGCTATTTCTGAGTGTTTACTTACATCGAAAACTTGCCAATAAGTCGGTGATGTCCATACCCCACCTATATAAACCACTAGTTTGTGGTCAAAAACAAACGGATATCACTAAGGATTGTTTTTCTCGCAATACTTTTCCTGCGAGATACGGAAAGGATTCAAACCGCCAGCATAGGCAGGTTTAGACCCATAAATATAAAAGGACAAGGCTAACTTTATACAAAGAAGTTGCGCCTAGATTTAACTGGAAGGATGTATCTATGGTAGATCAAGAGCAGAACTCACAGGGTCTGTATACTCCTGAATTGGAGCATGACGCTTGTGGTATCGGTTTTGTTGCTCATCTTAAGAATCGCAAATCTCATGATGTAGTAACTCAAGCACTCGATATGCTTGCACGTATGGAACACCGTGGCGGCCAAGGCTGTGATCCGTGTTCTGGTGATGGTGCAGGTATCCTGCTACAGAAGCCACACGAATTCTTACTAGAAGAAGCCGTAAAGCTTGGAATTAAACTGCCATCTTTTGAAAAATATGGTGTTGGTGTTGTACTTTTCCCTAAGGATGAATACAAACGTGCACAGTGTCGTGACATTCTAGAACGCAATGCACAGCGCCTTGAGTTAGAAGTTATCGGTTACCGTGAACTTCCAACTGACAATTCAATGATTGGTGCTGACCCACTAAGCACTGAACCTCAATTTGAACACGTATTTATTTCTGGCGGCCCTGGTATCACACCAGAAGAGCTTGAGCGTAAACTGTATGTTCTACGTAACTACACTGTTCGTGTATGCCTAGAAAGCGTGTCAAACATCGGTGACGACTTCTACATCAACTCTATGTCTTACAAGACATTGGTGTACAAAGGTCAGCTAACAACAGAACAAGTTCCTCAGTACTTCCTAGACCTGCAAAACCCAACTATGGTGACAGCTCTAGCACTTGTACACTCTCGCTTCTCTACCAATACATTCCCTCGTTGGCGTCTGGCTCAGCCTTTCCGTTACATAGCGCATAATGGCGAAATCAATACGGTTCGCGGCAATCTAAACTGGATGAAAGCACGTGAAGCAATCCTAGAGTCGGATCTGTTTACACAAGCTGAAATCGACATGCTGCTTCCTATCTGTCAGGAAGGTAGCTCGGATTCATCAAACTTCGATATGGCGCTTGAGCTACTTGTTCTTTCAGGTCGTACTCTGCCACACGCATTAATGATGATGATCCCTGAAGCATGGCAAGAAAACAAAAACATGGATCCAACTCGTCGTGCGTTCTACCAGTACCACGCGAACGTAATGGAACCATGGGATGGCCCGGCATCAGTATGTTTCACCGATGGTGTTCAAGTTGGTGCAACACTTGACCGTAACGGTCTGCGCCCTTCTCGCTACACAGTAACGAAAGACGACTTCCTAGTGATGGCGTCTGAATCTGGTGTTGTTGAGATCGCTCCCGAAAACGTTGAATACCGTGGTCGTTTACAACCAGGTCGTATCTTCGTTGCTGACCTTGAGCAAGGCCGCATCATTTCTGACGAAGAAGTGAAAGACGGTATTGCTAAAGCACAACCCTACGAAAAGTGGGTTGAAGAGAACCTTCTGAGCTTGAAAAAGCTACCGGATGCGAACAACGAATTTAACCAACCTTCTCCAGAAAAGTTGCTTCATAAACAACAATCGTTTGGTGTGAGCTCTGAAGAAGTAAACGAAATCATTCTACCTCTTGCGAAAACAGGCTACGAGCCACTTTCTGCAATGGGGGCTGACTGGCCGCTAGCGATTCTTTCCCATCAATCGCAGCACCTTTCAAACTACTTCAAGCAATTATTTGCACAAGTAACTAACCCGCCAATCGATCCAATTCGTGAGCGTATGGTTATGTCTCTGAACACTTACCTAGGTAAGGATCAGAACCTACTTGCTGAAACACCTGAACACTGTCAAAAAGTAGAACTTGAGTCTCCTGTGCTATCTAACTCTGAGTTAGAGAAGCTACGTGCAATCGATAACGAGCACCTTCAAGCGAAGACGCTGGATATCGTATTCCAAGCAAACGGAGACAACGGTAAGTTAGAGCGCGCACTTAAGCGTATCTGCCAATACGCAGAAGACGCCGTGATTGATGGCTACTCTATCATCCTACTGACAGACCGTGCGGTTAACTCTACCCACGCCGCTATTCCAGCAATGCTGGCAGTTGGCGCGGTTCACCACCATCTTATCCGTAAAGGTCTAAGAGCTAAGTGTGACATTGTTGTTGAAACGGGCGATGCTCGCGAGACACACCACTTTGCAACGCTTATCGGCTACGGTGCGAACGCAGTTAACCCATACCTAGTTATTGAAACGATTGTTGAACTGCAACGTACGAAGAAGCTAGATCCAAACGTACACCCGCGTGAGTTATTCGATAACTACCGTAAAGGTGTCAACGGCGGTCTACTGAAGATCTTCTCTAAGATGGGGATCTCTACGCTACAGTCTTACCACGGTGCACAAATCTTTGAAGCACTTGGTGTAAGCAAGTCAGTAGTGGAAAAATACTTCACTGGTACTGTTTCTCGTATCCAAGGTCTAACGATCGATGATATCGCACGAGAAGTGCTAGTTCGTCACCGTGTTGGTTACCCAGCTCGTGAAATCCCAGCTCAGATCCTTGATGTTGGCGGTGTTTACCAGTGGAAACAACGTGGTGAGAAGCACCTATTCAACCCTGAAACGATTTCTCTACTTCAAGAATCGACGCGTAATAAAGATTACGGTCAGTTCAAGAAGTACGCAAAAGCAGTCGATGACCAAGGCGACAACGCAGCAACGCTACGTAGTCAACTGGACTTCATCAAGAATCCTGCTGGCTCTATTCCTCTTGCAGAAGTAGAACCCATCGAGAACATCCTTAAGCGTTTCGCAACCGGCGCAATGAGCTTTGGTTCAATCTCACATGAGGCTCACTCAACACTGGCTGTTGCAATGAACCGCATTGGCGCGAAATCAAACTCAGGTGAAGGTGGTGAAGATCCAGCACGTTTCGAACGCAAAGAAAACGGTGACTGGGAACGTTCAGCAATCAAACAGGTGGCTTCTGGTCGCTTTGGTGTAACGTCTTACTACCTATCTAACGCTGATGAGCTTCAAATCAAGATGGCTCAAGGAGCGAAACCTGGCGAAGGTGGTCAACTACCTGGTGATAAGGTTGATGATTGGATCGGTGCAACACGTCACTCGACTCCGGGCGTAGGTCTTATCTCTCCACCGCCACACCACGATATCTACTCAATCGAAGATTTGGCTCAGCTGATCTACGATCTGAAAAACGCGAACCGTAACGGCCGTGTCAACGTGAAGCTAGTATCAGAAGCTGGCGTAGGTACGATTGCATCGGGTGTAGCAAAAGCGAAAGCTGACGTAGTACTTATCGCAGGTTTTGATGGTGGTACGGGTGCATCTCCGATGTCTTCTATCCGTCACACTGGTCTGCCTTGGGAACTGGGTCTAGCAGAAACGCACCAAACACTACTGAAAAACGGCCTACGTAACCGTATCGTTGTTCAGTCTGATGGTCAGATGAAAACACCACGTGACCTTGCAGTCGCAACGTTACTTGGCGCTGAAGAATGGGGCGTAGCAACAGCTGCTCTAGTTGTTGAAGGCTGTATCATGATGCGTAAGTGTCACAAGAATACATGTCCTGTTGGTATCGCAACACAAAACAAAACTCTTCGTGAGCGTTTCGACGGCCGCGTAGAAGACGTAGTAACGTTCTTCCAATACATGGCTGAAGGTCTACGTGAAGTAATGGCTGAACTGGGCTTCCGTTCTATCGACGAGATGGTTGGTCAATCGCACAAACTTAAAGTTCGTGATGACATCGGTCACTGGAAGTACAAGAACCTAGATCTAACACCAGTACTGCACATTGAGCAGGCTCGTGCAGAAGATGGTATCTACAACCAGACAACACAGAATCATAATCTTGAAGACGTTCTAGACCGTAAGTTGATTCAGGCTGCAATCCCAGCGCTTGAGAAAGGTGAAGCGGTTACCGCTCAGTTCCCTATCATCAACACGGACCGTTCAGCAGGCACGATGCTGTCGAACGAAATCTCGAAGGTTTACAAAGACCAAGGTTTACCACAGCCAATGAACGTTAAGTTCCACGGTAGTGCAGGTCAATCGTTCGGTGCGTTCCTTGCGAAAGGCGTTAAGTTCGAAGTAGAAGGCGACGCGAACGATTACTGGGGTAAAGGTCTGTCTGGCGGTACTTTGGTACTGTACCCAGATGCGAAATCTACTATCGTTGCTGAAGACAACATCGTTGTGGGTAACGTATGTTTCTACGGTGCAACCTCAGGTGAATCTTTCATTCGCGGTATGGCTGGCGAACGTTTCTGTGTTCGTAACTCTGGTGCGAAGGTTGTTGTTGAGGGTGTTGGTGACCACGGTTGTGAATACATGACAGGTGGCGCGGCAATTATCCTTGGCTCAACGGGTCGTAACTTTGCTGCAGGTATGAGTGGCGGTGTCGCTTATGTTTGGGATAAAGCAGGCGACTTCGAAACCAAGCTCAACGCAGAACTTGTAGACCTAGATCCAATTGAACAAGAAGATAAAGATCTTCTACTAGATATGCTAACGAAGCATGTTGAATTCACAGGAAGTGAAGTTGCTCAGTCTTTCCTAGACAACTTTGAAGTAAGTGTCGCATCACTAGTTAAAGTAATGCCACGCGACTACAAAGCAGTTCTTGAGAAGCGTAAAGCTGAAGCACAACAGGCACAAACGGAAGAAGTGGAGGCAGTATAATGGGTAAGCCTACTGGATTTTTAGAACACGGTCGTGAGCTTCCAAAAAAGCTCGACCCGTCAGTTCGAATTGAAGACAACAAAGAGTTCGTACTTAACGAAGAGTTTGGTGAAAAGATCAGTACTCAAGCATCTCGTTGTATGGACTGTGGCGTACCTTTCTGTCACAACGGCTGTCCGATTGGTAACATCATCCCAGAATTCAATGACGCGGTTTATCGTGACAGCTGGGAAGAGGCTTGGAACATTCTAAGCTCTACCAACAACTTCCCTGAGTTTACAGGTCGTGTTTGTCCTGCTCCTTGTGAAAGTGCCTGTGTTCTTGGCATCAACCAAGACCCAATCACTATCTGTAATATCGAGAAAACGATTGTAGAAACTGCGTACCGTGAAGGGTACGCAAAGCCTAAGACACCACGCTCTCGTACAGGTAAAACTGTCGCGGTTATCGGTTCAGGTCCTGCTGGCTTAGCCGCAGCTGAGCAGCTAAACAGCGCTGGTCACTCGGTAACGGTATTTGAACGTGACGAGAAAGTCGGTGGTCTACTTCGCTTCGGTATCCCAGATTTCAAACTGGGTATGGACGTGATTGATCGTAAGATCAACCTAATGGCTGAAGCTGGTGTTGAGTTTAAAGTGAACCAACACATCGGTGTTGATGTTAATGCTCAACAGCTACGCCAAGAATTTGATGTGGTATTGCTAACGGGTGGTTCTACGGTTCCACGTGATTTACCAATCCCAGGTCGTGAGCTGAAAGGCGTTCACTTTGCCATGGAATTCCTTGGTCAAAACAACCGCCGAGCCAACGACTTAGATCTTAAGACAGAAGAACTTCACGCAAAAGATAAGCACATTGTGGTTATCGGTGGTGGTGATACGGGTTCTGACTGTGTGGGCACATCAAACCGTCATAAAGCAGCAAGCATTACTCAGGTTGAGATCATGCCGATCCCACCAGAGAAACGCCCTGCAAATATGCCTTGGCCTCAATACCCAATGATCATGAAAACGACCACTTCTCACGAAGAGGGTTGTGAACGTCATTGGAACATCCTGACTAAAGAGTTCATCTCTGACGATAACGGTAATGTAACCGGACTTCGTATCGCTGACATCGTTTGGCAAGACGCGAAACCAGGCGAACGTCCAGGTTTTGATGAAGTAGCGAACTCTGAACGTGTTATCCCTTGTGACATGGCATTCCTTGCAATGGGCTTCTTACACCCAGAGCCAACAGGCGTGCTTGCTCAACTAGACATTAAACTGGACGAGCGCGGTAACGTTGCTTCTGAAGGTTTTGCAACCAACCAGAAAGGCGTTTTCGCTGCTGGTGATATGCGTACTGGCCAATCTCTGGTTGTACGTTGTATTAATGAAGGTCGTGAATGTGCAATTGCCATTGATGACTTCTTAATGGGTAACTCAAACTTAGAAGCGAAAGCAGATTCACTCATGCTTTCCGCATAATATTTCTCAGGCTAACGTCGATGACGTTAGCCTAGAGGAAAAGCAACACCCTTCCTAACTTTTATGTTTGGCTAGCACTCGATGCTAGCCTTTTTTCTATCTGCCTTACGGCTCCTGCGACATTCCCTTCGTGGCACATGTTAAATTCCATTAACATCCACCTTTTATATCCCTTTGATATCATTCTACTATTTTAGATTATTACGTGGTTAATCGCGTTTACGCGTGATAATTAACCATGAACTTGACCTTAAACACAATTAGCTATACGTTGTAAAGCTGGTGAAAATAAAACCAATCGGTTTTGTTAACACAACCAATAACGTTTTAACTAGCTAAAGACAAACTATAAGCTTATAAAAAATAACAAGTATATGAATAGTTAGTCATTTACTGTCTGGATGACAGAGAAGCAAAAGGGAGAATTGCAATGGCTCTATATGATCCTAGTCTTGAAAAAGACAACTGTGGATTTGGTTTAATAGCGCAAATGGAAGGCCAACCGAGTCATAAGTTGGTACGAACTGCTATTTCAGCCCTCGATCGCATGACACACCGTGGTGGTATTGCTGCGGATGGTAAAACAGGAGATGGCTGTGGCTTATTACTACAAAAGCCAGACTCTTATCTCAGAATTATTGCAGAAGAGAATAATTTCAAGCTCGGCAAGCAATACGCTGTCGGCATGATTTTCTTCAGCCAAGACCCAATCAAAGCGCTATCCGCGCAAGACATCGTCAATAAAGAGCTCGCTCAAGAGACTTTAACCGTTGCAGGCTGGCGTGTCGTGCCGACCAACACCGACGTATTAGGCCCAATCGCCAAAGATTCTGTTCCCAATATTCAGCAAGTGTTTATCTCAGCACCTGCAGGGTGGCGTGAACGCGATATTGAACGACGCCTTTACATCGCTCGTCGTCGAATTGAAAAGCAGATCACAGAAGACAAAGATTTCTATATTTGTAGCCTTTCGACACAAGTCATGGTTTACAAAGGCTTGTGTATGCCGGCCGATCTTCCAAGATTTTACCTCGATCTTGCTGACTTACGTATGGAATCAGCAATATGCCTGTTCCACCAGCGCTTCTCAACCAATACTCAGCCGCGTTGGCCACTGGCTCAGCCATTCCGCTATTTGGCGCACAATGGTGAGATCAATACCATCGAAGGTAACCGTCAGTGGGCTAAAGCTCGTGCCTATAAATTCTCTTCACCACTGCTGCCCGATTTACAAACGGCCGCCCCCTTTGTGAATGAGACAGGCTCAGATTCATCAAGCCTAGATAACATGCTCGACCTGTTCCTTGCCGGTGGTATGGATGTATTCCGAGCGATGCGCATGCTCGTGCCGCCCGCTTGGCAAAACCACCCAGACATGGATCCCGATCTGCGTGCATTCTACGACTTCAACTCCAAGCACATGGAACCGTGGGATGGCCCTGCGGGTATCGTACTGTCTGACGGCCGTTATGCGGCATGTAACCTCGACAGAAACGGCTTACGCCCTGCTCGCTATGTGATCACAAAAGACAACCTAATCACCTTGGCATCTGAAGTCGGTATCTGGAATTATGCGCCAGACGAAGTGGCAGAGAAAGGACGTGTTGGCCCTGGTGAATTACTCGTTATTGATACGCGTCGCGGTAAGCTATGGCAGTCGAACGAGATCGACAATGATCTTAAAGGCCGTCACCCATATAAAGAGTGGATGGATAAGAACGTTCACAAATTAACACCGTTTTCCGCACTAGCAGATGACCAAGTCGGTAAGCGTAATTTTGATGATGACACCCTAAAGACCTATCAAAAACAGTTTGCAATGAGCAACGAAGAGTCAGACCAAGTACTGCGTGTACTCGGTGACATGGGACAAGAAGCGGTCGGTTCTATGGGCGACGATACGCCAATGGCAGTGCTGTCTTCTAAAGAGCGCCTAATCACCGACTATTTCCGTCAGAAGTTTGCTCAAGTCACCAACCCACCGATTGATCCTTTGCGTGAAAAACACGTTATGTCTCTGGCAACCAGTATCGGCCAAGAGATGAATGTGTTCTGTGAAACCGATGGGCATGCTTACCGTGTGACGTTTGATTCACCCGTTCTGCTTTATTCTGATATGCAGCAACTTCTGCAATTAAATCAAAAGCATTATGGCCATACGATTCTTAGCATGCACTATGACCCAGCAGAAAAAGATCTCGAACAAGCCATCAACGACTTGTGTGATCGTGCGGTTCAAGATGTACGTGACGGCGCCGTTTTGGTTGTGCTTTCAGACAAAGGTTTAGAGAAAGGTAAGCTACCCGTTCCAGCAGCAATGGCTGTCGGTGCAGTACAAACTCGACTCGCAGACACCAACCTACGTTGTGATGCTAACATCGTGGTTGAAACAGCAACCGCACGTGACCCACACCAATTTGCAGTATTGCTTGGTTTCGGCGCCACCGCGGTTTACCCGTATCTCGCTTATGAAGCTCTGGGCAAAATGTTGGACGATGGTTCATTAGATAAAGACTATCGCACTGCATTGCAAAATTACCAAAACGGTATCAACAAAGGTCTGTATAAGATCATGTCGAAGATGGGTATCTCGACAATTGCTTCGTATCGCTGCTCGCAGTTATTTGAGGCGGTCGGTTTACATACCGATGTCGTTGATTTGTGTTTCCGTGGCGTAACGACTCGTATCCAAGGTGCTAGCTTTAGCGACTTCCAACAAGATATCTATAATCTATCTCGTAAAGCATGGACTAAGCGTAAACCACTGGAACATGGTGGCTTACTCAAATACGTACATGGCGGCGAATACCACGCCTACAACCCAGACGTAGTCAGCACCTTGCAAACCGCAGTAAAGACAGGTGAAACATCGGATTATCAATCTTTTGCGAAGCAAGTTAATGCTCGTCCTGCTGCTATGCTGCGCGACTTAATGAGCCTCAAAAAAGCCGATCAACCTCTACCTCTAGAACAAGTCGAGCCAAGTAGCGAGCTCTTTAAGCGCTTCGACTCGGCGGCCATGTCGATTGGTGCCTTGAGCCCAGAAGCTCATGAAGCGCTAGCCATGGCGATGAACCGCTTGGGTGGTTACTCCAACTCTGGTGAAGGTGGTGAAGATCCACGACGCTTTGGTACTGATCGTAACTCCCGTATCAAGCAGATAGCTTCCGGTCGCTTTGGTGTGACGCCACATTACTTAACCAATGCGGATGTTCTGCAAATCAAAGTTGCACAAGGTGCGAAGCCGGGCGAAGGTGGCCAACTACCGGGCCATAAAGTCACAGCAGAAATCGCCAAGCTGAGATACTCAGTTCAAGGCGTAACATTGATCTCCCCTCCTCCACATCACGATATTTATTCTATCGAAGATCTGGCGCAGCTGATTTTCGACCTTAAGCAAGTTAACCCTAAAGCCTTGGTTTCAGTGAAGTTAGTATCTGAACCGGGTGTAGGCACCATTGCCACAGGTGTAGCGAAAGCTTATGCCGACTTGATTACGATCTCCGGTTACGACGGTGGTACTGCAGCAAGCCCGCTGACTTCAGTGAAATACGCAGGTTGTCCTTGGGAGCTTGGCTTAGCCGAAACTCAACAAGCACTCGTCGCCAACGGGCTTCGTCATAAGATCCGCCTGCAAGTCGATGGTGGTTTAAAAACCGGCCTCGATGTTATCAAGGGCGCGATTTTAGGTGCAGAGAGCTTTGGTTTTGGTACCGCACCTATGGTGGCGATGGGTTGTAAGTTCTTGCGAATCTGTCACCTAAATAACTGTGCGACAGGTGTGGCGACTCAAGATGAAACCCTACGCCGCGAATACTTCAAAGGCCTACCAGACATGGTGGTGAACTACTTTACAGGCCTAGCCGATGAAGTTCGCCAGTACCTTGCAGAACTTGGCGTAGAAAAACTTACTGATCTGATTGGTCGTACTGACTTGCTTGAAGCCGTTCAAGGCCTCACTGCGAAACAGAGCAAACTCGATCTCTCTTCAATACTCGAAGCTCCAGTATCTCCAGAAGGTCACCCACTGTTTTGGACTGAGCCAAACGCACCATTTGATAAGGCTCAGCTCAACCAACAGATCCTTGATGATGCAATTGATGCGATTGAGAAACGTCAATCCACCAGCCTTTACTACAACGTGATCAACACCGATCGCTCGATTGGCGCTCGTATCTCTGGTGAAATTGCCAAACGTTACGGTAACCAAGGCATGGCTGGCTCACCAATTAAGTTGTATCTCGATGGTACAGCAGGCCAATCCTTTGCGGTTTGGAACGCCGGAGGCGTAGAGCTATATCTGACAGGCGATGCCAATGACTATGTTGGCAAAGGCATGGCTGGCGGCAAAGTGGTTATCAAGCCGCACCAAGGCACCGCATTTACTTGTAACGAAGCGACCATCATAGGCAACACTTGTCTGTATGGCGCAACCGGAGGCAAGCTATTTGCCGCAGGTACTGCGGGCGAACGATTTGGCGTGCGTAACTCAGGTACCGTTGCTGTGATTGAAGGTGCGGGTGACAACGCCTGTGAATACATGACTGGCGGTATTGTTGCCATTCTTGGCGCAACTGGCGTCAACTTCGGCGCGGGTATGACGGGTGGTTTTGCTTATGTCATGGATAAGAATGAAGACTTCCAAGGCCGTGTGAACAACGAATCGGTCGAAGCGCTTTCTCTGTCTGATCTATTTATCCACCAAGAACATCTACGCGGCCTGATTGCAGAGCACTTAGAAGAGACTGGCTCAGTACACGCTGAAGCTATTCTGGCGAACTTTGATGAATGGATTCCGAAGTTCTACCTAGTGAAGCCAAAGACGGCGGATCTTAACACCTTGCTCGGTCACCAAAGCCGTAGCTCTGCTGAACTTCGTGTTCAAGCGCAATAATTGGAAGGAGCCAATCATGAGCCAGAATGTATACCAATTTATTGATGTGAATCGCGTAGACCCAGCGAAGAAACCAATCAAGATACGTAAGATTGAGTTTGTAGAGATCTACGAACCTTTCACTAAGCAACAAGCCAAAGCGCAAGCTGACCGTTGTTTAGACTGTGGTAACCCTTACTGTGAATGGAAATGTCCAGTTCATAACTACATCCCTCAGTGGCTTAAGCTTGCCAATGAAGGGCGCATTATCGAAGCCGCTGAACTGTCTCACCAAACCAACAGCTTACCTGAGGTGTGTGGACGAGTTTGTCCTCAGGATCGGCTGTGCGAGGGATCTTGTACCCTCAACGATGATTTCGGCGCAGTAACCATCGGCAACATTGAAAAGTACATCAATGACAAAGCGTTTGAGATGGGCTGGAAGCCAGACATGTCTCACGTTGAATGGACCGACAAAAAGGTCGCGATCATCGGCGCAGGCCCAGCAGGTCTTGCAGCAGCTGATATCTTAGTTCGAAACGGTGTGAAGGCCGTGGTATTTGACCGCTACCCTGAGATCGGTGGCCTGCTGACGTTTGGTATCCCATCGTTCAAGCTTGAGAAAGGCATCATGGAAAACCGTCGCCGTATCTTTAGTGGTATGGGGGTCGAATTTAAAATGAATACCGAAGTCGGCAAAGACGTTCAACTACAACAACTTGTCGATGATTATGATGCCGTTTTCTTAGGTGTCGGCACCTATAAAAATATGCGTGCTGGATTAGACAACGAAGAAGCTCCGGGCGTTTATGATGCCCTACCATTTCTTGTTTCCAATACCTACAAGGTCATGGAACTGGATAACCCAACGCCATTCATCGACATGAAAGGCAAGAAAGTAGTCGTGCTTGGTGGTGGTGATACTGCAATGGACTGTGTCCGAACGTCGATTCGTCAACACGCTGCTAATGTTGTTTGTGCTTATCGCCGAGATGAAGCGAACATGCCGGGCTCTCGCCGAGAGGTGAAAAATGCGAAAGAGGAAGGCGTGAAGTTCATGTTCAACCTTCAACCATTAGCACTGGAAACCGATTCATCCGGTCATGTGACTGGCGTTAAAGTGATGAAAACAGCCTTGGGTGAACCAGATGAGGCAGGCCGCCGTCGTCCTGAACCGGTTGAAGGCAGTGAGCATGTTCTTGAGGCTGATGCCGTGATCATGGCATTTGGTTTCCAACCTCATGCAATGGAATGGCTAGAACCATTTGGTGTAGAGCTCGACCAATGGGGTCGCATCAAGGCTCCCGGCACACAAGAGTTTCAATACCAAACCACCAACAGCAAGATATTCGCTGGTGGCGATGCCGTTCGAGGCTCTGACTTAGTGGTAACCGCTATCGATGAAGGCCGTAAAGCCGCAGAAGGGATCTTGGATTACCTAGAAGTGTGATTGGGTTTCCTTTATTACTCAGTTCGTTACTATAAAAAAGGATCCAATGATGGATCCTTTTTTGAATTAGATTCGTTTATCACAAGCATCACGAAAATACGTAAAACAATTACAAATAAGCCAATACCGATAACTACAATTAGAATTAAAAACAAGCCATAGGAAACACTATGAAAAAAGCCGCTCTCCTTTCTCTATCTCTTTTAACTCTAACCGCTTGCAGCCAAGGAATCACGGACATGAAAGACAGAACTTCATCACCTTGTGGAGACAAACCAAACTGCGTTTCAACTCAAGATGACCGTGAACAGCATGCATTGGCCTCGTTTGAGTTATCAGATTCAGCAAAATTAGATGCCATTGAGCAGGTTGCGCAGACCTTACCGGGCGCAAAAACAGCCAGTAAAACGGAAGACTACCTACGTGTTGAATGCACCTCGCGTATCATGCGCTTTGTCGATGACTTAGAGCTTAAGATCACTGATGGCAAACTGATCGTGCGTTCAGAGTCTCGCACTGGCCATTCTGACTTTGGCGTAAACCGAAAACGTGCTGAACAACTTCGTGCTAGCTTGAAAAGCGAAGGCTTAATCAAATAGATAAAAGAATACACAGATAAATCGTCTGTATTCGGATGAGAAGTGCTTCTGGGCAGTCGCTCGACACTTCTCTTCCATGTTACAATTTCGCTCTACTGTTTAAATATTTTTTATTAAGAGACTACACATGAAAATCGGCATCATTGGCGCAATGGAGCAAGAAGTTGCGATCCTAAAAGCAGCAATTTCAGACATTACTGAAGTTAATAAAGGCGGTTGTACCTTTTTCTCTGGTCAGCTAAATGGTGTTGACGTTGTTTTGCTTCAATCAGGCATTGGTAAAGTAGCAGCCGCTGTTGGTACTTCAATCCTGCTAAGTGAATACCAACCAGGTGTCGTTCTAAACACTGGCTCTGCTGGCGGTTTTGATTCAACACTGAACCTTGGCGATGTGGTTATCTCTACTGAAGTTCGTCACCACGATGCTGACGTTACAGCTTTCGGTTACGAAATTGGTCAAATGGCAGGTCAACCAGCAGCGTTCAAAGCTGACGACAAACTGATGGCTGTTGCTGAACAAGCTCTAGCACAAATGGAAGATAAGCACGCCGTTCGCGGTCTTATCTGTACTGGCGACGCATTTGTTTGCACAGCAGAACGTCAAGCGTTCATCCGCAAGCACTTCCCATCAGTGGTTGCTGTAGAGATGGAAGCATCGGCTATCGCTCAAGCTTGTCACCAATTCCAAGTACCATTCGTGGTTGTTCGTGCAATCTCTGACGTTGCAGACAAAGAATCACCAATGAGCTTCGAAGAGTTCCTGCCACTAGCAGCACAAAGCTCTTCTGAGATGGTTATCAAGATGGTTGCCCTACTAAAGTAAGCGACTAGACATGCAAACACTGTTTGATCAGGTATTTGCAAATGGCGTGCTCCTTGTAATGTGGGGAGCACTGCTTTTTCATTTAATTTTACCTATCCCCCATGCCGCACATCCCACGACCTTATGGCATAAGTTTGCTGAACTTTTAGCAACCAAGGTTAATAACAATCAAAATTATTCCCAAAGCTTAATCTCAGGCACTTTAGCTTGGGGGTTAATGGTCTTGCCGACTCTGGTTATTCTATTGGCACTGCAGCCACTGGTTTGGCAATCACAACTGTTTGAATTAGCGCTGTTGTTACTCGCTATTGATTGGCGTAACAATGAAAAGTTGGCAAATCAGTTGATCAAAGCACTTGGCCGAGAAGATAAAGCCGCGGCTCGCCAGTTATTGGCTCCGATTGTTAACCGTCAAACTGAATCACTGTCATCACTTGGACTTGGCAAAGCCGCGGCTGAAACTATCATCATGGGTTACGCTCGTAATGTGGTTTGTGTTTTATTCTGGTACGCCATTGGTGGTGGAATCGCCGCGTTAATGTATCGCCTGATTGTTGAGTTAGCGCGTGCATGGTCACCAAGTCGAAAGCGATTTTCTCCATTTGGATCAACGGCAATCAAGATTGTCGCTATCCTAGAATTCATACCAATGCGCTTGTTTGCCTTGATGATTGTATGTGGCGATAAAGCGTCTCACACATTCAAGATGATGCTCGTTCAGAGTCGCTCTTGGCCATTGCCCGGCCCTGCATGGTTGATTACAGCTGTCGGCAACAAGCTTGAGCTGTCACTGGGCGGTCCTGCGATTTACGACAACACCAAAGCTATTCGAGCAAAATTAGGCGGCAGAGTCGCCCCTTCAGCGCTGCACTTGTCTCAAGTTCAAAAACTGCTGTTTGGTCGCATCGCTATCTGGATATTTTTACAAAGCCTAATCTTACTATTTGTTCACCAAGGGATTTAGAGTGAAACCATCAGCACTTGTTACAAGCCTTACTATTTTGTTTTCCAGCTTATGGCTGCCTTTGTCATTTGCAGAAGAAACACTACTGACTTCAGAAAAAGTTCAACCAGCTCAACGTGTGGTTAGCCTTGCTCCTCATGCCACTGAACTCGCATACAGCGCTGGTTTAGGTGATAAGCTTGTTGCGGTGAGTGAGCGAAGTGATTATCCACTACAAGCTGACAAACTAGAGAAAGTGGCGAATTACCAAGGCATCAAGGTTGAGAAGATCATCGCCCTGCAACCGGATCTCATTCTCGCATGGCCAGCTGGAAACCCGCCCAGAGAACTCGCGAAACTGGAGCAATTTGGTTTTAATATTTATTACTCAAAAACCAAGAGCCTAGATAACATCGCGACCAATATTGAGCAACTTAGCCAATTCGCAAGCGATCCAAGTATTGGCGAAAATAACGCTCAACAATACAGAGAGCAGCTCAACGCGTTGAGACTAAAATATAAAGATGCCGGACCCGTAGACTACTTTTATCAGCTCAGTGAGAAGCCGATCATCACTGTTGCTCAAGGGCACTGGCCAAGTGAGGTGTTTGAGTTTTGTGGCGGCCACAATATTTTCGAAGACAGTGCTTCTCCTTATCCTCAAGTTGGTATTGAGCAAGTTGTATTAAGGAAACCGCAAGTGATCTTCACTTCTCAGCATGCAATTGAGAATGGAACCATGTGGCAAACTTGGGAGGACGAGATCCCAGCAGTCGCTCAAAATCAAATTTGGTCACTCAACTCTGACTGGATTAATCGCCCGACGACGAGAACTTTGAAAGCGATCCAACAAGTATGCGATTTCTTCGATAGAGCTAGGCAAAATCACTAACTATTTGCTGCGTTTTTTCGTACAATTCGCCACCGACCTGTCCCTACAATTTCAACCATAAGAGCACCAGTATCATGGACTCCATGCTGCTTTATATTATCGATTTATTTGGCACTGCCATTTTTGCTGTCTCAGGCGTATTTGTCGCTGGCCGTCTTAAGATGGATCCCTTTGGTGTCGCCGTTTTAGGTAGCGTAACCGCGATTGGCGGCGGTACAATTCGTGACATGGCATTGGGTGCAACTCCCGTATTTTGGATCACCGATACCACCTACCTTTGGGTCATCATCACCACCTGCTTGCTGACCATGATTATAGTAAGACGTCCCAAGCGTCTGGCCTGGTGGATCCTGCCAGTATGTGATGCGATAGGCTTAGCTGTATTTGTTGGCATTGGTGTTGAGAAAGCACTGATTTATCAAGATTCTGCATTGGTTGCTATTATCATGGGTGTTATCACAGGCTGTGGCGGCGGTATTATCCGTGACGTGCTTGCACGCGAAGTGCCAATGATTCTAAGAAGTGAAGTCTATGCGACCGCTTGTATCATTGGTGGTACTTTCCATACCATGGCGCTCAACATGGGACACGACTCAGAAACCGCCTTTTTGGCCGGCGTGTTCACGACACTATTGATTAGGCTTGGCGCTATTCGTTGGCACTTATCACTGCCAACCTTTGCTATCAAATAAGCTATCGTTACAAAGTGAAAGGCTCCGCAAAGGAGTCTTTTTTAATCCAGCTCGCTCTGCAATCCATTCGAATGCTCTCGTGACACTTTGCGTTCACAATTTAAAATACCTAACTGAGTTCAAACCTTTAGTTTCAAATCTAGAGAATGAATGTTGTTTGAGGTAAGTTGAAACAATCATTCCCAACTTTCATGAATATCACTCAATGTTACTCGAAGGAATCGAAACTCTATTGGTGCTGAGTAAAGCAAAAACCATGAGCCGCACAGGCAGTTTGCTTTATATCAGCCAATCAGCGGTCAGCAAACGGATTGCGAATTTAGAAAAGAAGCTAGGTAAAAAGCTCATCGAGCCGAGTGGCCGACAGATAAAACTGACGCCGGATGCGATTGCATTAATCGAGAGCATAGGCCCTACATTCAATGAACTTAGAGGGCTTATCTACGAGCAACAAGAGTTGGAAGACACCACCCTTATTACCTTAGATAGCTCTAAATCTTTGATCGCAGGTTATCTAGGTGAAATGATGGGGAAATTTATCCAGCAAGATAAATACATCACCATCACCACTAACCATACACCAAGAATTATCGAGCGAGTGCAGTCTGGTAAGGCGACCTTGGGGTTGTGTGCCGGCTTACTGCCGCCGCATCATGGATTGATGACCTTCCATCTATTTGATGAGCCGTTTTACATAGTGAGTAAGTCGCCGCTAACGGAGCTTCCTCCATTGGTGATTACCAACGATATGACCAACCCTGCCAACTCTTATCAGCTCTCAGTGTTAGAAAAGTTTGGTATTAAACCCTTGATGGAGATGGATGCCTATACCGCAGCAGCCCAGCTAGCGCTAGGAGGAACGGGGCCGGCTTTGATCCCGCTTTCTATCGTAAAAACACTCAACATTAAGCCTCAATACCTGTTTAGCTTTCCCGAATTGCAAGGATTGATTAGACCGATTCATATCTGTGTGAGACCAAATAGCTATCAGTCCCCACGAGTTAAAATACTGATAGAATCCATTGTTGATGCTGTTCCCAAAGCAGTTTAGACGCCATTAACATCGACATCACGATCACAAGAGGGCGAATCCATTTCTGCCCTTTTGTTACCACTACTTTAGCGCCAAGTTGAGCGCCCATAAAACCACCAACTGCCATCACTAATCCTAATTCCCAAATTGGCAAGCCAGCTAAAATAAAGAAGAACAATGCGGCTATATTCGATGTGAAGTTAAGTATCTTGGTGCGTGCCGTTGCATCCACTAAAGAGAAGTGACCGATAGCGACAAAACATACCGTGAAAATTGAACCTGTTCCTGGGCCAAAAAAGCCATCGTAGAAGCCAACTCCGCCACCAATACACAAAGCAAACATCGCCTCAGAGATCTTCTGCTTTCCTTCAGACGCTCTAGTTTGGGGTGCTAACAGGAAATAGAGAGAGATAGCGATAAGCAGCAGCGGTATCACGCTAGTCAGTAAACTCGCATCAATGTGCTGGACTAACTCGGCACCAATTGCAGAGCCAATAAAAGTACAAAAGATCGCGAGGCGCATCTCTTTAATACTAACGATGCCGTTGCGCACGAAATACCAACTGGCAGAAAAACTACCAAATGAGCTTTGAAGTTTATTGGTTGCCAGTGCTTGCGTTGGTGGCACTCCGGCCGCTAGCAATGCAGGTAGAGTCAACAATCCACCGCCGCCAGCCATTGCATCAATAAAGCCTGCCGCCGTTGCAACAACAAACAAGATAGCCAATATTTCTAGAGTGATTTCCATATACCCAACGCCTTAAATTCTCGTATAGCGACAAGTTACCACTCACGGCAGATGAGCAATAACGAAACACAAGATTGTAACCTATTCCAAATATTCATCATTTAGCCATCACCAGATTTTCACCAGATAACAGACATAAAAAAGCCCACTCCGAAGAGTGGGCTTTGAGCATTTATATCCGCTTAACAGCGATACGCGTTAGTCTATTAAGCTAGAGAAGCTTTAACTTGTGCGTGTAGCTCTTGAACTGAAGTTACTGACGTTTTTGCGTCTGCAGTGTGCGCCATACAAGTCGCGAATGCAGCGTTTAGCGTAGTCGTGTAGTTCACTTTCTCAGCCAACGCGCCACGACGAAGAACTTTAGAATCTTCAATCGCTTGACGGCCAGCTGCAGTGTTCACGATGTACGTGTACTCGTTGTTCTTGATACGGTCAAGAATGTGAGGACGACCTTCGTGTACCTTGTTTACTAGACGTGGGTTGATACCCGCTTCGCCAAGGATAACAGCTGTACCGTGAGTTGCGTCTAGCTGGTAACCAAGCTTAGATAGCTTAGATGCTAGGTCAACAACACGCTCTTTGTCGCCTTCGCGAACAGAAAGCAATGCACGACCGCCTTCAGGGTAGATGTGACCACAACCCAATTCAGCTTTAGAGTATGCTTCAGCAAACGTTGCACCAACACCCATAACTTCACCAGTAGAGCGCATTTCTGGGCCTAATAGTGGGTCAACACCAGGGAATTTGTTGAACGGAAGAACAACTTCTTTCACTGAGTAGTATGGTGGGATGATTTCTTTCGTAAAGCCTTGAGACTCTAACGATTGACCTGCCATCACACGAGCTGCAATCTTAGCGACTGCTGCGCCTGTTGCTTTCGATACGAACGGCACTGTACGTGCTGCACGAGGGTTAACCTCGATTAGGTACACTTGGTTGTTCTTAACAGCAAACTGCGTATTCATCAGACCACGAACACCCAACTCGAACGCTAGCTTTTCAACTTGCTCACGCATTACGTCTTGGATTTCTTGGCTTAACGTGTAAGCCGGAAGAGAACATGCTGAGTCACCTGAGTGAACACCCGCTTGCTCGATATGCTCCATGATACCCGCAATAACAACGCGCTCACCGTCACAAATCGCATCAACGTCCACTTCAACAGCATCATCTAGGAAGCTATCAAGTAGTACTGGAGATTCGTTTGAAACGCTAACTGCTTCGTTGAAGTAGCGGCGTAAGTCTTGCTCATCGTATACGATTTCCATCGCTCGACCACCAAGAACATAAGAAGGACGAACAACCAATGGGAAGCCGATTTCGCGAGATTTCTCTACCGCTTGCTCCATTGTTGTTACTGTCGCGTTTTCTGGCTGAAGTAAGCCTAGACGGTCTACAGCAACTTGGAAACGCTCACGGTCTTCTGCACGGTCGATTGCGTCAGGGCTAGTACCGATGATTGGTACGCCAGCAGCTTCAAGAGCACGTGCCAGTTTAAGTGGTGTTTGACCACCGTACTGAACGATAACGCCTTTTGGCTTCTCAACGCGAGCGATTGCTAGTACGTCTTCCAGAGTTACTGGTTCGAAGTACAGACGGTCAGACGTATCGTAGTCTGTAGAAACTGTCTCAGGGTTACAGTTAACCATGATAGTTTCGTAGCCATCTTCACGTAACGCTAGTGATGCGTGTACACAACAGTAGTCAAATTCGATACCTTGGCCGATACGGTTTGGACCGCCGCCTAGAATCATGATTTTTTCTTTGTCTGTTGGGTTTGCTTCACACTCGTCATCGTAAGATGAGTACATGTAAGCCGTGTCTGAAGAGAACTCAGCTGCACACGTATCTACACGCTTGTATACCGGGTGGATATCGTATTGGTCACGTAGACGACGGATTTCGCTTTCTGCTACACCTAGAATCTTAGATAGGCGCGCATCAGCAAAACCTTTACGCTTAAGCTTGTTTAGCTCGTCTTTATTTAGACCAGCAAAGCCTTTCGCTTTAAGTTCTTGCTCTAGCTTAACGATGTCTTCGATTTGAACTAGGAACCAACGGTCGATTTGCGTTAGGTTGAATACACCGTCTACCGACATACCAGCACGGAATGCGTCAGCGATGTACCAAATACGCTCTGCGCCAGCTTCTTTAAGTTCGTGACGGATAGTCGTTAGAGCATCTGGTGCGTCTAGGTCTACCATTTCGTCAAAACCAGTCGCACCAACTTCTAGGCCGCGAAGTGCTTTTTGTAGAGATTCTTGTTGGTTACGGCCGATAGCCATAACTTCACCAACAGACTTCATTTGCGTCGTTAGACGGTCGTTAGCACCTGCAAATTTCTCGAAGTTAAAACGAGGAATCTTAGTTACTACGTAGTCGATTGTTGGTTCGAATGATGCTGGCGTTGCGCCGCCAGTGATGTCATTCATTAGCTCGTCTAGCGTGAAGCCAACAGCCAGTTTCGCTGCAATCTTAGCGATTGGGAAACCTGTTGCTTTAGAAGCTAGTGCAGAAGAGCGAGATACACGTGGGTTCATCTCGATGATAACCATACGGCCATCTTTCGGGTTGATACCAAACTGTACGTTTGAACCACCTGTTTCAACACCAATCTCACGCAGTACTGCTAGAGATGCGTTACGCATTAGTTGGTATTCTTTATCTGTCAGCGTTTGAGCTGGAGCCACAGTGATTGAGTCACCTGTGTGAATACCCATTGGGTCGAAGTTTTCAATCGCACATACGATGATGCAGTTGTCGTTTTTGTCACGAACCACTTCCATCTCGTACTCTTTCCAACCGATAAGTGATTCATCGATAAGAAGTTCATTAGTTGGAGATAGATCCAAACCACGACGACAGATTTCTTCAAATTCTTCTTTGTTGTAAGCGATACCGCCACCAGTACCACCCATCGTGAACGATGGACGAATGATACAAGGGAAGCCAACCATGTCTAAAACTTTGTAAGCTTCTTCCATCGTTTTCGCTGTATCAGCAGTTGGACACTCAAGGCCAATTGCTTTCATTGCTTTATCGAAGCGTGAACGGTCTTCTGCTTTATCGATAGCGTTAGCCGTTGCACCAATCATTTCAACACCGAACTCTTCAAGAACGCCGTGCTTTTCTAGGTCTAGCGCACAGTTCAATGCAGTTTGGCCACCCATAGTAGGTAGAACTGCATCAGGCTTCTCTTTAGCGATGATGTTACGCACAACTTCCCATTGAATAGGCTCGATGTAAGTTGCATCTGCCATGTCTGGGTCAGTCATGATTGTCGCTGGGTTCGAGTTTACAAGAATAACTCGGTAACCTTCTTCGCGAAGCGCTTTACAAGCTTGAGCACCAGAGTAATCGAACTCACATGCTTGGCCGATAACGATCGGGCCAGCACCTAGAATAAGAATACTTTTAATGTCAGTACGTTTTGGCATTGTCTACTACTCCGAATTACGCTGTGTGCTGTTTGATTAGTTCAATAAAGTGGTCGAATAACGGCGCTGCGTCTTCTGGACCTGGGCTCGCTTCAGGGTGACCTTGGAAGCTGAATGCTGGTTTGTCTGTACGGTGAATACCTTGTAGAGAACCATCAAATAGTGATTTGTGCGTTGCACGTAGTGTCACTGGAAGGGTTTCTTCGTCAGCAGCAAAGCCGTGGTTTTGCGAAGTAATCATCACAACATCACGATCTAAATCTTTAACCGGGTGGTTTGCACCGTGGTGACCAAACTTCATCTTCACTGTCTTAGCGCCTGACGCAAGAGCAAGAATCTGGTGACCTAGACAGATACCGAAGATTGGTAAGCCTTTTTCTAGGAACACTTTTGTCGCTTCAATTGCGTAAGTACATGGTTCTGGGTCACCAGGGCCATTTGAAAGGAAAACACCGTCTGGGTTCAGAGCAAGTACTTCTTCAGCTGAAGTCTCAGCAGGAACAACCGTTAGGCGGCAGCCGCGGTCAACAAGCATTCGTAGGATGTTTCGTTTTGCACCGAAGTCATAAGCAACAACGTGGTATGGCAATTCTGAGTCTGCTTTCGCTTCAGGAAGTCCACCCGTAAGCGTCCACGAACCTTGTTTCCATTGATACGCTTCTTTTGTTGTAACTTCTTTCGCAAGGTCCATACCTTTCAGGCCAGGGAATTCTTTTGCTTTAGCTAGAGCCAAAGCTTCGTCTAAATTTCCATCATTTACTGAAGAGCCAGCTACGATACAACCGTTCTGTGCGCCTTTTTCACGAAGAATACGCGTCAGCTTACGAGTATCGATATCAGCGATACCAACAACGTTTTGCGACTTAAGGTAATCAGAAAGGGATTGTTCATTACGGAAGTTAGAAGCGATTAGAGGGAGATCGCGAATCACAAGGCCTTGAGCGTGGATTGAAGAAGATTCTTCGTCTTCGGAATTGGTTCCGGTATTGCCAATGTGAGGGTAAGTAAGAGTAACGATTTGCTGAGAATAGGAAGGATCAGTGAGGATTTCTTGGTACCCCGTCATCGAGGTATTAAAAACGACTTCACCAACTGCAGAACCTACAGCGCCAATGGCTTCACCGTGAAATACTGTCCCATCTTCTAGGACGAGTAGTGCTGACTTCTTCAAGACAACCTCCAGAAATAAAAATGCATTAAAATTGATTTAATTTGCAAATCTACCTTCCTGCAACACCAAAAACTGCGTGTTTATGGAAATTAGACAAATTGGCGGTATTTTAGTGTTCTGCGTGATACGTGTCAACATTTAACGCAAAAGAAATTAAACATTTGTAAGAACTAATTCAATTTTCCCCATCAAAGCTTCAAAAGTTCAACTTTCATACTCTATTAATAGGAATATTACGATTTTCTAATTTTCACCCCTCATTTTAGCCAACCATAGAGTGATAAAAATATCAGCAACAAAACGCAATCGATAAATACCAAGAGAAAACATGACAATTTAAAGATCTAAAACAAAAAACACACTAAAGACCACATAAACAGCACAAAAATAGAGGAAAAATGACGATAAGAAGAAAGTAGAAGGAAGATCGTAGAAGGGAGATTACTAAGGAAAAGGTACCAAATAAAGAAAGCGCCGGCAATTGCCAGCGCATAAATATCTATTTACAGGTCATTCAAACCAAGCACATCCGTCATGGTATAAAAGCCTGCTGGTTTATCATTTAACCAAACCGCGGCCTTGATTGCGCCATTAGCAAAGGTCATTCTATCAGTGGCTTTATGGGTAATTTCCACTCGTTCACCGATATCAGCAAACATAGCGGTGTGTTCACCAATAATGTCACCGGCACGAATCGTCGCGAAACCAATCTCATCTTTAGTACGCTCACCAGTAATACCTTCGCGTGACCATACAGCTACATCGTTCAGCTCGTTGCCCATCGCACCCGCAATAGCTTCGCCCATACCAATCGCAGTACCTGACGGTGCATCGACTTTATGACGGTGATGAGCCTCAACGATCTCGACATCACAATAGTCGCCCATCACTTTAGCGGCCTTCTCTAGCAGCTTAAAGACCAGGTTTACACCAACGCTGTAGTTAGGTGCCATTACGATCGCCATCTCTTTTGAAGCAGCATCAATCACCTGCTTCTCTTCTTCAGAGAAACCCGTCGTACCGATAATCAGTTTTTTACCGTGACGTTTACAAAGTTCAATATTCGCTAATGTGCTAACAGGGGCAGTAAAATCGACAATCACATCAAACTCTTCGATGGCTTTAGACAAATCATCGACTAAAGCAACATCAAAACGACCTTCACCGCATAACTCGCCGACATCTACGCCGACCAAAGATGACTCTGGACGCTCTGAACCAGCTCCAACACTTGCTTCTGAATTATGATGAGCGGCTTTCACCAAGTTGCGACCCATGCGGCCCGCTGCTCCTGCAATTGCAATTCTTACCACTGCGAATATCTCCATTGTTTTGGTTACCGTTGCCACTTATCTCTTGCAGCAACGTTCAATCGACTAATCTCTTTAAACTAACAACAATCTCAAACTCAGGCTAGCAATTACGAAAACTCTTTTATTACTCGCTCTAAAATTGGCACATTTGCCTCTGGGAAGGCGTATTGATTCAATGATTCTAGGCTTACCCATTCACCTTGTTGACCTTCTTTGCCATAAGGTTGTTCCTCAAAGTCAGTCACAAGGATGAAGTCGAACTTAAGCGACTTATCGGTGTAATCAAACTCAAGGTGCTCAAACAGAGACTGTTCTGTCACCTTGATGCCAATCTCCTCATCAAGCTCACGAGTCATCGCTTGTTCAATGGTTTCGCCCACTTCAACCTTGCCACCAGGGAACTCCCAAAAACCGCCCTTGTGTTTGTCGTCCGGACGTTTAGTGATAAATACCTGTGACTTATCTTGGTTAAAGATAATGCCAGCTACAATATGGATTCTTTTCATGTGTTGGTGTTCCTTAATAAAACGCTTAACTCACATAGTCCCTGAATACGTCATCCTCAAGAAGGAGGAACGACTGAGTTGGGGATCTAAAACAATATGAGCCTAACTAAACGAGATTCCCTACTACGCTCGTTCTCGCTATAGGGAATGACGACTTCCTTGCGTAACAAAGTAAGCCATGAAATTTACATACAAAAAGAGCCGCCTAAGCGACTCTTTTTATCAAAACTATATTAAGGCAAAGCTGTATTGGTTGAGAACGAGGAGGCGACGCGGAGTTTACAAGTGTAAATGAGCATCGCCGACGAAGTTATCAGCCACTACAGCGAAGCATTAGTCAATTTTACCGTGACACTGTTTGTATTTTTTGCCACTTCCACATGGGCATGGTTCATTACGACCCACTTTACGCTCATCACGCACTACCGTTTGTGGAGATGCCGCTTCAGCTTCATCGTCAGCTAGCTGGTTTTCAGCCGTTGCATGTTGTGCTTGTGCACGACGCGCCGCTTCTTCAGCTTGAGCTTGACGTTGAGCTTCCATCTTTTCAACTTCTTCTTGTTGCTGAACGCGAACTTTAGAAAGGATGGTAACAACGTCTGTTTTTAGTACATCTAGTAGGCCTTCAAACAGTTCAAACGACTCGCGCTTGTACTCTTGTTTCGGGTTCTTCTGAGCGTAACCACGTAAGTGGATACCTTGACGAAGGTGATCCATCGCAGCCAAGTGCTCTTTCCAAAGACCGTCTAGCGTTTGTAGCATCACAGATTTCTCGAAGTTACGCAGTACTTGAGCACCAACCACTTCTTCTTTCTGTTTGTACGAATCAACCGCCATACCAAGAATACGCTCACGCAATGCTTCTTCATAAAGCTTGTCGTCTTCGTCTAACCAACCTTGAATATCAAAGTCTAGATCGAAGTCATTCTTCAGACGATCTTGTAGACCCGCGATATCCCACATGTCTTCAAGAGACTGAGGTGCGATGTATTCATCAATCACTGATGCTAGTACATCTTCACGGTTGTGTTCGATCATTTCGCTGATGTCGTCAGAACTCATCAGTTCATCACGAAGCTCATAAACCACTTTACGTTGGTCATTGGCTACATCATCGTACTCAAGAAGCTGCTTACGAATATCGAAGTTACGACCTTCAACTTTACGTTGTGCTTTTTCAATTGAGCGAGAAAGCATCTTAGATTCGATAGCTTCGCCCTCGTCCATACCACTTTGGATAAGACCAGCCATACGATCCGATGTGAAGATACGTAGCAGAGAATCTTCCATTGATAGGTAGAAACGAGAAGAACCCGCATCACCTTGACGACCAGAACGACCACGTAGCTGGTTATCGATACGGCGAGATTCATGACGCTCAGTACCAATGATGTGCAGACCACCTGACTCAAGCACTTTATCATGGATTACTCTCCAGTCAGCTTTGATCTTCTCGATCTGCTCTTTGGTTGGATTCTCTAGCTTCTCAACTTGTGCCTGCCAGCTACCACCTAACACGATATCGGTACCACGACCAGCCATGTTAGTTGCGATAGTTACCGCGCTCGGCATACCAGCTTGTGCAACAATCTCAGCTTCCATTTCATGAAACTTAGCATTTAGAACGTTGTGCTTAATTTTTGATTTTTTCAATGCGTTAGACAGCAGTTCAGATTTCTCGATAGAAACTGTACCAACCAGTGATGGCTGACCAGCCGCTACACGGTCTTTGATGTCTTCAATGATCGCATTGAACTTGTCTTCTTCAGTACGATAAACCACATCTGGCATATCGTTACGAACCATAGGCTTGTTGGTTGGGATAACCACCGTTTCTAGGCCGTAGATAGACTGGAATTCGAACGCTTCTGTATCAGCAGTACCTGTCATACCTGACAGTTTTTCATACAGACGGAAGAAATTCTGGAATGTGATCGATGCTAATGTTTGGTTTTCATTTTGAATCTTCACACCTTCTTTAGCTTCAACAGCTTGGTGTAAACCTTCAGACCAACGACGACCTGGCATAGTACGACCAGTATGTTCATCAACGATAACCACTTCGCCTTCTTCAGTAACGATGTAGTCGACGTTTTTCTCAAACAATACGTGTGCACGAAGCGCAGCATTCACATGGTGCAATAGGCTGATATTGGTTGGAGAGTAAAGTGTGTCACCCTCTTCCATCAAGCCGTTTTTGACCATTAGTTCTTCTACAAACTCTTGACCGTTTTCAGTCAGGTGAACCTGTTTTGATTTTTCGTCCATGGTGTAGTGACCTTCACCACGGTACTCTTCTGAATCTTCTTTATCTTGACGCTCTAGAGAAGGGATTAGAGTGTTAATGCGCGTATAAAGGTCAGAACTATCTTCAGCGGGGCCAGAGATAATTAACGGAGTACGAGCTTCATCAATTAAGATTGAGTCAACCTCATCGACTACAGCAAAGAAGCGCTCACGTTGAACTCGGTCTTCAGCACGGAAAGCCATGTTGTCACGAAGGTAATCAAAACCAAACTCGTTGTTTGTTCCGTATAGGATGTCAGCTTGGTACGCTTCTTTTTTCTCTGGCGGAGCCATGTTTGCCACATTCACGCCAACAGTCATGCCAAGGAATTCAAATAATGGGCGGTTTGTTTCCGCATCACGCTTCGCTAGGTAATCGTTCACCGTTATTACGTGAACACCTTTGCTTGGTAGCGCGTTTAGATAAGCTGGTAGGGTTGCGGTAAGTGTCTTACCTTCACCAGTACGCATCTCTGCAATTTGGCCAGCATTTAGAACCATGCCACCAATCATTTGCACGTCAAAATGACGCATGCCGTAAACACGCTTCGACGCTTCACGTACCGTAGCGAATGCTTCAGGTAGAAGTTGATCTAACGATTCACCTTTATCTAAGCGCTCACGAAACTCAACCGTTTTTGCTTTTAGTTCATCGTCTGAAAGAGCTTCAAACGTTGGTTCGAAGTTATTAATTTCTTTTACAATTTTTCTAAGGCGGCGCAGTGTTCTGTCATTGCGACTGCCAATTACCTTTGTCAGCAGCTTAGTAATCATGTGCTTGGAATCTCTTCGTTCTCAGATCGTCCGCGATCTATTTTAAATGCCGTCAGTCTCTACTAGCTATAAACTAGTCTTTAGTTACTAACCAAGGATACTGAGATAAATCTAGTATCTTTGATATTGTACTTGAGAGTAGAGTTTTCAAGGCTTCAGTTAAAATTAATGCCCTCTAGTGTAAGTAATTTTCACACCAACGACCATTTATAACCCCATTTGTTTGATGTGCTTGGTACTTTTCTTTCTAATTGTTGATGGATTAGCCTGACTGTAGCCAAATACTAGGCAACTTTTAAATACTGACGACACTGTATCTGGAAAATAGATACAAAAAAACCAGGTCAATGACCTGGTTTTCAAAATCTTATATTGTCGTAAACAACAATTACGCTAGAACCATTCCTGGTTCAGCAAACGCAACAGGAGAGCCAACCTCTTCTTCGAATGTTGCCCATTCCCAAGCTTCTGCATCAGCAAGTACTGCGCGTAGTAGTTGATTATTTAGGCCGTGACCTGATTTGTATGCTCGGAACTCACCGATAATAGCGTGTCCACACATGTAAAGGTCACCAATCGCATCTAGCACTTTATGCGTTACGAACTCGTTTTCGAAACGTAGACCTTCTTCATTAAGAATTCGGTATTCGTCTAGTACGATTGCGCAATCAAAGCTACCACCCAAACACAAGTTTTGTGATTGTAGGTATTCAATATCACGCATGAAGCCGAAGGTACGAGCACGAGAAATTTCTTTCACAAAGCCTTGTGAAGAAAAATCAAACAACAGGTGCTGTTCATCAGATTCAATTGCTGGATGGTTGAATTCGATTTCGAAGTCCATACGGAAGCCGTTAAATGGCACAAACTCTGCCCACTTATCGCCATCTTCAAAACGAATTGGCTTTTTGATTCGAATAAAACGTTTCGCTGCATTCAGTGTTTCTACACCCGCTTGTTGTAGCAAGTATACGAATGGGCTTGCGCTACCATCCATAATTGGGATCTCTGGTGCATCGACTTCAACAATAATGTTGTCGATACCCATACCCGCTAGAGCTGCGTTAAGGTGTTCCACTGTAGAGATACGTACGCCTTCGTCATTAACAAGAGCAGTACATAACATAGTGTCACGAACTGACGCTGGATCAGCTGGGAAATCTACAGGTGGATTTACATCTGTACGACGATAAACAATACCTGTATTTGCAGCTGCCGGGCGAAGAGTAAGTGTGACTTTACGACCAGAGTGGAGACCCACACCAGTTGTTTTCACAATTTCTTTCAGAGTACGTTGTCTGATCATCTGCTTGCCTCGTTATCAGTGCTACAAATCACGGTCAGTATTTACCGACCGCGAATTTTACCATTAATTCGACGATAGTCAAACTTTGGGTATTTGTTAATCAGCCTGACGTCGTAAGAATGCCGGAATATCTAAGTATCCACTCTCTTTCTCAGCTTTAGGTGCTGCACTTTGGCTAGCGCCTGTACCTGAAGAAACAGGTGACGTTGTTGGCTGCGGCTTAACTTGAGGTTTTACCTCAGTTTTTTCTTGCAATGGTTGTGCCACTTTATCTTCCACTTTTGGTGCAGTTTGAGCCGCGACCTGTGGTTGAGGAGTTGGTGCAACCTTAGCTTTACCACCAGCAACTAGTGTAATGTCTGGTTTTTTCTCTGTGCCGATACCTGTTGCTACAACAGTTACACGGATTTCATCCGTCATATCAGGGTCTAGAGATGTACCAATCACAACTGTTGCGTTATCAGATGCGAATGCCTTAACTGTATTACCTACTGTTTCGAATTCATCTAAGCGCATATCTAGGCCCGCTGTGATGTTCACAAGAACGCCACGAGCGCCAGCTAGGTCGATATCTTCTAGTAGTGGGCTAGAAATTGCCGTTTCAGCAGCTTCTTCAGCACGGTCTTCACCTTTTGCGATACCGCTACCCATCATTGCATGACCCATCTCTGACATCACGGTGCGAACATCCGCGAAATCGACGTTAATCATACCAGGGCGAGTAATTAGCTCGGCGATACCTTGTACAGCATTTTTAAGTACATCATTTGCACTTGCGAAAGCTTCTAGCAGAGTGACGCCGCGGCCAAGTACCTTAAGTAGCTTTTCATTTGGAATCGTAATTAAAGAATCCACATGCTTAGAAAGCTCTTCGATGCCTTGCTCAGCAAACGCTAAACGCTTTTTGCCTTCGAAGCTAAATGGCTTAGTTACAACAGCAACCGTTAGCACACCCAGCTCTTTCGCAACTTCAGCAATAACTGGAGCAGCACCTGTACCCGTACCACCGCCCATACCAGCTGCGATAAATACCATATCGGCGCCAGTTAGAACTTCTTTAATTCTTTCTCGATCTTCGAGAGCTGCATCACGGCCTACTTGTGGGTTTGCACCAGCGCCCAAACCTTTAGTGATATCACCACCAATTTGGATCACGCTGCTAACGCTTGTTTTACGAAGTGCTTGTGCATCAGTGTTAACACTGATGAATTCTACACCTTCGATTGATTCACGCACCATGTGCTCAACAGCGTTACCGCCACCGCCACCAACTCCAACGACTTTAATTACTGCATCGTCAGACATTTCCATCATCGGTTCAAACATGTGTTATCTCCGTTTTTTCCTGCAACTCAGGTTAAAACTCTTTTTGTATCCAATTTCGCAATTTACCAAATAAACCAGACATAGAAGGTGCTGAACGCTTAGGTTCGCTGTAATCACCTTCATCGCTGATCTGACAATCTCTTGCGTAATGAAGTAAACCAACCGCCGTAGAATGATACGGCTCTTTAACATAGTCGGTTAAACCACTAACTTCTAACGGCTTACCAACTCGAACTTGATTGCGGAAAACACGTTCCGCACACTCTACCAATCCGTCAATTTGTGCCGCTCCACCAGTGAGAACGACGCCAGCTGCAAGGTGGTGTTTAATACCTTCATCTCGTAGCTGTAATTGAACCGTATCAATAGTTTGGTTAACGAGCCCCATAAGTTCAGTGTAACGTGGTTCAATCACTTCCGACAAAGTTTGTCTTTGCAAACTTCTCGATGGACGGCCACCTACACTAGGGACGTTAACAGAATCATCCTTGCTTACGAGTTCACTCAGAGCGCAACCATGGTTTACTTTTATCTCTTCAGCATCGCTCACTGGCGTGCCGAAAGCGAAGGCAATATCACTGGTTACTGCATTTCCTGCGTAGGAAAAGACTTCTGTGTGTCGCAGTGCGCCGCCAGTCCAAATGGAAATATCCATCGTACCAGCACCAATATCAACAACACAGACTCCAAGCTCTCTCTCGTCGTCAGTAATTACCGCATTACTTGAGGCAAGTCCTGAAAACACGATTTGTTCTACAGTGAGACCACATCGTTCAACAGCTTTAATAATATTTCTCGCCATGTCGCTATGGCAAGAAATTAGGTGAACACTGACTTCCATTCGAACACCAGATAAACCAAGTGGGTTCTTAATCCCTTCTTGATAATCAATGGTAAATTCCTGTGGGATCACGTGCAGAATTCTCTGCTCATCACCTATTTTAATTGATTTAGCGGTATGGATCGCTCGATCCATATCGTCTTGAGACACTTCTTCATCAGAGATAGTGCCCATGCCTTTTTCAATTCGGCTTGCGATATGTTTACCCGATAGCGAGATAAATACATTGCTGATTTGGCATTCCGCCATCAACTCTGCTTGATCAATAGCTCGCTGAACCGACTTAACTACCGACTCTAGGTCGTTTACACCACCTTTATCCATACCTCTGGATGGGCTTTGCCCAGAACCAATGATATTGATTTGACCATCAGGCAATATTTCACCAACTAGAGCTGATATGGTCGCAGTGCCTATATCAAGACCAACGATTATGTTGTCATCTGCGGTCTTAGTCATCTGTACTCTCTTCTAACTCTTGCTCTGGAAACCAGCCTACAGCGGCTCCCGTATCGTACCTGAGGTCGATGTAGCTCACTTGATTCGCCTTACTACCTAATTCGTTGTAAAGCGAAATAAAGCGCTCAACACGCTCATCTAAAAAATCTTTACCTAATTCTAAACGAATACCGTTGTCTAGAATGATTTGCCAGGCGCGACGCTCATTGAGAACGAGCGAGGTAACGGTTAACCCTAGGCTGTTAATTAAAGGCGTTATCTGTCGCCACTTTTCAATCACTTGTTGGCTAGTGCCATCTGGACCGTAAAGTTTAACTCTATCACCCTTCAAAAGGCCAATATCACCATTAAACACCTGACCATCTTCATTCAACAACATATTGCCATTCCAGATAGCTGTCGCATGATACTCAGTCAAAAATACTTTTATTGTGTCTGGCCACTGCTTACGAATCGAGACAACAGAAACCCAAGGCAACGCTTCTAAACTGTGTTGCAACACGCCAATATCTTGAGACATGAATGTTCCAATATGCTCTAGCTCGCTAAAGGCATGTTGAACATCACCAGCGGTTACATAAGTTAAGTCGCCTTGCAGTACTATTTTAGAGAGAGGCAATCGCTGATCGTCCCACATCCAAGTCAGTGTGGTATAGAAAAGAAATCCAATGAATAGCAATACCATGACAAAAAAAGACCCGCCTAAGGCGTGTTTCTTAAGCGACGGTAAACTGAATAGGTGGCGGTTTTCGCTAAAAGTACTTTCTACCAAAGCCCGCATTCCCTGTCGTTGGTTCGCAATTCTATTCCCTATCTTCGTAATAGAGGTAAAAGCACTTACTTTAACCTATGAATTATACTGAGCAAAACTAAACTATCAAACGTTGATAATAAGATTTTTGGTCAATTTTAGGTCAATCGCAAGAAGTGAGCGATTGACCACAGTCTGTAGACAGTATTCTGTTACGCGTTCTGCATCTTATTAATGTCTAATTGCAATGATTCCAACTGCTTCGCTACACGGCCAACGTCGCCCGCACCCTGCGTTAAAACAAGGTCACCGCCTTGAATTACGTTAGCTAAAGCCGATGGCAGTGCGTTGATATCGGCAACAAAGATTGGATCTATCCTACCACGCCCGCGAATAGTTCGACTTAATGAACGCCCGTCAGCCCCTGCAATAGGTTTCTCACCTGCAGAATAAACATCTAACAGAATTAGGACATCAACTTGTTCAAGAACGTTCGCAAAATCATCATACAGATCGCGAGTACGGCTATAACGGTGCGGTTGAAAGATCATAACAAGACGTTTATCAGTCCAGCCACTTCGTGCAGCTTGAATCGTCACGTCAACTTCGGTTGGGTGATGACCGTAATCATCAACCAGCATTGCAACGCCTTTGCCTGTTTCATACTCACCTAGGTGATCGAACCGACGACCCGTGCCTTCGGTTCCCGCCATCGCTTTTAGAATCGCTTCATCGCTGATGTCATCTTCTGTTGCAACAGCAATCGCAGCGGATGCATTCAATGCATTGTGACGACCCGGAATGTTTAGCGTGATATCAAGGTTAGCTTTACCTTCACGTACCACCGTGAATTTGCCTTGCTGACCTTCTTGTACGTAGTTTTCAATACGGATATCAGCATCTTCTGAGAAGCCGTAAGTAATCACTTGGCGGCTAACCTGAGGAATAAGCTCACGCACTACAGGATCATCAACACACATCACAGCCTGACCGTAGAATGGTAGGTTGTGTAAGAAATCAATAAACGTCTGCTTCAGCGTTTCAAAATCGCCGCCGTAAGTGTCCATATGATCCGCTTCAATGTTAGTGACGATACTAACCATTGGTTGCAGATGTAAGAATGACGCATCACTTTCATCAGCTTCAGCGATAAGAATACGGCTTGAACCTAAACGTGCGTTAGTACCTGCACTTTTCACCAAACCACCGTTTACGAAGGTTGGATCTAGGCCTGCTTCCGAGTAAATCTGTGTCACTAGCGCAGTCGTGGTTGTTTTACCGTGCGTACCTGCCACAGCAATACCGTGACGAAAACGCATTAGCTCAGCCAGCATTTCAGCACGACGAACGATCGGTGTGCGCGCTTCACGAGCTGCAATAATTTCTGGGTTTTCTTCGTTGATAGCGGTTGAAACCACCACCACACTTGCGTCGGCAACGTTACTCGCTTGGTGACCAACGTAAACAGTAGCCCCCTTGCTAACTAAGCGTTCTGTCACTGGGTTTTGAGCAATATCAGAACCTGTGATCTGGTAGCCTTCATTAAGCAAGACTTCAGCAATCCCGCTCATTCCGGCACCACCAATACCAATGAAGTGGATAGATTTAACACGGCGCATCTCTGGCACCATTGCACGGATTTGCGCTAAGTCTTGGGTATGTTCAATCGTCATCAATTCAATCTCATTATTTTGCTAAAGCTTTAATCGCTTCAGCGACAGTCACATCAGCATCAAGCTTGGCGGCTTGACGAGCTTTTGTTGCCATCATTTTTAATTCATTTCTATCAAGCTGCGCGATAGTGTTCGCGAGCTTATCAGCCGTCAGTTGAGGCTGTTCAATCATTAACGCTGCGCCACATTCGACTAAATGATCGGCATTCAACGCTTGTTGTCTGTCTTTGTGCATAAACGGAACGAAAATAGAACCTACACCAGCAGCAGACACTTCAGATACGGTTAATGCACCAGAGCGACACACTAATAGATCTGCCCACTCATAAGCTTGCGCCACATCATCAATAAATTCAGTCACTTGAACATTATCTACAGAATGTGATTTGTATTGTTCAATAACTTGCTGTTGATTGTTCTTACCCGCTTGATGCACCACAGTGAAGCCTTCACCAAGCTGCGCCATCGTTACTGGCAAGGTATCGTTCAGGATTTTTGCGCCCTGGCTACCGCCCATAACCAAGATGCGGATGTCACCATCACGCTCAGCCATGCGTTGCTCGGGGTCAGCTAAGGCAACAACATCTTCGCGTACCGGGTTACCCACCACTTCTGCGGTAGGAAACGCACCAGGAAAAGCTTGGAAAACCTTTTTAGCAATCTTAGACAGCCATTGGTTGGTTAAACCTGCCACTGCATTTTGTTCATGCAGAACCACTGGAATACCAGATAACCAAGCCGCGATACCACCCGGGCCACTGACGTAACCACCCATGCCAAGCACCACATCAGGCTGCCATGCTTTAATATGTCGTCTGGCTTGAAGTATGGCATTAATGATCTGGAACGGCGCTTTAATTAATTTACTAACGCCTTGACCACGCAAGCCTTTCACTTTGATGAAGTCGATCTCAATGCCATGCTTTGGCACTAAATCTGCTTCCATTCTGTCTGCGGTTCCTAACCAGCGAATTTCCCAACCTTGTTGTTGAAGCTTTTTCGCCACCGCTAACCCAGGGAAAACGTGACCGCCAGTACCACCAGCCATCACTAAAAGTTTTTTGTTTTTTTTCATAACGTTAGATTCTTATTCTACTAATTCGTTTTGATTGTCGGCTTGTTCTTTTTGTTGCACTCGGCATTCATGATCGATACGCAGCAGCATAGAAACCGCTACTGACATCACGATAAGGCTTGAACCACCGTAACTGATCAGCGGTAAGGTTAGCCCCTTGGTCGGAACAATACCTGAAGCGGCACCTACATTAACAAGCGTCTGAAAAGCAAACCAAATACCAATGCCAAACGCCAGATAACCGCTGAACACTTGGTCGTTTTCGAAAGCTTTTTTGCCAATAAAAATAGCTTTAAAAACCAAACTAAAGATCAACATCAATACCAAGGTTACGCCAACAAAACCCAACTCTTCTGCCAGTACAGCAAAAACAAAATCGGTGTGTGCTTCAGGTAGGTACTCGAGTTTTTGAATTGAATTACCAAGCCCTTGTCCCATCCAATCACCACGACCGAACGCCATCAATGATTGAGTTAGCTGATAACCACTACCAAACGGGTCACTCCAAGGTTCCCAGAATGACGTAACACGTCGAACACGATAAGGCTCAATAACAATCAATCCCACAACGGCAGCAATACCTGCCACCATTAAGGCTATAAATTGTGACAGCTTAGCACCTGCGATAAATAACATGCCAAACAAGGTAACCAACATTACGACAACGGTACCCAAATCGGGTTGGCCAAGTAGCAACACCGCAAAGGCACCGAACACCATGATCGGTTTACCAAAACCACCGAAGAAGGTTTTTCTCACTTCATCCTGTTTACGAACCAAGTAGCCCGCCATAAAGATAAACAGAGATAACTTAGCGACTTCAGCAGGTTGTAAGTTAAACAGCCCGAGAGGAATCCAACGTGAGGCACCGTTAACCGACTTACCGACGGCTAACACCACCACTAGCAAAAAGAAGGATAAGCCCAATAGGTACATACTGTATTGAAACCAGCGTTTCATCGGGATTTGTAATATTACGCTGGATACACCTAACGCTAACACCAGGAAAATGGCGTGGCGGAACATGAAGTGAAACGGCTGATCGGTTAAACGAGCACTGATTGGGAACGAAGCCGACGTTACCATTACCAAGCCCGTCAGCATCAGTCCAAGAGCAATCCATACCAACTGACGATCGTAGAGCGCCTCTGGTGTGGCACGGTTAAGCCATTGCCAAATAGATTGATTAATCTCTTTCACTCTTTGCACTGAATGTTAGTCCTTCAACACGTTAGGCATACTCATGAGCAAGTTCAGTGAACGCATCACCTCTCGCCATGAAGTTATTAAATTGATCGAAGCTTGCACATGCAGGAGACAACATCACCATGTCTCCAGCCACCAGCTGTGGTGAGATGGATTCGATTATCTGCTGCATGGTATCGAACTTTTGTGCCGATGGGTGTAGAGACGTGAATTGATCTGCATCCTCACCGAAACAACACAGTTGAACTCGGTCTAGTTGCGCCAACACGGATTTAAGCTCGCTAAAGTCAGCACCTTTGCCCACACCTCCGACTAAGAGATACAAAGTACCTTGGTATTCTAATCCCGACAGAGCCGCCAATGTACTGGCTACGTTGGTCGCTTTCGAGTCGTTAACCCATTTGATTTCGCGTTTGTCAGCCACTACTTGGCAGCGATGCGTTAAACCGTTGTAGGCTTTCAGAGCTTCAAGGCTTTTGCTGTAATCAATACCAACTTGCTTAAGCAGTGCTAAAGAGACTAACGCATTCGCCACGTTATGACGTCCAACCAATGTTAAATCTTGGGTAGCAAGTACTGGCTTACCGTTATCCACTAGCCATTCGGTACCATCGACCATTGATACACCAAACTCTTGGTCATCAAGTCCAAATGTCACCAATGACATCGTTTGATCAGGATAAGTCTCTTTGTCTTCGCGGTTTACGATCGCACACTGAGCGTTATTAAAAATTCTCAATTTAGCGTCACGGTAATCGGCCATGCCTTGATAGCGATCCATATGATCTTCTGACAGGTTCAAAAAGGCCGCTGCTGCAAGGTTTAGACTGAACGTTGTCTCTAGCTGAAAGCTTGAAAGCTCAAGGACATATAAATCGGCATCAAGCTCAAGAAGATCCAAGGCAGGAATACCGATGTTGCCACCAACGCCAACGTTAAGACCAGCAGCTTTAGCAAGCACACCCGTTAGATCGGTCACCGTACTCTTGCCATTGGAGCCTGTTATTGCCACGACGGGTTTGTCTACCGCCCAACCAAAAAGTTCAATATCGCCAACAACCGGAATACCCGCTTGAATAACATCTTGTATTTCAGGGGTCGCTAAGGCGATACCTGGGTTAGCAACCACTAAATCAGCTTCCGCTAACCATTGGCTATTCCAACTTCCAGAATGCAGCTCTACCGATTCAGGCAAAGATTCTTTTCCTGGTGGTAGCTCTCGCGTATCAATTACCTTCACATGCGTATGAGGTTGATATTTTACGAGATGTTTAACGACAGAGAGCCCGGTAATACCGAGCCCCACAACCACTACATTTTGAATATTTTGCCAATGTTCCATTTAAACAAGATGCTCTTAATAGTTTTAAAGAGCCTCTCATTAAGAGGCTCAGATAGGATTAACGAACTTTCAGCGTTGCTAAACCAACCAGTACTAATACCATCGAGATGATCCAAAAACGCACGATGACACGTGGCTCCGGCCAACCTTTCAGTTCATAGTGGTGGTGAATTGGTGCCATGCGGAAAATACGCTGACCGCGCAATTTGTAAGAGCCAACTTGCAGTATCACTGACAAAGTCTCCATTACAAACACACCGCCCATGATAACCAATACCAACTCTTGGCGAACTAACACAGCGATCACACCCAGAGCACCACCAAGCGCTAGCGAGCCAACATCGCCCATGAATACTTGTGCAGGATAAGTGTTGAACCATAGAAAACCAAGTCCAGCACCTACGATAGCAGTACATACCACAACCAGCTCGGAGGTGTATGGGATGTATGGAATGTGTAAGTATGACGCAAAGTTAACGTTACCGGTCGCCCAAGCAATTACAGCAAAACCAGCCGCAACCATAACCGTTGGCATAATGGCCAAGCCGTCTAGGCCGTCTGTTAGGTTTACCGCGTTACTGGTTCCCACAATAACAAAGTAAGTTGGTACGATATACAGTAAACCAAGTTGTGGCATCACATCTTTAAAGAAAGGAACAACCAATTGAGTTGCTGCAGTATCGTGCCCGTGAGCATACAGAGCAAACGCCACGACTAACGCAATTGCTGATTGCCAGAAGTACTTCCAGCGAGCGATCAAACCATCGGTGTTCTTACGAACGACTTTACGGTAGTCATCAACAAAGCCAACCGCGCCATAACCAGCAAGTACAACTAATACAGCCCAAACATAAGGATTCGAGAGATCAGCCCACATCAATACCGTAATAATGATCGCAGCAAGGATCATCACACCGCCCATGGTTGGCGTGCCACGTTTGCTGAAATGAGATTCAGGGCCGTCATTACGAACAACTTGGCCAATTTGTAGCATTTGCAGACGCTCAATTAAACGAGGTCCCATCCACAGTGACAGACATAACGCCGTCAAAATACTCGCGATTGCACGAAACGATAAGTATTCGAACAAACGGAAAAAAGAAAAGTGTGGCTGTAGTAGCTCTGCAAGCCAAATTATCATGAAAAGTTCTCCTTTAAAGCAGCGGCTATTTTACTCATTCCTGCACTATTCGCGCCTTTTACCAATAAGGTATGTGACACGCTTTCTGGCAAGCTTAGGTGCTGCTCTATGTGCGCGATCATCGCTTGATGCGTTGTAAAGTGGGTACCATTACAGACCTCACTAATCACCTTGGTATCATCACCGTAAGTAAGTACATGCTCAAAAGCGAATGGGGCAGCATATTCACCGACTTGACGGTGAAGTGCAAGGCTTTCATCGCCTAATTCAGCCATATTACCTAAAATTAACCAACGCTGACCTTTGAAGCTCGAGAGTAGCTTCGCTGCCGCCTTCATTGCTGGCACGCTGGCGTTGTAACTGTCATCTATGAGTTTGATATTCTGACTTAATTGTTGAACCTCAACTCGCCCTTTGACAGAGATCAGATTCGCTAAACCATTTTTCACCTCATCAAGCGAGGCTCCAAATTGGATGCTCAACGCTGCAGCAGCTAATGCATTCGCTACGTTATGTTGACCGATGATACCAAGCTCAACAAATATGGACCCTTGCGGTGTCTGCATATCAAAGCACGCTTCACCTTGCTCATTAATGAGAATATTCTTAGCAAAATAATCCGCCTTGCTGTCGCTTTCTGAAAATGTCAGCACGCTTTTATCTGCAAGCACGTCATTCCAAAAGTCACCACCGTTGCTCTCTAGATTAACAATAGCAGTATCATCAGCAGCAAGCCCCTGAAAGATTTCACCTTTCGCTTGTTTCACACCATTGATAGACCCAAAGCCTTCTAAGTGCGCTGCAGCTACGTTATTAACTAACGCCACCTGTGGTTTCACAAGCTGCGTGGTATAGGCAATTTCACCAATGTGGTTCGCGCCCAGTTCTATCACGGCATAGTCGTCATTTGCTTCACTGCGCAGCAAGGTTAATGGCACTCCAATATCATTATTGAAGTTACCTGCGGTAAACAACACCTTGCCACGTTGCTGCAGAATGCTTGCCACCATCTCTTTAACCGTCGTTTTACCACAACTGCCTGTAATCGCCATGGTTGGCACGTCACACTGTTTGTGGATCCAAGCACTTAGCTGACCTAAAGCAAGTTTAGTGTCTTCAACAACCACCTGAGTAATATTTAGGTCAAGTTTTCGTTCGACTAACAACGCGCTCGCATTAGCTTCTACCGCTTGATGACAAAAGTCATGCGCATCAAAACGCTCGCCAACAAGAGCAACAAACAGTGCGCCCTCTTCAACGGTTCGAGTGTCAGTAGAAACCGCATTAATAACACTATTGCTCGACTTGCCAGCCTCAATCAGCTGACCGCTCACCGCTGAACAAATCTGCTCGAGTGATACATCAATCATTATGAAATACCTAAAAGTTGTAGCGCAGACTCTCGATCTGAGTAATGGATCGTTTCGTCTTTCAATACTTGGTAATCCTCATGGCCTTTACCAGCCAAAAGAATAATGTCATTACTGCCAGCCTGTTCTAGGGCAAACTTAACCGCTTGATAGCGGTCGTGCTCGACGAATGCAGATTCAGGTTCGCTTAAACCAGCTAGCATGTCTTTAACAATCAGTGCAGGCTCTTCGCTGCGAGGGTTGTCATCTGAAATAATAATTTTGTCGGCAAACTGCTCTGCTGTAACTGCCATCATTGGGCGCTTACCAGTGTCGCGATCGCCACCACAACCGAAGATAGCCCACAGCTTTCCAGAGCAGTGTACACGCAATGCTGCCAATGCTTTTTCTAGCGCATCGGGCGTATGCGCGTAATCGACAACGACTTTTGCTTTGCTCGGAACTTGAAACAGTTCCATACGACCAATAACAGGTTGAAGCTGAGACGCGGTGTCGACCAAGGTTTGCTTGTCGATACCCAATGAAAGCAAAGTCGCGAAAGCAACCAGTACGTTTGATGCGTTGAACTGACCAATCAATGGAACCGAAAGATCACCTTGCCCCCAGCTACCATCGAAAGAGAGCTTAATCCCAGTTTCTGCATAGGCGACATCAGATGCCCACACCGACTGTTGGTAATCAGACAACGGAAGCAATGAAACAGCTATTGCATTGGACAAATCTGCCATCCACGCTTTGCCGACTTCATCATCCACATTGATCACTGCATGTTTGCATTTGTGTTGAGTAAACAGGCTTTTCTTAGCCAATGCGTACTCTTCCATCGTGCCGTGGTAATCAAGGTGATCACGACTCAGGTTAGTGAACACACCAACCTCAAAATCCAACGCTTTTACTCGGCCTTGGACCAAACCATGAGAAGAGATTTCCATCGCGGTATAAACTGCACTTTCCTCAGCCAACTCGCTCAGTGTGCGTTGTATTTCAATCGCGCTGCCTGTGGTATTAGCCGCTGTTTTTAGGTTATCTAAGAAGCCATTACCCGTGGTGCCCATTACCGCCGAACGCTGGCCGACCAAATCAAGCCACTGAGCAATCAATTGGGTGATGGTGGTTTTGCCATTGGTGCCGGTCACACCAATCAACTTAGTCGCTTGAGAAGAATAAACTCGGCCAGCCAGTTCAGAGAGAATTGAATTTAGCTCAGATACATAAACAACAGGAACAGCATTTAACCACTCAACCAAGCCATGAGCTTTGTCATCACTCGCTTGTGCAACGACAGCTTTCGCACCTTGAGCGACGGCTTTGTCGATAAAGCGACGACCATCAATGGCATGTCCAACAATGGCAACAAAAATATCGCCTTCCTTGATTGCACGGCTATCCAACTCCAATTGCTCAACAGCAATCGCATCTAGCTCAAGTGAACTAAAGTCCCCCCAAGGAGAAAGTAAAGATGACAGCGTGAGGCTATTACTCATATTGAATCCTGATTGGCTCTATTCTTGAAACTTGTTTTCATCAGCAGGGACATTGAGTATTTGCAGTGCACCCTTCATGATTTCAGAAAAAACGGGGGCAGCAACTGAACCACCATAGTAAAGGTCACCTTGCGGCTCATTGACTACGACAACCAGAGCTACTCTTGGATCGCTGACTGGAGCAAAACCCGACGTTATAGCAATATACTCATCACTATAGCCACCCGCAGCAGCTTTACGAGATGTACCCGTTTTTGCCGCAACTCGATAACCCGGAACAGCGGCTCTGGTTGCAGTTCCGCCCTTTTGAGTCACGCCTTCTAACATTTGCAATACCATCTCTGCATTTTCACGTTTGATGATCTGCTTTGAGAAACCTTGGTCGTTGCTTTTAATGATATGAATCGGTTCATACATGCCTTTGTTGGCTAACGTTGCGTAAGCATGAGCCAACTGAAGCGGGGTCACAGATAAGCCATAACCAAAGGATAGCGTCGCGATTTCGAACTTGGACCAACGGCGACGGTTAGGAAAAATACCACTCGTTTCACCCACGAGATTTAGCCCAGACATTTCGCCTAAACCAACCGAACTGTACATACCAAGTAACGCTTCAAGCGGCATATCAAGCGCTAATTTCGCAACGCCGATGTTACTTGATTTTTTAAGGATCAAGGCTAAATCAGCCTTGCCCACTTTAGAGGTATCACGTACTCGGCTACCTCCAATTTGCATGATGCCATTACCCGTATCAATAATAGATTTCGCATCAGCTGTACCATTTTCTAATGCGGCGAGCACCACAAAAGGTTTCACTGTTGAGCCGGGCTCCATAGCATCGGTCAGCACGCGGTTTCGCATTTTAAAGCTTTGTAAATCAGAGCGGTTGTTCGGGTTGTAAGACGGTGCATTGACCATGGCTAACACAGCGCCCGTTTTCACATCGAGTAATACTGCAGAGCCTGAGGTCGCTTTATGATCGGCCACCGCTTGCTTAATCGCTCGATAGGCTATCGCCTGCAATCGTTGATCGATGGTGAGTTCTAGTGGTTTGCCTTCTTCGCGTTCTTCTAACGCAATGTTTTCGACAACGCGTCCGTAGCGGTCTTTACGAATCGTTCGCTTGCCTGCTTCGCCCGTAAGCCATTTATCGTAACTGCGTTCAACCCCTTCCAGGCCGTGCCCATCAATTCCGGTCACACCGATAAGGTGTGCACTGACTTCACCTGCAGGGTAGTAACGTCGAGATTCCGCTTTTAGGCCCACACCCACCAGCTTAAGTTCACGGATATACTTAGCCATCGCAGGGCTAACTTGTCTTTGTAGATAAATAAATCGACGGGATTTATTGCTAGAGATCTTATCGATCATCGATTGTCGCTGTAGGCCAAGTACATCGGCTAACGCATACCAACGATCAATCTGGGCCATACCATTTTTATCGAAAATCGTTTTTGGGTCGGCCCATACAGCCTCAACGGGAACACTCACAGCAAGCGGCTCGCCATTGCGGTCAGAGATAATACCGCGAGCAGAAGGAATAGCCTTAACACGCACTGAGCGAAGATCGCCCTGACGAATTAAGTTATCGGGTTCAATGATTTGGATGTAAGCCACACGGCCAACGAGTGCAGCAAAGGCTAGAAACACGAAAGCAATAACAACGTTGAAACGCCATTTAATAAGAATTGGATCCGAATCCTTTTCGCTCTTCACTCGCTCTTTCGTTGATTCATTAACGGTTTTTGCGGGTGTTTTTTCCTTTTTACCGGTCATTTCAGTGTGATCACAACTTCTTTGTCGGAGTCTGGACGTTTCATGTCTAGCTCTCTTTTTGCCGATGCTTGAACGCGGCTGTGTTCTGCTAGCGCCGTCTCTTCAAGCATTAAATTTCGCCACTCATCATCAAGTTGTTCCCGCTCCACCAATGCCATGTCTTTTTGCGTAATCGCCTGACGTGATACATGTGTCGTAAGAACGACCCCCATCGCACTCGCAAAGATGCAGATAAGAAGCCCCAATGGGACTTTACCCACGGAGAGCAAATCAAAAAAGATTATCTTGGCTAAGTTGGGTTTGGAGGTCTTCATTGACTATAGCTTTTCTGCGATTCGTAGTACTGAACTACGCGAACGAGTATTCTCATCCACTTCATCTTTAGAAGGCTTGATTGCTTTACCAATTGGTTTCAGATCGGCACTGCCTAGCGCTTTGATCTGCTCTTCAGTTAGTGGCAGGCCATGTGGTACTTGCGGTCCTTGGCTCTCTTTACGTATAAAGCGCTTCACCATACGGTCTTCAAGCGAGTGGAAACTGATAACAGAGATACGACCTTGAGGAGCAAGGATGCTTGCCGCGCCTTTCAGTGCGGTATCGATCTCTTCTAGTTCACTGTTAATGTAGATACGGAATGCTTGGAAAGCACGTGTTGCTGGGTGTTTTTTCTCTTTGAAGCTTTTTGGAGCGACATCAGAGATAAGCTTAGCCAGTTGACCAGTGCGCGTTAGCGGTTCGTTCTCTTCATTCTCTTGATAAGCAATGATGCCTTTCGCGATACGACGAGCGTGTTTGTCTTCACCGAACTCACGAATAACCCATGTGATGTCATCAAGATCAGCTTCAACCAACCACTGAGAAACAGGAATGCCGGTTGTTGGATCCATACGCATATCAAGCGGGCCATCTTTCATAAAGCTAAAGCCACGTTCAGCATCATCCAGCTGTGGTGAAGAGACACCTAAATCCAGCAATACGCCATCCACTTGACCGACTAAGTCATAACGCTCTGCATATTCAGCCATACCTGAGAACGGGCCGTGAATAATCGTAAAACGAGGGTCATCAATCTTTTGTGCTTCGGCAATCGCTTGTGGATCGCGGTCGATACTAAAGAGTCTTCCATTCTCGCCCAGTTTAGACAGGATTGTACGGCTGTGACCACCACGGCCAAAAGTACCATCGATATAGGTACCGTCAGGTTTGATCGCAAGTCCGTCAATAGATTCGTTAAGCAATACTGAAATATGTTTGAATGCTTCTGTCATAGTCTTCTCAGTGAATGGATTGAGCCATTAGTTCGGCAATAATATGTTCTATTAACGTTTTAGTTTACTGATTTCACGCCGTATCTCCACCATATTGTGTATAGGCTTTGGGAATTTTTGACCCAAGCTCATATCAAGATGATGGATTCTAAGGAAATCTAAATAATTAACGTCAATATAAAGCAAAAAACCCATCACTACCGTTAAGTAATGATGGGTTCTTTATATAGGTGGAGTTGACACATACGCCGGGTTCTGTTCCGCTTGCGCGGCGGTAACCATTCGTCTAGGCCTGCAATCGCTCACAGGCTCAAGCAATCTACCCGCCCCCATACGCGAGCAGCGCAATGCGAGGGCCTATTTGATCTTGCTCCGGGTGGAGTTTACCTTGCTACGAACTGTTACCAGTCGCACGGTGCGCTCTTACCGCACCCTTTCAGCCTTACCTGTGCCTCTTCCGAAGAAATGAGGCCATCGGCGGTCTTCTCTCTGCTGCACTTGTCGTGGGCTCGCGCCCCCCAGACGTTATCTGGCACCCTGCTCTATGGAGCCCGGACGTTCCTCCCCTCTACCAGTCTCCCGAAGGACTTCAACGTCAGTTTCCCGAAGGACCTCAACGTCAGTCTCCCGAAGGACATCAGCAAAGCAGCGATTACCCGTTCAACTCCGAGGGCGGATTGTATAGAGATTAGTGTGCAGTGTCTAGCGAGATCACAAATATGCTGCAAACCATTAAGCAAGTGCACGAATTTCACACAATCCAAGCGCAAAAAAAGGAGCGACGGTATTACCATCACTCCTCACAAGCTTTTCAATACAGGTTAGCTACTCTATTAAAAGGTATCTAGTTGTCTAGATGCTCTAGGCCCCATTTGTATAAAGCGTTCTTTTTCAGATTGTAGATTTCTGCCGTCATCGCTGCTGCTTTTTTAAGTGGCAGTTCTTTGGTTAGAATACCCAGCGTGCGAGTCGCTTCGTCTGGCAACTCTGTGCTCGCTTCTTCACGGTGACCGTGAATTAGCAATACCATCTCACCGCGTTTACGGTTTGCGTCTTCTTCAATCCACTCAATAAGTTCACCAAGTGGCAGACCTTGGATGGTTTCGAAGGTTTTGGTTAGCTCACGCGCCAACACAACCTCACGGTCAGGGCCTAAGATCTCTAGCATGTCTTGTAGAGAATCAGTAATACGGTGCGGAGATTCGTAGAAGATACACGTGCGTTCTGCTTTTGCTATCTCTAAGAACTTGTCTTTACGACCTTTGCTCTTTGGCGGTAAGAAACCTTCAAAGCTGAAACGATCAGACGGCAAACCAGACGCACTTAGTGCGGTAATCACAGCACAAGCACCAGGAAGTGGCACAACTCTCACACCCGCTTGACGACATTGTGAGACAAGATGGTAACCTGGATCACTGATTAAAGGAGTACCCGCATCAGAGACTAATGCGATAGACTGACCTTCTAATAACCTTTCGACTAGAACTTGTGCTTTAGTTTGTTCATTATGATCATGTAAAGCGAACGTTCTGGTTGATATATTGAAGTGAGCAAGCAGCTTACCCGTGTGGCGTGTGTCTTCGGCTGCAATAACATCGACACTTGATAAAATTTCAATTGCTCTTTGAGTGATATCTCCCAAATTTCCGATTGGGGTTGGCACAATATAGAGAGTTGGGCTCTCTGTGAGCAAGGTTTTGTTATCTGTCATTTGTTTACCATCACTTCAACGATTAATATAGATACAAATTTATACGGAATTTAAAGAACTCATGGCAACGATGAACCATAAGAGACTCAGTGTACCACGCTTACTCACTCCAATTGCATTAGCAATTACATTGGCGGCTTGTTCTTCAGGTCCTCAAGCACCAACGCGTGTTGATATTACACTAGATCCAGCGCAATCAACTGAAAGTTACATGATGCAGGCGGATAGTAGCAAAGGAAGTCTACAAAACGACTGGTTAATCATGGCGCTTAAGGCTTCTGTGCAAGCTGGAAAAACCGATCAAGCGACTCTGCTGATCAAACGCTTAGCCAAACAAGAGCTGAGTGAAGTTCAACAAGCAGAATGGCAACTAGCTCGCGCTCAACTGCTGGTGAATAACTCGCAACCACAGCAAGCGTACAGCCAACTGAACTTTCAACCTTGGTGGAAGCTTCCGAACGAGCAATGGAAAGATTATCACGAGCTACGCGCCAACATTTCTGAAATACAGAATGAGTATTTCGAAGCGAGCCGTGAGTTAGTCCTTTATTCTGAATATCTGGACGCTAGCGACGAAAGCCAACAGCAAACGGCCGACCGTATTTGGCAGAACCTGAATAGCTACTCTCAATACGAGATTCTAGAACTGAAAACATCGCCGACAGAAGATGTGCTTTCAGGTTGGTTGCAACTGGCTATCTACATGAAGACGCTGAATTCGAACCTTCCAAACCTACAGGAAACCCTGACTGATTGGTTGGCAGAGAATCCTCAGCACCCTGCGGCTACTTACACACCTCAAGCGATCACCGACATATTAGCGTTAGAAATCAGCAAACCAACCAGCACTGCGCTACTGCTGCCGCTAACAGGTAAGTACGGTAAGCAAGCACAACTTGTGCGTGATGGTTTCATCTTTGCGATGATGAATGACAAAGAGCGTGAAGAAGATGCAACGTTGACCGTAATGGATACCAACGTACAAAGTGCCGCTGAAATTAAAGCGAAACTGGAAGAGAATAACGTTGATTTCATCGTTGGCCCTCTGATTAAGAGCAATATCACTAAGCTTCAACAAGCGCAGAAAAACCACGAAAACTCGATTCCAGCATTAGCTCTTAATATTCCAACTCAGCTAGAACCAGATACTAATATTTGTTATCTCGCTTTATCGCCAGAACAAGAAGTCGCTCAGGCTGCGAAACACCTTTTTGCACAAGGCTATAAGTACCCACTTATTCTTGCACCCAAAGGACGCTTAGGTGACCGCGTTAAGCAAGCATTTAACGAAGAGTGGCAGAAATACAGCAACAACGACGTTGCAATCAGCTTCTTCTCTGACAAACGCCAACTGCAGCGTAATGTGAATCAGATTTTCGGTTTACAAGAGAGCCAACAACGTATCGCTCAAATGGATGGGCTACTTAACTTAGACCTAGAAACAGAGCCACGCAGTCGTCGTGATATCGATTCTGTCTACATTGTCGCTAAGAACTCAGAGCTAACACTCATCAAACCCTTCATTGAAGTTGCAATTAACCCTGATGCTAGCCAACCTGCACTGTTTTCAAATTCACGCAGCAACAGCGGTGACAAGCAATATGAAGACCTAACGGGTGTCTTCTACAGCGATATCCCGCTATTGGTCGAGAACAAAAACGAGCTTAACAAAGCGCTTAATGACCTATGGCCTTCACACTCGAACAGCCAAAAGCGTCTACAAGCTCTAGGAATGGATGCATACTATCTAATGGATGCACTACCACAGATGAAAGCCGTACAAGATTACAGCATTACAGGTGAAACCGGCGTATTAACCATCGACAACAACTGTGTTGTTCAACGTGAAATCAGCTGGGCAGAGCATGGGGCTTTTTAGCCGTAAGTTCCTATCCAAGCCAACAATCACCCACAAACAAGTGGGTGATAAATACGAGACCGTGGCAAAGAATTATTTAGTTCGCCACGGTTTATCGTTAATTGAACAAAACTTCATAGCAAAGTGTGGCGAGATTGATCTTATAATGCGCCATAACAATACGGTTGTGTTTACTGAGGTAAAATACCGCAAGCAAACACGCTACGGACATGCCGCTGAAATGGTGACAGCCAAAAAGTCACAAAAGCTACTCAAAACAGCCAATGTTTGGCTTATGCAGCAAGGCTTGTCGGTACACTCTACAGATTACAGGTTTGATATCATTGCCATCGAAGGGCCGAATGACACTATCGACTGGATTCAAAACGCGATTACCCAAGGATAAACATGCTAGACAGCATCAAAGAAAGTTTTACAGAAAGTATTCAAATCCAAATTGCGGCGGCAGAAGCTCTGCCAGACGCAATCACGCATGCCGCTCAAGCAATGGTTGCAACCCTGCTTAACGGAAACAAGATTCTTTGTTGTGGTAACGGTGGTTCGGCATCGAATGCTCAGCAATTTGTCTCTTGCCTACTTAATCGCTTTGAAACCGAGCGTCCTAGCCTTCCAGCAATGGCTCTCACTGCTGATAACACCACACTAACGGCGGTGGCAAACGACTACCACTACGAAGAGATCTTCTCTAAGCAAGTGCGCGCGTTTGGTCAAACTGGCGATATTTTACTGGCTATATCTACTAGTGGTAACAGTAAAAATATCATCAAAGCAATGGAAGCTGCGGTAACACGTGATATGACAATCATCGCCTTTACTGGTAAAGATGGTGGTGAAATGGCTGGCCTGCTTGGTGAGCACGATGTAGAAATTCGTATTCCCTCACACCGTACAGCACGTATCCACGAAGTACACATGGTGACACTACACTGCTTATGTGACCTAATCGATCAAGTACTCTTCCCAGCTCACGAAGAGTGATATACGGAGCATCACGATGAAATCATTAACTTCTATGAAGCTGCTTAAGCTGATTAGTGTTTCGCTACTTACACTGTCGTTATCTGGTTGTGCTGGTCTTTTCATTGCTGGTGCAGCAACTACTGCAAATCTAGTCACCGATACACGAACCACCAAAGAGATTTGGAGCGACAATAATATCGAATTTGAAGTTGCAGCTATGACTAATAAACCGCCATTTCGCGGCAATGTCAGTATCACAGCAAGCTCTTACCGTGGTTCAGTAGTTCTGATGGGGCAAGCAACGACAGATGCTGAACGTCGTGCTTTTGAAAGCCAAGCTAAAGCAGTAACGGGGGTTGAAAGTATACACAACCAGATCCGAGTGAAAGAGCCACTGTCTGTTAGTGCTATCAGCAAAGACAGTTGGATTACCACTAAAGTGAAGTCTGCCCTACTTGCCAAGTCTGAGCTTAACGGTATCAAAGTCAAAGTCATTACTGAAGATTCAGAAGTATTTCTGCTTGGATTAGTTTCTCGAGAACACGCTGATATCGCGACAGAAGTTGCGCGTAATATCTCTGGTGTGAAGCAGGTGATTCGAGCGTTTGAATATGGTGAAGATGACAATTCGGTAAACTAACGCCCTCTGAATTTACTTAGCCAACTTAGCTGCTTATTAGCTGGTTGGTTGGTTGGCTGGTAAAGCCTAACGAAATGAGTCTAGCAACTAAAAATCAGTTAGCACAAAAAGAAAAAGCAGCGATAAATCGCTGCTTTTTTTGTATTTGGAGTTATTTAAAAAATAACGCTATTTGATAACACGAAGGCTTGGGCGACCTTTCGCTGGACGAGATGGCTCAGGTTCTGAGTCAGACTCTTCAGCATCTACGTCTGCTGTTGCAACACTCAAAGATGGGCCTTTTTCTGGTTCTTCAAAAGGACTTTCTTCAATTCCTTCTTCAAACGCTTCCATGTAAGCCTCTTCAGGTTCAAACATGGTACCAGCACCATTCTCACGAGCATAAATTGCTTGTACTGCGTATAGCGGAACGATCACAGAGTGTGGACGACCACTAAAGCGAGCACTAAACGTCACAGCTTCGTTACCCAGTTCAAGTTGTCCAACCGCACGAGGCGCGATGTTCAGAATGATCTGACCATCTTGAACAAACTCGTCTGGAACTCTCACACCCGGCAATGTTGCTTCAACAACCAAGTGTGGAGTCAGTTCGTTATCAACCAGCCATTCATAAAATGCACGAAGCATGTATGGTCGGCGTGGAGTCATATTTGAAATATCCATAAACGCTTAGCGAACGAGTCGCATCTCGCGCTCAGCTTCCGTTAGAGAAGCTAGGAATGAATCACGTTCGAATACGCGGTTCATGTAAATCTTAAGTTCTTTAGAACCAGGACCAATCAGTTCGATACCAAGCTCAGGTAAACGCCATAGTAGCGGAGCTAGGTAACAATCAATTAGGCTAAACTCTTCGCTCATGAAGTATTCATACTCAGCGAAGATAGGAGCAAGAGTTAATAGGTCGTTGCGTAATTTCACGCGAGCTGCTTCAGATTCTTCAGCGTTGCCTTTAACGATCTTCTCTGCAACTGAATACCAGTTACGCTCAATTCGGTACATCATTAGACGACTGTTACCACGAGCAACCGGGTATACAGGCATCAATGGTGGATGAGGGAAACGCTCATCTAGGTATTCCATGATGATCTTAGAGTCATATAGAGCAAGCTCACGATCAACAAGAGTAGGTACTGATTTGTACGGGTTCAGTTCAACAAGCTCTGCTGGTAGATTTTTTTCATCAACCAACTCAACTTCAACACTTACGCCTTTTTCAGCAAGAACAATGCGCACCTGATGGCTATACATATCAGAAGCACTTGAGAAAAGAGTCATTACAGAACGTTTATTGGCAGCTACAGCCATGGAGCCCTCCAGTACACTTTAAATAAAAACAATGGAGGCCTAAAGCCTCCATTGAACATTAACATAATTTGGGAATTAGCACGGTATTATAGCACAATTAGTGCACATCACGCCAATACTCTTTCTTCAGCAAAATCACGATGATAGTGAAGATTACTAAGAAGGCCATTACCCACCAACCCATAGCATGACGCTCAAGTTGAACAGGGTCGCCCGAGTAAACCAAAAAGTTAACAAGGTCACGAACTGCTTCGTCATACTCACCAGCACTTAATTCGCCAGAACCATCCGTTTCAGTGCCAACAACAACCTTAACTTCCTCACCATCGACCATGTGAGTATCGTAGATTGGCGTTGGGATACCTTGTAGCTCTTCAAGAACATGCGGCATACCAACACTTGGGAAAACCAGGTTGTTCACACCAAATGGACGAGACGGATCTTCATAGAAAGTACGAAGGTACGTGTATAGCCAATCTGCGCCACGAACACGAGCAACCAATGTTAGATCTGGTGGTGGAGCACCAAACCAACTAGCAGCTTGCTCAGAAGGCATAGCGTTAACAATCAAGCTACCAATTTTCACTTCAGGATCGAAGATCAGGTTTTCCTTCATTAGGTCTAAAGGAATCTCCAAATCATTCGCAACACGTTCATAACGTTGGTACTGCGTTGAGTGACAAGCGAAACAGTAGTTCATGAACATCTTAGCGCCATTTTGCAATGAAGCTTTGTCTGTTAAATCATTGTTTGCTTTGTCTAATGGTACGCCTGCACCCGCTGCCATCGCTAGTGACGGCAACATAGCAAATAAAATTACAATCCACTTTTTCATTTGAATGTCACCCTTTCTGGTAATGGTTTCGTCGCTTCATTTTTACTGTAGAACCACAGCATAACGAAGAACATGAAGTAACCTAAGCTAAAGATTTGAGCTAATAGCGTGTATGTAGGCGTTGCTGGAAGCGCACCAAGTACACCAAGCGCAATAAAGCTTATTGTGAATTGGATGATGTTAATCAAATGCAGTTTGCTACGGTAACGGTAAGAACGCACTTTACAACGGTCGAACCATGGCAGTAGGAATAGCACAACAATTGAAGCGCCCATTGCAACTACACCTAACAGCTTATCTGGAACAGCACGAAGTACAGCGTAGAACGGCGTGAAGTACCAAACTGGAGCAATATGCTCAGGTGTTTTCAGCGGGTTTGCAGCTTCAAAGTTAGGCGGCTCAAGGAAGTACCCACCCATTTCTGGGTTAAAGAACAGCACGTAACAGAACAAGAATAGGAAACCAGCAACACCAACCATATCTTTTACCGTCCCGTATGGGTGGAAAGGAATAGAGTCAATGATGTCGTATTTCTTAGTGTAATCCTTGTGGAATGGGAACTGAGTTTTGTAGTCGTCGCCCATTGTGCCTTTAGGAAGCTTAGTTTCGATACCGTCTGGGTTGTTCGAACCCACTTCGTGCAGCGCCAGTACGTGAAGTACGATAAGCAGCAGAAGTACAATTGGCAGAGCAATAACGTGCAGTGCGAAGAAACGGTTCAGCGTTGCACCAGAGATGATGTAGTCACCACGGATCCAAAGCGTTAGGTCATCACCTATAACAGGGATCGCACCAAACAGAGAAATGATTACCTGAGCACCCCAGTAAGACATTTGACCCCATGGTAGTAGGTAGCCCATGAAAGCCTCAGCCATAAGCACTAAGAAGATCAACATACCGAAGATCCAAAGTAACTCACGAGGCTTTTGGTAAGAACCGTAGATTAGACCACGGAACATATGCAGGTAGATCACAACGAAGAATGCCGATGCACCTGTTGAGTGCATGTAACGCAGTAGCCAACCGTATTCCACATCACGCATGATGTATTCAACAGAAGCAAATGCACCCTCACCAGACGGTACATAGTTCATCGTCAGCCAAATACCCGTAAGGATTTGGTTAACCAGTACTAACATTGCTAAAGAACCAAAAAGGTACCAAAAGTTAAAGTTCTTAGGCATTGGGTATTCAGATAAATGCTTCTTGTAAGCATTCATCGCGGGTAGACGTTTCTCTACCCAATCAAGCAATCCTTGCATTACGCGTCTCCCTCGTCCACACCGATCATGATCTTAGTGTCACTCAAATACATATGCTTTGGTACAACAAGATTCAATGGAGCAGGTACGCCTTGGAATACTCGACCTGCCATATCAAACTTTGAACCATGGCAAGGACAGAAGAAACCAGACTTAACACCCTGAACTTGTTCTGCAAAAGAATCTGGCAGGTAAGTTGGAGAACAACCTAAGTGCGTACAGAAACCAACAGCAACGAAGAATTCCGGCTTAATTGAACGAAACTCGTTCTGCGCGTATTCTGGTTGTTGTTCAGCTTCAGATTGAGGGTCACGAAGTTGACCACCGATCGCTTTTAGATTCTCTAGCACCGATTCAGCACGGCGTACAACCCATACAGGCTTACCTTGCCACTCGACACGAACCATTTGTCCCGGCTCTAACTTACTGACTTCCACTTCCACCGGTGCGCCTGCAGCTTTCGCCTTGGCACTCGGATTCCATGATTTAATAAAAGGCACGGCTACAGCAGCTGCTCCTAAACCACCAACAACGGCTGTTGTTGCGGTTAAGAAACGCCTGCGACCGTTATTTAAAGGCGCGTTGCTCATCCAAACATTCTCCCATTTGCTCCTTATGGATTGAAATAATTCCGAATAAAGAGCATGGCTAACAAAATATGTATTTAGTTCTATTTATTGACGGCAAATGATAAATAAAACCCTACTTTTTGACAAGATAAAGCTACCTTTTTGTAACAATCATGAGGCAAAGCGCACATTGGGTTACAAAAGCTTTCAAAATATAAGAATTTGGAAATAAAACGAGGGAGGGAAAGCGTTTAGAGGGGGCATAAAAACAAAAAGCCCGGCATATAGCCGAGCTTTGAACCACAATTCCAGTCGAAAAACTGGGAGCGTGTACTTTTTCGTAAAGAAAAATTAACGCTTAGAGAATTGAGGTTTACGACGTGCTTTACGTAGACCAACTTTCTTACGTTCAACGCAACGAGCGTCACGCGTAACATAGCCAGCTGCACGTAGAGCAGGACGTAGAGTTTCATCGTATTCCATAAGAGCACGAGTGATACCGTGGCGGATTGCGCCAGCTTGACCTGAAATACCACCACCAGAAACAGTGATGTAAAGGTCAAGTTTCTCAGTTAGTTCAACTAGCTCAAGAGGTTGTTTAACAACCATACGAGAAGTTGGACGACCGAAGTAAACATCAAGGCTGCGCTTGTTGATTACGATCTCACCAGAGCCTGGTTTGATGAAAACACGAGCTGCTGAGCTTTTGCGACGACCAGTGCCGTAGTATTGATTCTCTGCCATTGTCTTAATCCCCTTAGATGTCTAGTACTTGTGGCTGTTGAGCAACATGGTTGTGCTCAGTACCAGCGTACACTTTAAGCTTACGGTACATCGCGCGGCCTAGTGGACCACGTGGAAGCATACCTTTAACTGCTAGTTCAAGAACCATTTCTGGTTTCTTAGCAATTAGCTTTTCAAAAGTGATAGTTTTAAGACCACCTGGGAACTCAGAGTGACGGTAGTAAACCTTACCCTTAGCTTTGTTACCAGTTACAGCAACTTTCTCAGCGTTAACAACGATGATGTAATCACCAGTGTCTACGTGAGGAGTGTATTCTGCTTTGTGCTTGCCGCGTAGGCGAGAAGCGATTTCACTTGCTAGACGGCCAAGAGTTTTGCCTTCAGCGTCTACAACATACCAGTCGCGTTTTACAGTTTCTGGTTTAGCAACGAAAGTTTTCATGCTAATAATTACCTATTTAAAAAATTTACACTTAAGGAATACTCGCGTATTCCCACTGTCTAAGAGTTACCATTCATCACCCCTTCGAGTGTTGGAAAACTCTTGGCATAACGTGATTTTACTCATCGCTAGAGGCCCGCAGTAACGGTAGGTCGCAGGATTATAGAGAAGAGCGAAGAAAAAATCACCTCTTTTTGAACAAAATCACGATTTTTTTAATTCTCTTTCTTATTCGAGATAATCAAAGCTAACTTAAGTGTTCTCTTGCCAAATACTCATGGCTCTGCATTTCAATTAAACGCGACTGACAACGTTTAAACTCAAACTCTAGTTGACCATGGGTGTATAGCTTTTCTAACTCCACTTCCGCTGAAATAATCAGTTTCACATTGCGCTCATAGAACTCATCAACTAACGCAATAAAGCGTCTAGCAGCGTCATCGGAAGTCGCGCCCATTTGCAACACATCAGCCAATAGAACCGTGTGATAAACCCGAGACAACTCAATATAATCGTTCTGGCTACGAGCCGACTGACAAAGCTGAGCAAAAGTACCATGCAGCACACCATCACTCGCTTCGACCACATCTAATTGACGGTGATTAACCTCTATCTGCTTAAGCTTCTCTTTATCTTCACCAACAAGCTGCGCGTAATATGTTTCGAGGTTAATGTTCGCTTGGCTATCCAGTGGGTAATGGTAGATCTCAGCCTGCTCTAAGGTTCTCAGACGATAATCAATTCCGCTATCAACATTAAGAATATGACAGTTATCTTGAATGAGCTTAATAGCGGGTAAGAAACGCGCTCGCTGTAACCCGTTGCGATACAGATCCGCAGGTGGAATATTAGAGGTCGCAACCAAGATAACGTTTCGAGCGAATAACTCTTGGAACAAAGTTCCTAAGATCATGGCATCGGTAATGTCTGAAACAAAGAATTCATCAAAACAGATAATATCCGCTTCTTCTTTCAACTTATCTGCGACTAAAGGCAACGGGTCGCTAACATTACCTAGCGCCCTTAGCTCATCATGGACTCGATACATAAAACGGTGAAAGTGAACGCGCATTTTTTTTGTGGTCGGCAAGGCATCGTAGAACGTATCCATTAAATAGGTTTTACCGCGCCCGACGCCGCCCCAAAAATAGAGGCCTTTTGGTGGCAGTGGCAGTTCTGGCTTTTTGCCCATTAACTTTTGGAATCGAGTCAGTTGAGGAATAGGGGCATTCATGTAATCTTGGAATTGATGAAAGAGTTCATCTAAAGATTTAACGGCTTGCTCTTGTGCTGGATCTCTTTGAAATCCATGTTCTTTTATATCTTGTTCGTATTTTTTAATGGGATTCATGACGACATTTCCACAATGAAAGCGATATCAGACAGCAAATAAAAATGAGCCCAAACAGTATGAGACATGTCGCTATGCGGTGAATAATGCAGCATCAAACTGCTAACTAGCGCACACGCATTTCTCTTTATACTGCGGCTTTCTCATAGTACCATGGAGCTGTATCACGTGTAACTAAGCAGTAACAAACATGTTAAAAAACAATAATAAGGAGCTGTTATGCCTTGGATGTATGCCGTTGCCGGTTTACTAGTCGGAGTTATTTTAGGGGTCGCTATTTCTCGTCTCATGACACCTGAATACAAAAAACAAAAGAACGTACAGAAAGAATTAGATAGCGCAAAGTTTGCCCTGGAACAGCAGCGACAAGAGCTAGCTGACCACTTTGCGAAATCAGCAGAAATGTTGGACACCTTAGGTAAGGACTATACAAAGCTTTACCAACACATGGAAAAAACAAGCTCAGAGCTACTCCCTAACCTGCCAGAGCAAGACAACCCATTTGTGAAAACAGCCGCTGCTCATTCGGATAAGCCACAAGATAAGTCTTCAGTTAAAGAGTCGACGCTTGAAGAACAACCGAAAGATTACGCTAATGGCGCAACGGGTTTATTTACCGAGCAGAAGAAAGAAATCATGGATGCTCCAGATGTCGTTACAGCAAAAGCATCGTAAACATTTAACACTTCTGTGAACTTTACAAAGGTTTTTGAGTCATAACTTTCACTCAGGTCATTTGAAACTTCTCATACTTATTAAACGTATAAGAGGGTTAAGACCTTAACTAGAGAGGAGTTTATGATGAAAAAACCTTTGCTTGCTTTATCAGTACTGACTTTAAGCTTAAGTTCAATCATCACCCCCATTCAAGCTACAGCCGCACTTCCATTAAGTGTGGGTAATGAACAATTACCAAGCCTTGCTCCTATGCTTGAACAAGTAACCCCCGCTGTGGTTAGTATTGCCGTAGAAGGCAAACAGGTACAACGTCAGCAAATCCCTGAACAATTTCAATTCTTTTTTGGTCCAGAACAAACACGAGAGCGTCCATTTCGCGGGCTAGGCTCTGGTGTCATCATTGATGCCAAGAAAGGCCATATTGTCACCAATTACCATGTCATCAATGGTGCCGACAATATCAAAGTAAAACTGCATGATGGTCGAGAATACGATGCAGAACTCATCGGCGGCGACCAGATGTCTGATATCGCGCTATTAAAACTCGAAACAGCCAAAAACCTTACCCAGATAAAAGTCGCAGATTCCGACAAATTGAGAGTCGGCGATTTCAGTGTGGCTATCGGCAACCCATTTGGGCTTGGTCAAACCGTAACATCCGGTATCGTTTCAGCGTTAGGACGTAGCGGTCTCAATCTAGAGAACTTCGAAAACTTCATTCAAACCGATGCCGCGATTAACAGTGGTAACTCTGGAGGTGCGTTAGTGAATCTTAACGGTGAACTGATTGGTATCAACACGGCCATCCTAGGACCTAACGGAGGCAATGTCGGTATCGGCTTTGCCATTCCATCCAATATGATGACAAACCTGACTGAACAGATTCTCGATTTCGGTGAAGTAAAACGTGGCATGCTTGGTGTCCAAGGTGGAGAGGTCACCTCGGAATTGGCTGAAGCGCTTGGTTATGAGTCCAGCAAAGGTGCTTTTGTTAGCCAAATTGTACCCGACAGTGCTGCAGACAAAGCCGGATTGAAAGCGGGCGATGTCATTATCTCCATTAACGGTAAGCGTATTGATACTTTTAGTGAGTTAAGAGCCAAAGTAGCCACCTTAGGTGCAGGTAAACAGATCGAGTTAGGCGTGGTTCGTGACGGTAAGAATAAGACCTTTGACGTCACGCTTGGTGAATCCACAAATAGTAAGACACAAGCTGAAAAGCTCCATGAAGGACTTGCCGGTGCAGAGCTCACCAACACAACCGACAGCGATTCAGCGACAGGCGTCAAGGTATCAAGTGTCGCTCAAGGTTCGCCAGCAGAAGCTTATCAGCTTCTTAAAGATGACATCATCATCGGGGTAAACCGCCAACCAGTTAAGAACCTTGCTGAATTTAGAAAGATTCTTGAAAAACAACCTGGCGTATTGGCACTTAATATCCAGCGAGACGATAGGACTATCTATCTAGTTATTCGATAGCCATACGTCAGCGTAATTACAGGGAGACTGAGTAAGTTTGCTTTAAACTTACTCAGTCTCCCTTTTCTTTAGATCAATCAAAATGCTATGCTTCACTGATAATCAAGTCAGTCATCCATTGACGGATGCTTCATACCTTACTTGTTGAAGAGGGAAACATGCTGTCCTTTCTATTTCGTTCTATTTCCCTTGGACTCGTTTCAGCGGCGCTTATTCTTCTCGCATTCCCGAGTTTAAGGCCGGCGATTGTTGCAGACGTCACGAACCCTCAAGTCGATAATATTGGCTCTCTTCAGGTCTCATTTAACCAAGCGGTGCGACGAGCTGCACCCGCTGTGGTCAATATTTATAGTCGTAAATACGCAGAAAGCGATCGCAACAAGCTACTAACTCAAGGATTAGGTTCAGGGGTGATTGTTAGTGAAAAAGGCTACATCATTACCAACTTCCATGTTGTTGCTCAAGCTGACCAAATAGTCGTGGCACTTCAAGACGGACGAGTAGCTGCCGCACAACTTGTCGGCTCAGACAAACGCACCGATATTGCGATACTCCGAGTCAGCGGTGACAACTTACCTGTTATTCCACTGAACCCGAATTACAAAGCAAATGTCGGCGACGTGGTGCTGGCTATCGGTAACCCATACAACCTAGGGCAAACGACAACCTTTGGCATTATCTCTGCAACAGGTCGTTCTTCGATCAGTGCAGATGGTCACCAAGCCTTTATCCAGACTGATGCCGCAATCAATGAAGGTAACTCAGGTGGTGCACTGGTTAACTCACAAGGTGAGCTCGTCGGAATCAACACGGCTTCTTTCCAACAAGCTACCGACATGGAAACCTACGGGATCTCATTTGCAATCCCCTACTCACTTGCTAATAAAATCATGGAGAAGATCATCGCCGATGGTCGTGTCATTCGTGGTTATATTGGTATCGACGGACAAGACATCAATTCGGTGACATCACGCTTGCTCGGTACTAAGAACATCGGTGGCATTGTTGTTTTAGGCATTGACCCGGATGGCCCTGCAGCCGATGCCGGCTTTGAAGCACAAGATATCATTATCAGCATCAACAACACCCAAATTAGCGGACGACAGAGCGTAATGGACATAGTTACTGACCTTCGCCCGGGTACTATCATTGATGTTGGTGTATTGCGAAAAGGTGAAAACAAGACACTCAAGGTCACCATTACCGAAGACACACGCCTGTAGTCTTTATTTAGTTTGATTGCTAATAGCGAGCAACTCAAACCGCCAATTACAGAGACAAAAAGTATAGATACAAAAAACCCAGCTCTTAAGCTGGGTTTTCTTTTATCAATCAAAGCTAATGATAAACTCAATCAAAACTAAGCGTCACTAGGTTCATCGATATCGATACGAGTCACACGCTGCAAACCTCTTGGGAGCAGACCACCACGACGACCACGCTCACCACGGAAGTTTTCAAGATCCGCAGGTTTCAAGCCAAGTTTACGTTTGCCCGCGTAAATAGTCAGCGTTGCATTCTCTGGAATAGCCATCAGATGCGATACAAACTCTTCTCGCTCTTTTGCTTTCGCAGAAGGGATGTTGATGATCTTGTTGCCTTTACCTTTGCTCAGCTGAGGTAGGTCTTTAATAGGGAACAACAACATACGGCCTTGGTTAGTAATCGCCAGAATCTGGTTACTGTCCAGATCTGCAATAGGGCTTGGCAACATCACTTCAGAAGCTTGTGGCAAGTTAACTAACGCTTTACCGCTCTTGTTCTTTGACAGCAGATCGCTACCCTTACAAACAAAGCCATAACCTGCATCAGAACCGACTAACCATAATTGTTCATTCTCTCCCATCACCACTTGGCGAATCGAAGTACCAGGGCTGACGTTCAGGCGGCCTGTAATTGGCTCACCTTGGCTACGTGCCGACGGTAATGAATGAGATTCAAGGGAGTAGCTTCGGCCATCACTGCCAAGGAACACCGCTTGTTGGTTACTCTTACCCTTAGCACTCGCTAAGAACTTATCACCAGATTTGTAGTTCAAGCCTTCAGCATCAACTTCATGCCCTTTAGCATGACGAATCCAACCTTTCTCAGACAACACAACCGTGATTGGTTCGCTTGGTACTAAGTCACGTTCTGTTAGCGCTTTCGCTTCAGCACGCTCAATCAGAGGTGAACGACGATCATCGCCGTATTTATCTGCATCTGCTTGGATTTCTTTCTTGATCAACGTATTCAAGCGACGCTCTGAACCGAGTAGCTTTTCAAGCTTTTCGCGTTCAGCTTCAAGCTCTTCTTGTTCCGCTCGGATTTTAAACTCTTCTAACTTAGCTAAGTTACGAAGTTTGATATCAAGAATCGCATTGGCTTGAATTTCAGAAATGTTGAAACGGCTCATCAATACAGGACATGGTTCGTCTTCTGTACGAATGATTTCAATCACTTCATCGATATTAAGATAGGCAGCAAGCAAACCTTCTAAAATGTGCAAACGTGCTAGTACTTTATCTAAACGGTACTGCAAACGACGGCGAACGGTCGTGCGACGGAACTCAATCCACTCTTTCAGAATTTGAACTAGGCCTTTAACTTGAGGACGATTGTCTAAACCAATCATGTTCAAGTTAACGCGGAAGTTTTTCTCTAGATCCGTCGAAGCGAATAGGTGACTCATCAATTGGTCACAGTCGATACGGTTTGAACGAGGAACGACAACGATGCGAGTTGGGTTCTCGTGATCCGATTCATCACGCAAGTCGTCAACCATTGGCAGCTTCTTAGCGCGCATCTGGTTAGCAATTTGCTCAAGTAATTTCGCACCTGACACTTGATGAGGTAAAGCCGTGATAACAATATCAGAGCCTTCCTTGTGCCAAACCGCGCGCATCTTGATACTGCCACGTCCTGTACGGTAGATCTTTTCGATGTCCGACTTCGGCGAAATAATCTCAGCCTCTGTCGGGTAATCAGGGCCTTGAATGAAACCCATCACATCTGGAAGTTCAGCTTTCGGCGTATCAATCAAGTGAATCGCTGCGTTCGCCACTTCACGGACATTGTGAGGCGGGATGTCAGTCGCCATACCTACCGCGATACCAGTAATACCGTTAAGTAAGATGTGAGGCAGACGTGCAGGCAACATTTGAGGCTCTTTCATGGTGCCATCAAAGTTTGGTTGCCAATCAACGGTGCCTTGACCTAGTTCACCTAGCAGAACCTCAGCAAACTTAGACAATTTCGCTTCGGTATAACGCATTGCAGCGAACGATTTCGGGTCGTCCGGAGCACCCCAGTTACCTTGACCATCTACCAATGGGTAGCGGTAGGAGAAAGGCTGCGCCATCAATACCATCGCTTCGTAACAAGCAGAGTCACCGTGTGGGTGATACTTACCTAATACGTCACCAACGGTACGTGCTGATTTTTTGTATTTCGATGCAGCTGATAAGCCCAGCTCAGACATCGCGTAGATAATACGACGCTGTACTGGCTTCAAGCCATCACCGATATACGGTAATGCACGATCCATGATCACGTACATTGAGTAATTTAAGTAGGCATCTTCGGTGAACTTGCGCATTGGCAGCTGTTCAACGCCATCATATGTAATTTCGTTAGACATCCATTATACCTCGGCCATATCACCGTTAGTCTGTAGCCATGTACGGCGATCATCTGCACGTTTTTTACCAAGCAGCATGTCCATCATCTCGTTGGTCGCTTCGTTGTCATCAATCGTTAATTGAACAAGGCGACGGGTGTTTGGATCCATGGTGGTTTCACGCAACTGAAGTGGGTTCATTTCACCCAGACCTTTGAATCGTTGCACGTTGATCTTGGCTTTCTTCTGCGATAGTCGCTCAAGCACACCGTCTTTCTCTGCGTCATCGAGTGCGTAGAACACTTCTTTACCGCAATCGATACGATACAGAGGGGGCATTGCCACATAGATATGACCCGCTTCAACCAATGCATGGAAATGGCGAGTAAATAGTGCACATAGCAGTGTCGCGATATGAAGACCATCCGAGTCCGCATCGGCAAGGATACAGATCTTACCGTAACGCAGGCCTGACAAGTCATCGTTATCGGGATCGATACCCAGAGCAACCGAAATATCATGTACTTCCTGTGAAGCCAATACTTGGTCCGCTGACACTTCCCATGTATTTAGGATCTTACCTCGAAGTGGCATCACCGCTTGGAACTCACGATCACGAGCTTGTTTAGCAGAACCACCCGCCGAGTCCCCTTCCACGAAGAAGATTTCGGTACGGCTTAAGTCTTGAACCGAACAGTCCGTTAGCTTACCCGGCAGTGCTGGGCCTGACGCGATTTTCTTACGCACAACCTTTTTGCTTGCGCGCATACGGCGGTGAGCATTCGCAATACAAGCTTCTGCTAACTGTTCTGCCAATTGTGGCTTTTCGTTCAACCACAAGCTAAACGCATCTTTTACCACACCAGAAACAAACGCAGCGGTTTGACGAGAAGACAAGCGCTCTTTTGTTTGACCAGCAAACTGCGGATCTTGCATCTTCACCGAGAGTACGTACGAACAGCGATCGAAAATATCGTCGCCCGTTAGCTTAACCCCACGTGGTAGCAAGTTGCGGAATTCACAGAACTCACGCATTGCATCAAGCAGACCTTGGCGAAGACCGTTTACGTGTGTACCACCTTGTTTAGTCGGTACTAAGTTCACGTAACTTTCGGTGATCATATCACCGCCTTCTGGCTGCCAAATGATCGCCCAGTTTGCCATTTCTGTTTCAGCTACGAATTCGCCAACATACGGTTCTTCAGGAAGTAAGGTGTAACCTTTCACGCCTTCGGCAAGGTAGTCTTTTAGGCCATCTTCATAGAACCATTTATGTTCTTCACCGCCAACCTTGTCGACAAAGGTAATTTCTAAACCTGGGCAAAGAACTGCTTTTGCACGTAGGTTGTTAATTAGACGAAGTGTCGAAAATTTAGAGCTATCGAAATATTTTGGATCTGGCCAAAAATGTACCGTCGTACCTGTATTGCGATGACCACAAGTACCTGTCACAGTAAGATCCGTTACGGCATGACCACCTTCAAGGGCAATTTCATGTACCTGACCGTCACGGCGAACCGTCACTTCAACACGTTTTGACAACGCGTTTACCACCGAGATACCTACCCCGTGCAAACCACCTGAAAACTTGTAGTTATTGTTCGAGAACTTACCGCCAGAGTGGAGCTTAGTTAAAATCAGCTCAACACCTGAGATCCCTTTTTCAGGGTGGATATCAACAGGCATACCACGGCCATCATCCGTCACTTCTAACGATTGGTCAGCATGCAACACGACTTTAATCTTCTTAGCGTGTCCCGCTAGTGCTTCATCAACCGAGTTATCAATGACTTCTTGGGCAAGGTGGTTTGGTCTTTCTGTCTCGGTATACATTCCCGGGCGATGTCGCACGGGGTCGAGACCTTCAAGTACCTCAAGGTCTTTTGCATTATATTGTTCAGTCATAATACGGAGTTTACTCAAAAAGTTTGCGTCAGTTCGCTGGCTCTAGTTTGACTAAAGCGAAATCATTACTATGAACCGTCATAGTAGAGCGAACGAGCGAAGTATTGGGGAATATAGTCTGGAAGCTGAGTAATGATGTCAAGCTAGTTCAAAAACTAAGGCATCAAACTATGATATTTCACCACTGATAGATGAAATAACAGTCAAACAAGAGAAAATTACTTGATTGGTGAAACAGATTAAAGATTTAGAAAGGTGATGATTTGCTGGGGATAGCGTTCAAAATTGACAAAGCTATGATCCCCCCCCTCTTCTACTGTCTGTACTGCACCTTGGTACTTCTCTACCGCTTGTCGGTAATCCAGAACTTCGTCTTCCGTTTGCTGAAGTAACCAGAAGTCACTCGGCTGAGCGATAGCCGGAACCTCTAACGCCTTCAGTTCATTGATATGTTTTGTTTCCAGAACATATCGCTCTTCTGTATATGGATTTACTTGTTCACCTAAATAGTCAGCAAGAAGCTCATACGGCTTAACGGCTGGGTTCACAACCACAGCTTTAAAGCCATAGTGAGTATTCAGCCATGTTGAAAGATAGCCACCCAAAGAACTACCTACCAACGCTATCTGATATTGCTCTTTATATTGCTCCACCAATTGCTGCAAATAAATGGCCGCTTGCTGAGGAAAACTCGGCAGTTGAGGTGTCATCACCTTGATATCAGGACGATGCTCCGCGCAATAGTCAGCCATCACCGTTGCTTTGTGAGAACGTGATGAACTGTTAAAACCGTGAATATAGAGAAGCAGTGGCGGCTTAGCGGCTTGCTGTTCAGAATCAAACATCAATAACCTGCCGCTTCAAAATCAGGTAAGAATTGTCCATGAGGTAAACGGCGAACTTGCGTGCTTACTGATCCATCTTGATGCAATTCAATCTCTCTCCAACCAGGCGACAAAGTATCAACCGCAAAGTCATCTGAATTAGGTTTGAATTGCACACAAGTCGACGGTGTTGCCATGACTTGTACACCATGATGATCTCGATTCATGTCTTGATGAACGTGACCACACAGTACGGCTTTCACATTGGTGTGCTGTTGAACCACTTCCCAAAATTGATCAGCATCTTTCAGATTATGTTGATCCAGCCATGCACTGCCAACCAATAGTGGATGGTGGTGCAGCAGAACCAAGGTATTACGTTCGGGAAATTCGGTTAGCTTTTGTTCTAGTAGATCAAGCTGTTGATCACTGAGACGTCCGTGAGGCACGCCAACCACTTGCGAGTCCAGCATCACCATCTGCCAATTATTACCTAGCAAGACATGCTCAACGCACTGTATTTGTGGTGATGGTAAAACACTGCCCATATTCGGTTTGAAGTCATGATTCCCTGGCAACCAGTAACACGGTTTATCCAAAGGTTGAATTCCTGACTCAAATTTTTGGTACGACTCAGCACTGTGATCTTGAGAAATATCACCGGTTGCTAAAATCGCTTGATAGTCAAAGCCCTGACTAACAATGGCATCGACTACAGCACGAAAGCTATCTTGAGTGTTGATGCTTAATAAGCTGCCATTGCTCGGCGCAAATAAATGCGTGTCCGTTAGCTGTACAAGCTTAATACTGCTCTCATCAAATTTTGAAGTGTGTGATAATTCCAAAATAACAAATCCAGATACGTTACTGTTTAGACTTTAAAAGTGTTTTTAAATAGGCTCAATTAAAAAGAAACTGGAGTTCGGCTGATACCCGTTTTTAAACAAAACGTTAACCATTCCCCAAGAAATTTGTTCAATTGAAATTTCTCATCCTTTTGCAGAAGTTTTGTGTTGGGATAGTCATATTTTGCTTTGACTCGCGAAAAATCCCCGCTAGCGCACACTTCTGCAACTCGAGCGTCGTGATATAGCCTGACAGACATTTTTGGCAAAGGAAACACTGGCATCGCGTCACTCTGACATATATCTATTAATGTGGTGTATTTTGTGACCTCATTCACTGTCAATTGATACACCATATTAACGGCTTGGTAACAGCGAACGTCACCAACCTCATGCTCAACCGGTAACAGAGCATTAAGTTTGGCATAGTTAGTCTCGTAAACTCGCATCAATTCAGCCAGATCGACATGATACGGTTTTTTGACTGCTATATTTGGCATGACGTTAATCTATCCACTCTGACTGTAATTCTTGGTAGTTCAATTGTAGCCACTGCAGCGCGATTATCGTGGCGCCATTTTCAAACACACCGTCTTTTACTAATTGATAAGCGGCTTCGCGACTCATCACTTGTACTCGAATATCTTCACCTTCGTAATCCAATCCGTGAACCCCTTTTGCTGTCGTGGCGTCAACACAACCAACAAAGACGTCGAGCTTTTCTGAGCAACCTCCGGATGAAGGATAATACGAAGTAATAGGCAATACAGATCCGACGTCGACCCCCGCTTCTTCCATCGCCTCACGACAAGCAACATCTTGTGGTGATTCGTCGGTATCAATAATCCCTGCAACAATTTCGTATTGCCACGGGTTCTCATGCTCTAGAGCACCGACACGGATCTGTTCGACGATCACGACTTCGTCACGTACAGGATCATAAGGTAGCAAAGCGGCAGCATGTCCACGCTCAAACATCTCACGCTCGATTGGTTGGCTCCAGCCGCCCTCAAACAGTCTATGTTTAAATGTGTACTTAACCATTTTGAAAAAACCACGAAACAGCGTCTCTTTTGAGACTATTTCCACATCTTGCGGAGTAAACTCATGTCGTTGATTGTCATACTGTTGCATTTGATACCTCACTAAGTGATCTTATAGTTTACTCATTGTCCGAGTTAACTACCAAGGATAAGGTTCAACTTTTAGTATAAAACTTATAATTAAAGTTAAGTTTTAAAAAATAAATATTGCACAAGTGGACAGTTAACTGTAAAAAAGTGCAAAGTTTCGAGTAAATTACCACCAAACTGGGTTAAACTCTTTTAAAGAAAATTCCATTAAAGGCAGGAATAGGAAAATGAAAAAACTGCTTCCACTATTTATCAGTGCAGCAATTGGCAGCCTGAGTTCGTCAGCTTTCGCTGATACGCTAGCTGAGGTTTACGACCAAGCAAAACAGAACGATCCTCAACTTCTTCGTTCAGCAGCGCAGCGCGATGCCGCTTTTGAAGCAGTAACGTCAAACCGTAGTGATTTGCTACCACAAATTGACTTGAGAGCTAACTACGACATCAACCGTGGTGAGCGAAGTGATGTAAATAATGACAGCAATCAATGGGGAGCTGGAATTTACTTTTCTCAGGAGCTGTACAAGCGCTCCTCTTGGATCACGCTAGATACAGCAGAGAAAAAAGCTCGCCAAGCTGATTCTTCATACGCAGCAGAGCAACAAGCTCTGATCCTTCGTGTTGCTACCGCTTACTTCGAAGTACTTCGTGCTCAAGATAGCCTAGAGTTTGTTCGTGCAGAAAAAGCCGCAGTTGCTCGTCAACTGGAACAAACTAAGCAGCGCTTTGAAGTTGGCCTTTCTGCCATCACCGATGTGCATGATGCGCAAGCTCAGTACGATGGTGTTTTGGCTGATGAAGTTTTAGCAGAGAACACTCTGATTAATAACTACGAAGGTCTACGTGAAATCACAGGTCAAGAGCACTCTAACCTAAACATCTTAGATACAGACCGCTTCTCAGCAAGCAAGTCTTCTGAATCTGCTGTTGCACTGGTTGAGCAAGCTCAAGAGAAAAACCTGAAGCTATTGGCATCACGTATTGATCAAGACATCGCTAAAGATAACATCACGCTAGCAAGCTCAGGTCATCTACCTAGCCTAACGTTGGACGGTAGCTACTCTCTTGCCGATCAATCAAGCAGCCCTAGTGATTACGACCAAGATAACCTAAACGTCGGCTTAAATTTAGTTGTGCCTCTATACACAGGTGGTAGTACAACTTCTTTGACTAAACAGGCTGAATACAACTACGTTGCAGCAAGTGAAGATCTTGAAGCGACTTACCGTAGCGTTGTGAAAGACGTTCGTGCATTCAACAACAACATCAGTGCTTCAATTGGTGCGCTACGCGCTTACGAACAGTCTGTTGTTTCTGCTCAGTCGGCTCTAGAAGCTACAGAAGCAGGTTTTGATGTAGGTACTCGTACTATCGTTGACGTACTAGATTCAACTCGTCGTCTATACGATGCCAACAAGAACCTTTCAGATGCTCGTTACAACTACATCCTAAGTGTACTTCAGCTTCGTCAAGCTGTTGGTACGCTAAGCGAACAAGACATTGTTGATGTAAACGCAGGTCTAAAAGTCGCAAGTAAGTAATGCTTAAATCCTAGTTAAATACTCTCACCAGAGTATTTAATAAAGTGACTAGATTACCGTTACAAAAATGCCGCTCAATGAGCGGCATTTTTATTATCTATTGAAAGCTAATTCTCAGCCTAACCCAAAGGTTAAGCCTTGAGACAAGAAAGTTAGAAGACTAAGAGTTAGCCTCGACCACCTTTAATCGCTTTAATGATTTCAGTCGTAGAGCAACCATCTTCAAAGTTAAGTACTTTAACTTCACCGCCAGCCGCAATCACTTCCGCGCCACCAGCAATCTCTTCAGGTTTGTAATCACCACCTTTCACAAGAATGCTTGGAAGAACTTCAGAGATCAAACGTTGCGGTGTATCTTCAGAAAACGGAACAACCCAATCAACCGCACCTAAACCAGCCAGTACCGCCATACGACGATCAGTTGGGTTCACAGGACGACCTGGACCTTTTAAGCGTTTCACTGATTCATCCGTATTCACAGCAACGATCAAACGATCACCTAACTCAGCAGCATGGTTCATGTAAGAGACATGTCCCGCATGCAGGATATCAAAGCAGCCATTAGTCATAACGACTTTCTCACCTTTCGCACGAGCACGTTTCACAGCTTCAACTAGGGCAGCTTCAGAGATCACACCGTAGTCAGTATCTTGGCTACCATGAATCGCTTCCGCTAACTCAATCGTAGACAACGTCGATGTACCTAGCTTGCCGACTACCACGCCAGCTGCAGCGTTTGCTAATGCACACGCTTCATCAAGTGGCTTACCTGCAGCAACTGAAGCTGCTAATACTGAAATAACCGTATCACCAGCACCAGTAACGTCATACACTTCTTTTGCTTGAGTCGGTAAGTGGAATGGTTCTACGCCTTTGCGGAGCAATGTCATGCCATGCTCACTGCGAGTCACTAACAAGGCTTCAAAATCAAACTCTTCGATTAACGCGAGCCCTTTTTCGATCATTTCATCTTCAGACTTAACCTTACCGGCAACCAGCTCAAACTCCGCCATGTTTGGCGTAAGTAATGTCGCACCACGGTAGCGTTCAAAATCTGCACCTTTAGGATCGATAAACACCGGAACGTTCGCTGCGCGCGCTTTTTGAATAAAGCTCTGCACATGCTCCAAAGCACCTTTCGCATAATCAGATAAGATTACCGAGCGTACATTAGGCAGTGCTTGCTCCATGCGAGATAAAACAAGCTCAGGATCCGTGTTCTCAAATTTGTCTTCAAAATCAAGACGGATCAATTGCTGTCCACGGCTCATGACACGCAATTTTGTGATGGTCGGGTAATCGTCCAACTCAACAAAATCACACTTAACCTTTAATGCACCCAAGGTATTTTTCAACACCTCAGCTGGCTCATCTTTTCCAGTTAAACCAACGATATGAGCATGACCACCAAGAGAGGCAATATTCATTGCTACGTTGGCAGCACCACCAGGGCGCTCTTCGTTATTTTCTACTTTAACAACGGGCACAGGTGCTTCTGGTGAAATACGGCCAGTAGGGCCATACCAGTAACGGTCAAGCATTACATCACCGACAACAAGAACGCCTGATTGGCTGTAGTCAGGTAGAATTGGTTTCATTGTGGATCTCCAAAAATCGAATCTGGCTAGAGTCTAGCACACTGATTACAGTGGCTAAACCATAGAAAAATGAGTGAAAGCCTAACTCGATAGATACTCTAGTAGCTAATAAGCAGCTAAGAAGTCGATAAGCGATCACTAAATGATAATGACGTAACCGTTAAGAAATAGTTCCGTTACGCTTCCATCCATTGCTTCCATGCCTGAACAACATGTTCCCTTTCCATTTTAAATTTATCAATCGCCACGTCCGCATCAAGGTTGAGTAGGTTTCGGTGATGGATTTCATCTCTTAATGTTGTATAGGCATTAGTTAATGCCATGCCTTGCTGTTCGTCCATGATCCCTTGTGACAACAGACTTTCAAAGATTCGTACATTGTCACACCAACGAGTCAACTTAGGTTTTTCATTACTGTATCGAAGTACTAAATATTGCGCCAAGAACTCAATATCAGTAATACCGCCCGCATCTTGTTTTAGCATGAATCGATCGGCTTTTTTTCCTCCGAGGTGCCCGCGCATTTTTTCACGCATATCGACAACGGATTTTTTAAGTACAGCTTCATCTCGAGTCAAACACAAAATCTCATGGCGAGTCTTGTTAAATGCCGAAGCCAATAAGTCATCACCATAAATCATACGAGCGCGAGTCAAAGCTTGGTGCTCCCAAGTCCACGCGTCATTATGCTGATACTCATCAAAGGCATCGGTTGGACTCACTAATAGACCAGAGACACCTGAAGGGCGCAAGCGAGTGTCGACCTCGTACAAAATACCAGAAGCAGTTCTGGTCGAGAAAATATGAATAATGCGCTGTGCCAACCTCAGATAAAACTGGCGTCCGTCGATCTCTTTCTTACCATCAGTATAGATGTGTACTGGGCAATCGTGCATGAACACAATATCAAGATCGGAGTTGTAACCCAGCTCCCAGCCACCAACTTTGCCATAACCAACCACCGCAAAACCGCGCCCTTCTCGATCTTTCACATGAGTGGGCTCACCGAACTTAGCCGACACTTGCAGCCATGCTTGATTAATACCCGCCTCAACAATCGCTTCCGCTAAATAGGTAAGGTGATCACTGACCTTCATTACAGGCAAAGCGCCCGCAATATCCGCGGCAGCAATTCTCAGAATACAAGTCTGCTTAAACTGACGCAGACCTTCCATCTGCTGCTCCATATCATCTTCAGGAATACGAGCAAGATAATCACGTAACTCTGTTTTGTAGGACTCTAATGGTACTGGATTATAGAGTTGTTGAGGGTCGATAAGTTCATCTAAAAGAATAGGATAACGACCAAGCTGCTCCGAAATCATCGGGCTCGCTGTACATAAGCGAACGAGTTGAGTGAGGGCAGCGGGGTGCTCATCCAATAGCTCAAGATACGTGGTGCGCGTAACAATTTTTTGCAGCAGGTGCAGCACTCGAGACAAACCAAATTCAGCATCCTTGGCGGTATAGAGCGCTTGAAACACTTTGGGCATTAATCGATTGAGTACTTCACGTCCACGAGGGCCAAGGGTTTTCTTAGCCAAATCAGCTTTGAATTGGATAATGGTTTTCGCCGCTTGCTGCGGGTTAGCAATCGCGATGTCATGCTCTAGAACCTGCTCAATCACATCTTGCTTATGAGCCATATCCCACAACTCACTAAAGTGACTCGCGATTGGGTTAGCATCATCTTCATCAACCCCAATTAGGTCTTCGAATACTGTGTGAACATTCGCCATATGAGCACGGGTCGCATCAATCAAACCGTCCCAATCTGCAAACTGCATGGCGACAGCAAGTTGCAACTGTTCGAAATCGCCATCAGGTAATGTTTGAGTTTGCTTGTCGGCCATCGCTTGTAATAGGTTCTCAAGGCGGCGTAAAAACAGGTATGCCTCACGTAAGTGACCGACCTCTTCTGCTTCTAATAAATGAAGAGATTCAATCGCACTTAACGTCTCCAACAAACCTCGACCACGAAGGCTCGGTTCACGTCCACCACGAATCAGTTGAAAGACTTGAGCAATAAACTCGACTTCACGAATACCACCAGAGCCAAGCTTAATGTTGTTTGATAAGCCGCGACGTCGCACTTCGCTACTGATCATCGACTTCATTCGACGCAAAGATTGAATGGCACTGAAATCAATATAACGACGAAAAACAAACGGACGCAGCATCTGGCGGAGCTCTTGGTATTCAGGGTACATTTCGCTGCCCATCACACGCGCCTTAACCATTGCGTAGCGTTCCCAGTCACGGCCTTGTTCTTGGTAATAGTCTTCAAGAGCAGCATAGCTCATGACCAAAGGGCCGCTCTCCCCGAATGGACGCAAGCGCATGTCGACTCGATAACAGAATCCGTCAAAGGTTTGCTGATCAAGCGCCTTGATAATACGTTGCCCCAAACGCGTGAAGAACTGCGCGTTGGCGATACTTCTTCTTGCTCCTTGGGTTTCACCATTCTCAGGGTAAGTAAAAATTAGATCGATATCGGAAGAGAAATTCAGCTCACCGCCACCTAACTTGCCCATACCTATGATCAACATAGGCTGCGCTTCACCTTGCTCGTTACAAGGTGTGCCCCACTCTTTACAACAAATATCGTACTGCCATTGATAGGTCTCGAAGATCATCGCCTCTGCTAGCATCGACAAATGATTTAAGCTCTGTTCTAGATCCCATGAGCCCATAAAGTCACGCCAAGCAATGTAGGTCATCTCACGATTACGGAATTGACGCAGTACACGTTGACCGCTCATTTCATCAACACAACCTGAAAGTAACTCGGCCAAACGCTTACGATACCCTTCCGCACGCTCTTGGCATCTCAGCACCTCTGGCAAGGTGCTGGATAAAATCGAGTCACGCTGTAAACAATCACCCACAAAACAGCTCAAGCCTAATACACGCTTGAGATCGGCAATCAGCGACTCAGGCCAAATGTTAATGGCGTCACTTTGATGCTCTAATAATTGCTCAAAAGCAGACTGGGAATGAGTGACGAGTAGAGAAGGCAATGGCATGTTTCTTCCTTGTGTAAGCTGCGCACCGAACAATTGGTTTGTCGGTTCGGTTCTTCAATAACGAGTTCTAAAAACTAATGATTAGTTATACCAAAGTTCTGCCAATAAAAAACGCCCACATTAGCAATGTGGGCGTTTTATCAGTGAACTTATCAAGCAAAGCCTTTATCTCTAATAACAAGTCTCCGTGGCCAAACCTCTAGGAATAGACCTTTAGATCTTACAAACTAGAGCTCAGAGCGAAAGCTGGGGATTAAACCTTAAACTGCTTAATCTTACCGTCTAGCTCTTGTGCGTTGCTTTCCATGATCTCAGAAGTCTCGAGAAGCTCACCCACCACCACTACGGAGGCTTCAACAAGCTCACGAACATTGGTCAGGTTGACACTCATCTCTTCCGCGACACTAGTTTGTTGGCCCGCAGCAGTCGCGATCTGGAAGTTCATATCATTAATCTGGTTTACCTGACTTACGATGCCATCAAGCTCAGAACCAGCGTTAGTCACTAGGTCTACGCCTTCAGCGGCTTCAACAACACTCTTTTCCATCAGCTCTACTGCCGAGTTAGCACTGCTTTGTAGATGGCTAATCATATCTTGAATTTCTACTGTCGCTTGCTGAGTACGTTGCGCAAGGTTACGAACCTCATCGGCAACAACCGCAAAACCACGTCCCGCTTCACCTGCACGCGCGGCTTCAATCGCTGCGTTCAAAGCCAATAGATTGGTTTGCTCTGAAATGCCTTGGATAGTACCAACCACACTGCCAATCGAGTCTACGCGCTCTTCTACTTGGTTTACCGCTGCTGCAGAGGCTGCGATGTCAGAAGAAAGCTCACTCATCTTAGAAACAGAACCTTGAACGAACTTCTGACCTGTTAGTGCTTGACCTGATGCTTGCTCAGTAAGAGAAGAAGCACTTTGCGCGTGCTCAGCCACGGTTTGCACAGTAGACGTCATCTCGCTCATTGCTGTCGCTAGTTGGTCGATTTCGTTAAATTCTTCCTGAGCTGAATCTTTGGTTTCGGACATGCTGATGGTCATCACTTCCGTCAGGGCAAACAACTCATCAGAAGAGGCCACCTGAGTTTTGATCATGTCATTCAACTGGACTCGAGTTTTTTCGAGTTCTCGTGCCACATCACCGTATTCATCTTTACAGTCCATTTCAATCGGCACTGATAGGTTCTTATCGGCCATCGTTTTAATGGCGTCATTGAGGTATTGAGTTTGGCGAAGCATAACGCGCGCTGCCGCCAATAGAAGAACCACAAACACAATGATCATCAAGGCTGTTTGCCAAGCCACTTGAACTAGGTAAGTCTCGTAATGCTGCTGTGCAACTTGTGCATTGTTGGTGACTGCAAGTAATGAATCGTAAAACGCACTTGCGTCCCATAGCTGCTTCGAAATAATCAAGATAGTGCTGAAAACCATCAGCATGATCATTTTTGGAACGAGACGGATGTCCGAGATAATCCTTTCCCACGGCTTGAATGACAGTTTAGTCATTGTCAGTTCTCCATTAACTCTTATATATTGATGGCTTCTATATCCGCGAGATGGCTATATCAGTCAAAGTTCGCGATTTATTTTGAGCCTCGTATGAATGTTAAATAGTATCAAAGACACCACTAAGCCGATGAGCTTATTATCACTGATTCTCTCTTTCTTAGCGTTATTTGTGATCTCAGGCTTATTGTTTGCACCGATTGATAAAGAATCGAAACAAGTTCTTATCGGCCTGGACTTTATAATCTGTAGCGTTTTTCTTTTTCAGCTCACTATTGATCTATTCAGATCACAAAATAAGAAAGAATATCTAAAAGTACACTGGATCGATTTCTTGGCAAGCATCCCTATGGTCGAGCCACTTCGATTCGCTCGCATTTTTCAGATCTTGCGCGTGATTCTCGTTCTTCGGTCAGGAAAACGTGTTTTCAGAGAGCTGTTTCGCAATCGAAAAGAAACGACACTCGCCTCGATTATTCTGCTGCTGGTTATTCTCCTGACCATAGGTGCAGGAACAATACTGCTGCTAGAGCACAAGGATCCCAATGCCAACATTACCACTGGCCAAGATGCTTTATGGTGGGCTTTCGTAACGATTAGTACCGTGGGGTACGGCGATCATTATCCAGTGACGAGCTCAGGCAAGTTAGTCGCTTCTCTGGTGATCATTTGTGGTGTGGGTGTTTTTGGTATGATTTCAGGGTTGATTACTTCTTTGATCACCTCTCCAACTCGCCATGACAATCAACGAGCTGAAAACAAAGAGAAGCACCTTGAGAAGATCATTGAGCAACAACAGAAAATTCTCGAACGACTAGAAAAGCTGGAACAACAAACAAAAAAATAGGGCCGAAGCCCTATTTTCAATTTCATGTTGTTATGAAACTCAGTCTTGCCAATACGGCTCAACTTCTACACTTATTTGGCGTGTCTGTTCCATCGCATGCAGAATAGACACCTCTTGACGAGCTAACCAACGCTCTAGCTGAACCTTCTCATCGCCTTCTAACTTCTCAGTCAAAGGCTCTAATGTTTTAAGTGCCAGCAAATCGTCAATACCTTGCACCATATCGGCCCATGGCAAGCGGAAACTGTTTCGTTCATCGTCATCATACAAACTCGCGAAACCAACACCAGAATATAGGTTTCTCATCAAACGATATTGCTGTTCAATATACGCTTGGCTAGTCATCACTCGCTCTGGCGGGAAAGCTTCCATCAAGTCGGCCCATGTGCGATCGAGTTGCTTAACCGAAAACCATTCGATACCACGTGCCATTTGTTCACGTGCTTTTTCGTCTAAGAATGGTTGCCAGCCACGAGACAAGATCCAGCGACTCAGATCTAGCAACAAACCAGTGTAACGAGCAGAGCTCAACAGGGTAAGCAGTTCTTCGCGATCGGGAAGTTGCTCTTGCATCTCTTTAAGTTCAGCGACCAAAAACTTACGCGCATCCAATTTACGCAGTACGTGGCCTTTATCTTCGAGCAAATCTTCGAAGTGGTCATAGCTTTTTAGCCAGTCGAGTTCTTGCTCAAGCCACTTAAGCTCTTGGCGTAAAATAGCACTCGCGCGTCTTGGGACAATGCCACCATAGATGGTGAAGGTTTGACGAATAAAACTCAGCGAGTGACTGATCTCATGTAACGCTTCAATGGATTGGCGCTCGGTGAAGATCTGCTCGTGATAATGCCAATGAGCGAGAGCATGCTCTAAAGATTGAATGAAACACGATTCAACAGTATCACTTTTAGCAGTATCAACTAAGGTCAAAGGAGTGACTTCATCTCCTTGATAACCTTGAGCAAGGCGGTAACCCTTAGCGGCTTTGCTTAGATTACCTAAACGCATGCCACCTTGTTCACAGAATTGACGAGACAGTGTAAACAGAGCATCTGTTTGACCGGACTTAAGTTCCAATTCGACTTCACAAATCGGTTCTTGCAGTTCGCCTGATTCAACAAAACCTTGATCGAATGCGACCTCGACTTGACTGCCATCAGGCATACCAATCAACCACTGCTCACGTGTGAAGTTGGTAGAAAATAGAGGAGTCAACTCAGCTTCCAGCGTTTCGATGTCTTTGCCCGCTGGCCAGATGTCCTCTGGATGTAGGGCTAGCTTAGGTTCATTGCTGTCATGTTCTGCATTGTATTCAGGCCTTTGATGCAGGCCTGCAACCACACGACCAGCCGTCTTTACGGTTTGTACAAATACGTCATCAAAGCGTCGAATGCGCAAGCCAGTATCGTGCTTACGTAACCAGTTATCGGGGGTGTCAAAGTAGATGTTACCTAGCTCACGACAACTGTGCTGAAGTACTTTAGTTTCAGCAATTTTATTGCGTAAAGTCTCTGAAAAATCAGGAGAAACAAAAAACTTCAGTTCTATCTCGGTTTCCATAGTTATACCTTTCTGTGAAGATAGGGACAGGATATTGCCAATTTGAAAACTCAGCAAGTCAGAAATATCGCCCTTATGATGATCTAAAACAGTTTTAATGAGACATTGATTAGGTTAACATGCGCGACTTTGTAGCCATCGCTTAACATTTCACCATGAATATGGTGTATGTTGTTTTAAGGTTATTATTTATTAGGTTGGATGACCATGCCAGTAAATACAATTATGGGGTTATTTGCAAAGTCCCCAATTAAACCTTTGCAGCGTCACGTAGTATGCGTGAACGAATGTTGTTCTCACCTAGTTAATTTCTTTGAAGTTTCTTCAAAAGGTGACTGGGAGAAAGCATCAGAAATTCGAGCTCAAATTTCTCACCTTGAGAAAGAAGCTGACGTACTAAAACGTGAAATTCGCCTTAAACTTCCTCGCGGTTTGTTTATGCCAGTTGATCGCACCGATATGTTGGAGCTATTAACTCAACAAGACAAACTAGCAAACCTAGCGAAAGACATTGCTGGCCGTGTATATGGTCGTCAACTTGTCATTCCTGCTCCTATGCAAGAAAACTTCATCGCTTACGTTAAACGTTGTCTAGATGCAGCGAACCAAGCACAAAACGTAATCAATGAACTAGACGAATTACTTGAAACGGGCTTTAAAGGCCGTGAAGTAACACTCGTTGCTGAAATGATTCATCAATTAGATGTAATTGAAGATGACACGGACGCGATGCAGATCGAACTACGCCAACAACTAATGGCGATTGAAGATGGTCTGAATCCAGTTGATATCATGTTCTTATACAAAATTCTTGAATGGGTTGGTGGTATTGCAGATCAAGCACAGCGTGTAGGCGCTCGTCTTGAAGTAATGCTTTCTCGATCTTAAATCATACGTTAACTATATAACGAAGAGCATTTTTTGAACAAACCACTTATGCGCTGAGTATTTCTCTCGCTGAGCGGTTTTTTGCGTCTAAATTTGTTCCGCTTGTTATCAAACAACTAGGTATTACGATGGATATCCTTGCTAACTACGGCACTGTCCTGATTATTGTTGCAGCAGCTTTCGGTTTCTTGATGGCTATTGGTATTGGTGCAAATGACGTTGCGAACGCAATGGGCACTTCAGTAGGCTCTAAAGCTCTAACCGTTAAACAAGCGATCATTATCGCAATGATCTTTGAATTCGCAGGTGCTTACCTTGCGGGCGGCGAAGTAACAGACACGATCCGTAAAGGTGTTATCGAAACATCTCTGTTTGCAGATCAACCTGACGTACTTGTGTACGGTATGATGTCTGCACTACTAGCTGCTGGTACATGGCTACTTCTAGCTTCATACATGGGCTGGCCAGTATCAACGACTCACTCAATCATCGGTGCAATCATCGGTTTTGCTTGTGTGTCTGTGGGTACTGAAGCTGTAGATTGGAACAGTGTCCAAGGCATTGTGGGAAGTTGGATTGTCACACCATTGATTTCCGGTATCTTCGCCTATCTCATATTTGTCAGTGCCCAACGACTGATATTCGATACAGAAAACCCGCTATTCAATGCGAAGCGTTTTGTACCGGTATACATGTTCATTACTACAATGGTCATTGCACTTGTAACGATCAAGAAAGGTCTTAAGCACGTAGGCCTTCATCTAACCGGTACTGAAGCATGGTTATGGGCTGCAGGTGTTTCTGCTGTCGTCATGATTGGCGGTTACTTATACATTCAGAAGAAGTTTGCTAACCGCGAAGAAGACCACGGTTTTACTGGCGTAGAAGGTATCTTCAGCGTACTAATGGTTATCACAGCTTGTGCAATGGCATTCGCACACGGTTCAAACGATGTTGCCAACGCGATTGGTCCACTATCAGCGGTTGTTTCAACGGTTGAGCACATGGGCGAAATCTCAGGCAAGAGCACTATCGCATGGTGGATTCTTCCACTAGGTGGTATTGGTATCGTTGTTGGTCTTGCAACAATGGGTCATAAAGTAATGGCAACCGTTGGTACTGGTATTACAGAACTAACTCCTAGCCGTGGCTTTGCAGCTCAACTAGCGACCGCGTGTACGGTTGTACTTGCTTCTGGTACTGGCCTTCCGATTTCAACCACGCAAACATTGGTTGGTGCGGTATTAGGTGTAGGCTTTGCTCGTGGTATCGCAGCTCTAAACTTAGGCGTTGTGCGTAACATCGTAGCTTCTTGGATTGTGACGTTACCTGCAGGTGCTCTACTTGCTGTTGTATTCTTCTACGCAATTCAGGCTATGTTTACTATGTAATAGCCCTGACACTAGTCAATATTAGCGTCAGAAAACGGTGAGCTTCAGTAAAGATATGTAAATACCATGTCATTATTGACTCAAACGCACAGAAAGGGAGGCTTTGCCTCCCTTCTTTGTTGCACCATATAAAAAAACTAAATATTATTTGCTCATTGAGGCTGACTCATACGCCTACTCAATTTGAATCGTTAAAGGATTTACTGTGAAAAAACTGATTAGCTTAGTTTTGTTCGCAATGCTTGCGGCTCCAGCTGCCTTTGCTCAAGACCGTTATATTGCTGACAAACTATTTACTTATATGCACTCTGGCCCAAACAATACTTTCCGTATCATAGGTAGTATTGATGCCGGCGAGAAAATCACCTACCTGCAAACTAACAAGAGCACGGGTTACACTCAGGTTCAAGATAGCCGAGGACGTAAAGGTTGGGTTGAGAGTAAGTTCGTAAGCACAAAAGAAAGTATGGCGCTGCGCATGCCTAAGCTAGAGAAAGAACTCTCTGAAGTAAAAGGCAAGCTGGCAAATGCTCGTCAAAGTGCTGACAGCGAAAAAGCAGGTCTCGCAAGCTCTCTAGACTCTCGTAACAAGCAGATTGCTGAACTAGAGCAGAACTACAGTGAGATTAGCCAACAGCTAACGAGCTCTCAAACTGAGAACCGTCAACTACGCGCTAAGCTAGATACTCAAAAAGATGACTTACTATTGAAGTACTTCATGTACGGTGGTGGTGTTGCTGGTATTGGTCTACTTCTTGGGCTTGTTCTGCCACACATCATGCCTCGTCGTAGAAAGTCACCAAACGGCTGGGCGTAAGCCTCGCCTTTGCTACAGTAGGTTCAGTATCGAATATCAAAAAGGAGCACCGAGGTGCTCCTTTTTATTTGTATGGATTTATCATTCAAGTCACAGCGCTAACATCAATCACAGTAAGTAATATCGATAGTACTAACCTTTCCACTCATACAAAGCTGGGATTTCTATTTTCTGCTGATTGAATTCAATGATTACCGATTGTGGTTTAATCTCAAGCAACTGAATACCCCGCTCGATCCATTCCCCTTGAGCAACTTCATGTCCATTCACTTTTACCCAACGCTTAGTTTCGCTACTCGAGTACATGTGAGTTTGTAAGTCTAACTTAGGTAATACACCAGACAATCTATTGCCATGTTTTTCTAAACCGATGACCTGAGAATCCATACTCCCCACAGGTCTAGAATCCATCGGTTCAGGTGAAACCGACTGCTCTCCCATCATTGATTCAAGCTTCAACGCTAAATCGGGTGGCAATTCGGTGAGGTCTAACCCTTTCAGTAAATCACGGTCCGATTGCAGCGTGACATTATCATTATTCGTTCCAGGTTGAACTGACGGTTCAATAGATAATGGTTCAAAATTCGTTGCTGCTTGATTACTATTTTCTAAATTTGCCACGATCGCTTTTGAATCACTAGCGATATTACCGATGTCGGTGCCCATCTTTGCATGTATCTCTTGACGCGGTAGTGCTTTCAAAAGCTGGATTACCGGTGCCGAGCGAACAGAAAATAATGCTTTATCATCTGCATCCACTGACACTGCATCCACACTGGCAATGCCAGAACCGGCAATTTGAGGCTCAAAGTCTGATTGAAGCTTTGATTCAGGCAGAGCTCCGGAGGCAACGGGGCTAGCCGAGCCTTGCTGCTGTTGATTATACGACTGATAAACCAAAACGCCGCCCACCAATAAAGAAGGCACCAAGACAAGGATCAGTCCCATTGTTAACGATGAACCTCGTTTGTTGCTAATCCCTTTAGCAGAACTAGGCACGTGATGGTTTTGGTAACCTTTAAAGCTAGGTTTATTATTAGAAGACTGTTTAAGCTCGTGCATAATACGTGACATTAGCTTTCGCCTCCTTCTAATGACATCAACTTAGGCGAGTCGAGTTGAGCTAATCTCTGCAACCTTGCTAAGGTGCGCTTACCTGCGATGCCATCAACAGACATGCCCTGCCAAGTTTGAAACGCTTCGATTTTCATTTTCAATTCATAGTCAAATACATCACTGCCCGATACGTCTTCACCCAAGACTTCTGAAAGCAATAGATCAAGTAAAGCAACCGCCTCACCTTGATAGCCCTCTTTCAGTGTCTCTCTTAGCGGCTGTTTCCAAATCGCGACATAATCACCTTGCCAAATTTGCTTTAAGGTCCGCTTAGGCATCACCAATAGCTTTTCGTTGACTAGGAGCTCAACAGACTCCTCAGACGCGCCATAAAGTACAGCAAACACAGGTTCTTGACCTAATTCCAGATTAAGAACCACGGGAACTCCAAGTTCAATCAAATATTCTAAATTGGCTTGATGTTGCTCACATACAAATACACTTTGTTGTTCACTCAAACATAGCCAATCACGAAGCGAAGATTCATACCCCCAAAGCGTGTATAGGTCCCTAATTGCAAGCGTTTGATTATTCCCTTGCTTTAAGTGATTCTGAACATCTTGTGGTAGTGCAAACTTAGAAGTCTTGAGATCTTGAACCGGTATAGATTTATCATCCAATATCGGTGTTTCAGCCACAAATGATCGTTGAGTATTCGCCGCTACTTCCATTTTCACTTCACTGGAAGTATCTGCAGGCATCCATGAACTAATATAGGTTGGGGCGAAGTTAAAGGTCGCGATTGCAAGGCCGACACTTAATGTGGCAATCCCCGCGTATTGGAGTAATTTTGGGGCTACATGAGTAGCACGAATTTTCTCGACGTGATACACATCAGCCTGAAAGGCCATGATCTGCTGGCAAGCTCGGTTAACCGTTTCATTACTCGGTGATTTATCACCATCATGGAAAGCCAATTGCAGCGCTTTATCACACACCAAGTTAATGAGCCTCGGAATACCATGGGTATATTGGGAGATAAGCTTGATTGAACGATTCGAAAACAACATCTGCTCACCACCAGCCGTTTCCAAACGAAACGCGATGTACTTACCCGTTTCTTCGATATTAAGAGGTAATAAGTGATAGCGACCTGTAATGCGTTGCGCGAGTTGACGTAGCTGTGTGGTTTGTAAGTGTTGCTGTAATTCAGGTTGTCCAACCAACAGCACCTTTAATAGCTTACGACTGTCGGTTTCTAAATTGGTCAGAAGGCGTAGCTGCTCCAACACATCAGCAGCAAGGTGTTGGGCCTCATCTATCACCAATAAGGTTTGAATGCCTTCAGCATGGCTATCAAGCAGGAAGTGATGAATTGCCTGACTCAGCTGTTTCAACGACGCTTGTTCAGGGTATTCGACCTCAAACTCATCGCAAATAGCTTCAAGTAGATCTGAATTGGAAAACGTAGGGTTGAGTATAAGGCCAGCTTGAGTCTGATTATCGAGTGATGACAACATCGCTTTGGCGACCGTTGTTTTTCCAGTACCCACTTCACCAGTAAGCATCGCGAAGCCCCCTCCTTCGCCTAAACCGGCTTGTAGGTTCTGCATCGCTTCTTGGTGACGCTGACTCAAAAACAAATAGCGAGAATTTGGTACAATCGAAAATGGCATCTCAACGAAGCCAAAATATTCCTTATACATGTGCTGCCCTATAATTACGATTAATGGAAAGTACCATTGCTTGCAGTAAAGTCCAGCAGTGATAAAACATTTCGAGGTGATAAGTTGCAAATATACGATAGCCTACCAAAAGACAATGGGCTACAGCGCTATCTAGTCGGTGGAGCGGTACGCGATAAGCTGCTCAATATTGATTGTTATGATAGAGATTGGGTCGTGGTAGGAAGTACCCCTCAAGAAATGGAAAGCCTTGGCTTTACTGCTGTCGGAAAAGATTTCCCTGTATTCTTACACCCAAAAACCAAAGAAGAGCACGCACTGGCTCGCACCGAAAGAAAGTCAGGTTCGGGTTATACAGGTTTCGAGTGTTACTTTGCACCAGATGTGAGTTTGGAAGAAGACCTCATGCGCCGCGATCTAACGATCAACGCCATCGCTCAAGATGATAAAGGTGAGCTTTACGATCCTTACCATGGCCAAAAAGATCTCTCTGATCGTATCCTAAGACACGTCTCGGACGCTTTTGTTGAAGATCCTCTTCGTGTGCTGCGTGTAGCTCGCTTCGCCGCCAAACTCCATCATCTCAACTTTACGGTTGCACCTGAAACCATGGTGATGATGAGTGAAATAGTGCAATCTGGAGAACTGGCACACCTCACTGCTGAACGAGTTTGGCAGGAGTGGCATAAATCTCTTAGTACTCCGCACCCTGAAGTGTTCCTTTCTGTACTGAAAGAGTGCGGTGCATTGGCTGTTGTGTTGCCTGAAATTGACGCTCTGTTTGGTGTGCCTCAACCTGAAAAATGGCACCCTGAGATCGACACGGGCATTCACACTCTGATGGTTGCTCAGCAAGCTGCGCTACTAAGTTCATCGTTACCAGTACGTTTTGCAGCTCAAGTGCATGACTTAGGTAAAGGCGTCACGCCAGAAAGTGAGTGGCCAAGCCACAAGATGCATTGCCATACAGGCTTAAAAATCATTAAGAAGCTGTGTGAAAGAGTCAGAGTGCCCAATGAATTCAGAGACCTCGCGTTGTTAGTGTGCGAGCAGCATTCCAATATCCATCGTGCAGGCGAGCTAAAGCCAACCACCTTCCTCAAGGTTCTCAACAAGTTCGATGTTTGGCGTAAGCCAGATAGACTCGACGATATACTGCTTTGCTGCCAGGCCGATCACGCAGGCCGAAAAGGATTAGAAAATCAGCCGTATCCTCAAAAAGCGCGTTTTGAAGTGGCTTACCAAGCAGCACTTCAAGTCGAAGTTAAAGCGATTATTGCCGATGGTTTTCAAGGTAAAGACATTCGAGAAGAACAAGAAAAACGCAGAGCTGCTGCGATTGAGCGCGCGTTATCAGAACTCTCTGATAATTAATCGTAATAACACTGGTTACCATGCATTAAAAAACCCGCGACTAAGCGGGTTTTTCCGTTTCAATCTGTAGGACGAAACATTTGTCTTCGTAAGTCGAGCGCTACTGCATCATCAAGAAAGCAAATAGACCAAAACCTAAAATCAGGCGGTAGATAACAAACGGCGTCATACCCATACGAGAGATAAGCTTCAAGAAGAAGTGAATACAGATATAAGCACTGATGAAAGAAACCACGATTCCCGTTAGCAAAGTACCAACATGGATTGGATCACCACTGGTCACTAACTTCAGGCCCAAATAACCACCAGCCAGAGTGATGATTGGGATAGACATCAAGAAAGAGAATCGAGCCGCCGCTTCACGTGTGAAACCAAGGTAAAGTGCTGCGGTAATCGTCGCGCCAGAACGAGACGTACCTGGGATGATCGCCATTGCTTGAGCAAGGCCAATAAACAGCGCCTTTTTCCAACCCGCTTGGTATTCGTCATCACGCAGGCTTGAGTTCTTATCCACCCACCATAGCAACAGACCAAAGATAATCGTGGTCGTTGCAATCACCCACGCACTGCGCAAGTAAAGCTCAACAATATCTTTCATCAACAAACCAAAGATACACGCAGGAATCGTCGCGAGAATGATCATCCACGCGAGCTTTGCTTCTTTACTGCGATCGCCTTTAAAAACTGAACCAAAAAATGCGCTCAACAGAGAGACCACTTCTTTGCGGAAATAGATAACGACGGCAGCCAGAGTACCGACATGGACCGCCACATCAAAAGCCAAACCTTGATCTTCCCAACCTAAAACAGCCGAAGGAAGGATTAAGTGTGCAGAACTGGAAATAGGTAAAAACTCAGTAAAGCCTTGCACCAACGCCAACATAAACGCTTCAAAATAACTCATTACTTACCTTAAAAATTATAGTGTTATATCAACGACAGAGAGCGTATCTAATTGCTGCATCTTCTGCCATATCTCACTGACGGTTCTTCCATCTTGCGGGATCACTCTCGCAGGACAAAGATCATAAAGTGGTTGTGTTACAAAAGGATATTTATAGATATCACTGCGTGGTAATTCTGGATCGCTCTCTGATACCACCTCTCCAAACAGCACAATATCAAGATCGAGCTTTCGATCTTGAAGCTTATGGGCATCTTGAGGGCGACCCCATTTAAACTCAATTTCACGCAGGTGCTGTGAAAATTCAGTCAATGAGAGTGATGTATCGATCTCAACCACAAAGTTATAAAACGAGTGGCTTTTAAACCCCACAGGCTCACAGTGATAGATCTTAGAGCATTTAAGGTTAGTCCCTAATGATTGAAGCTCTGTCCATGCCACCCTTGCATGCTTGTCGCGGTCTATGTTCGTGCCAACACCAACATAGGCTATTGTCATGCTTGGCCTCGTTCGATGATCACACCCACGGCTTTTGCTTGTGGTACTGCGCCAGGCTTCGCTAAACGGATTTTAATCCAAGGCACTGAGAACTGAGTCATAATCAATTCAGCGACTTCTTCTGCCACACGCTCAACCAATAGGAATCGGCCATTCGCAATGTGGTCAAGTACGGCAGTGCTGACTGTCGAGTAATCCAAAGCATCGACAACATCATCACTCTTACCTGCTGGGCGATTGTCATGAGCCATTTCAATATCAAGCACAAGTTTTTGTTTAATCTCTTGTTCCCAATCGTAAACACCGATCGTTGTAATTACTTCTAGCTGTTCAATGAAAACTTTATCCAGTGCCATGACTTGTCCTTTTAGAGGTCGGATACCCATACCGGGGAAAAAAACGTATTATTTGCGTAATTCCAGATATGATATCAATTACTCTTAGATTGAGCATTATTTTCCCATCGTTAGGCTTATAACTGTTTAAGGAAAAACATGACCCCATTGGCACTCATCATGATTATTGCTGCCTATTTACTAGGTTCAATCTCTAGTGCGGTCTTGATATGCCGAGTCTTAAGACTTCCTGACCCAAGAACTGTGGGGTCCAATAACCCCGGAGCCACCAATGTGCTTCGCGTGGGCGGTAAAGGCGCCGCGGCGGCCGTTCTGCTTTGTGACATGCTTAAAGGCACCATTCCTGTTTGGCTTGGCTACTACCTCAAGATCGATCCAATCATTTTAGGTGTTGTGGCGATCGCAGCCTGTCTTGGTCATATGTATCCAATATTTTTTCACTTTAAAGGTGGTAAAGGCGTCGCAACCGCACTCGGAGCTATCGCCCCAATTGGATTCGATCTAACGGGCATGATCATGGCGACCTGGTTGGTTGTGGCATTTTTGTTTCGTTATTCTTCTTTAGCTGCACTGGTTACTGTGTTGCTCGCACCTTTCTACGCTTGGTTAGTCAAACCTCAATACACACTGCCTGTGGCCATGTTGTGTTGTTTGATCGTCCTACGTCACCATCAGAATATCCGCCGCCTACTCGATGGCAGCGAACCAAAACTCGGGCAAAAAAAATCGGCTTAAACTGTCATGTCTAAGCCGATCCATTTTTAAGTTGAGATACGTTTAAACCAACGTAAATCTCTGTCGAGCAATACTATTCAATATCTAAAGCTTACAGCAGATGTTTATCTAAAAACGTCTTCAGCATTGTGTTCACAAACTCTGGTTGCTCTAGCGAACTAATATGACCAGCACCAGGAATCACCACTAACTCACTGCCCGTAATACAATCGTGCATTAGGTATGATTCCAGTGCCGGACGTGGTTTGTCTTCTTGCCCTACAGCGATCAAAACCGGCAGTGCAAAGCTCTCTACTGCTTCAATCATATCGCGACGTCCAAACACCATTCGACCAATTCGAGCCACTTCTTCAGCGTTCTCACCCTTAAGAGCTGATAATTTCTGAGTAAAGCCTTCCACTAAAGTTGGCGTGTTTGTTTGAGCATCATTTGCAAAGAACAATGGAACAACCGCTTCAACAATCGGTTGAGGAACCATCTTGGTTTGAGTAATGGTGTCTAACATGCTGAAGTATTTAGCATGAGCAACTTCTGGTTCTAAACCAACAAAGGTATCCATTAGAACTAAAGATTTAATACGTGCAGGTGCAAGTTCCGCTAACTCGGTTCCCCACATACCGCCAACCGATAAGCCAACCACAGAGAATTCTTCGATTTCTAAATGATCAAGCAGAGCCAAAACGTGCTGAGCGTAATCTTTCAAGTTACGCATCGAAGCTGGTGCAGCTTGTGACTCACCATGAGACCAAAGCTCTGGAACAATACAGCGATACTGAGTTTGTAATGCATCGATCTGCGGCTTCCACATTGCACTATCCCAAAGGTAGCTGTGGCCTAACACAACAACAGGGCCTTGACCTTCATCTAGGTACGCCATCGACTGATTGTCTACTGTAAACTTGTTCATTTTCTTCCCTAATCTCTATTAGCAATTATTTATCGACACATAGTCGGTAAGCTAGGATATAAAACGGCCGCACAAGGCGACCGTTTATCGAAACACACTGGTTTATTCTGCGCTTAGCTTTTGTTGATCGACGGTTTCTCGTTGAACGATTGCTACGAGCTAAGCAATTGGCTCTAGTTGGTCAATTGGCCAACGCGGTGTGGCATGGACAGATAAATCAGCCGTTTCACCATTCTTCAGGCGCTGCATGCCCGCATAAGCGATCATCGCACCGTTATCTGTACAGAACTCAGTGCGTGGGTAGTACACCTCTCCACCGATTTTCTTGGCTAATGCTTCAAGCTCAACTCGTAGTTGTTTGTTGGCACTCACACCGCCAGCAATCACGATACGTTTCATACCCGTCTCTACCAACGCACGCTTACACTTGATTACCAAGGTCGCACAAACCGCTTCTTGGAACGCATAAGCGATGTCAGCACGAGTTTGGTCATCATTGTCATTAGCACGAATGGTATTTGCCGCGAACGTTTTCAAGCCCGAAAAGCTCATATCTAGACCCGGACGATCGGTCATTGGACGTGGGAACTTAAAACGACCTGGCGTGCCTTTTTCTGCGAGTCGAGATAGCAGTGGACCACCTGGGTAATCTAAGCCCATTAGCTTCGCGGTTTTATCAAACGCTTCACCCGCCGCATCATCAATCGATTCACCAAGAATTCGGTATTCACCAATGCCTTTCACTTCTACCATCATGGTATGACCGCCAGAAACCAGCAGAGCAACAAATGGGAATGGTGGAGGATTATCTTCTAGCATTGGCGCAAGAAGGTGACCTTCCATATGGTGCACTGGCACAGCAGGCACGCCCCACGCATAGGCAATACTGCGACCAATCGTTGCGCCCACAAGCAATGCACCAACCAAACCAGGGCCAGCCGTGTAAGCCACGCCATCAATATCTTTCGACGTTAGGTTCGCTTCTGCCAATGCCGCTTTAATCAGTGGAATGGTTTTTTTTACGTGGTCACGCGACGCTAGCTCAGGTACCACACCACCGTAATCGGCGTGCAGCTTTACTTGGCTGTATAACTGATGAGAAAGCAGCCCTTGCTCATCATCATAAATTGCGATTCCTGTTTCATCACAAGAGGTTTCAATACCAATAATGCGCATAATTTTCTCGGCACGCTTTCGTCTAAAATGGGAAATTAGCGCAATATTACCCTGCCTAAGCTCTTCAAACAAATATTGTACAGACTATAATCGACAAAGTGCTTTACAAAGCCACTGTGATCGGATTAAAATTCCGCACCATTTTTGATCAAGCTGGTTAATGACCAAACGCGAATAGAGAGTTAGCTCGATGGGTAACTTCTCTGATTTGGTACTGAATAACCAGCGATAATGAATAACCCCTGAGGTGAAAGGCATATGCCAATAGTTAAAGTACGTGAAAACGAACCGTTCGACGTTGCACTACGTCGTTTCAAGCGCTCTTGTGAAAAAGCAGGTATCCTTTCTGAAGTGCGTCGTCGTGAGCATTACGAAAAGCCAACTACAGTTCGCAAACGCGCTAAAGCAGCAGCTCAAAAGCGTCACGCTAAAAAGCTAGCTCGCGAAAACGCACGTCGCGTTCGTCTGTACTAATAACTTAATCCATAAGGACTGAGTTATGGCTCTTATTGAACAACTCAAAGAAGAGCAAAAATTAGCGATGAAAGCCAAGGACAAACCGCGCCTTGGCACTATCCGCTTAGCTCTTTCAGCAATTAAGCAACGTGAAGTTGACGAACGGATCACTCTGAACGACGACGACATTATTGCTATATTAGTTAAAATGGTTAAGCAACGTCGCGATTCTGTTGCTCAATATGAATCGGCAAATCGTCAAGATCTTGCTGACGTGGAAAAAGCAGAAATTACGGTACTTGAAGGCTTTATGCCTCAACCGCTAACTGAAGAAGAAGTTATTGCACTACTTGATAGCGCAATTGCAGAAGCTCAACCTGCGGGCATGCAAGACATGGGTAAAGTAATGGCTATCTTGAAACCACAAATTCAAGGGCGTGCAGATATGGGTAAAGTTAGTGGTTTAGTTCGTTCTAAACTCGCTTAATCCCAAATCAAATTGCAACAAGCCGTGCAATCCTTCGGAACGCACGGCTTGTTTGTATCTGTAACCTATTCAAACTATTATTATCCACACTCTCAGTTAGTGCATTTTTCTAAGGTTTTATGGCAGGACACATCCCGCGTAGTTTCATCGATGATCTCCTAGCGCGTCTCGACATTGTCGATATTGTGGACGCACGCGTGAAACTTAAGAAAAAAGGCAAAAACTATGGTGCTTGTTGCCCATTTCACAACGAAAAGACCCCTTCTTTCAGCGTAAGCCAAGAAAAACAGTTTTATCACTGCTTTGGTTGTGGCGTACACGGCAATGCTATCGACTTCATTATGGAGTTCGAACGTCTCGATTTTGTTGAAGCGATTGAAGAGCTGGCCTCATTTTTAGGACTTGATGTTCCTAGAGAACAGCGCAGCGGTGAAATATCCATGGCGCCAAGAGCCAACAGCGAACAAAAACGTAACCTCTACGATTTGATGGGCGGCATCAGTAATTTTTACCGCTCTCAGCTGAAAATCTCAGCGAACAAACCTGCGATTGATTATCTAAAAAATCGCGGTCTTTCTGGTGAAATCGTACAGAAATTTGGCATTGGCTACGTCGCTGATGAATGGGACTTGGTTCGTAAGAACTTTGGCCAACAGAAAGAAGCCCAAGACATGCTCGTGACTGGCGGCATGCTAATCGAGAACGATAAAGGTAACCGATACGACCGATTCCGTGGACGCGTCATGTTCCCGATTCGTGATCGTCGTGGCCGTGTGATTGGTTTTGGTGGTCGTGTATTAGAAGACGGCACACCCAAATACCTCAACTCACCAGAAACGCCTATCTTCCATAAAGGTAAAGAGCTTTACGGCCTTTATGAAGTGCTGCAAGCCTACCGTGAACCGCCGCAAATACTTGTGGTTGAAGGTTACATGGATGTCGTGGCACTCGCGCAATATGGTGTCGATTACGCGGTTGGTACACTAGGTACGGCAAGCTCTAATGAGCACCTGCAAACCTTATTTAGACAAACTAGTACTGTAATTTGTTCATTTGATGGTGATAACGCAGGCAAGAAAGCTGCTCGCGGCGCAATGGAACATGCCTTAGAGTATTTGAATACTAATAAAACTCTAAAAGTAATGTTCTTACCTGACGGTGAAGATCCTGACTCTTTTGTTAGAACATATGGAAAAGAAAGGCTTGAGATAGAGATGAATAATGCTCTTTCCCTACCTGATTTCTTATTAAAGGACATACTTGAAAGAGTTGTAGATAACAGCAGTCGAGAAGGTAAAAGACATGTAGTTACTCTAGCTGCCCCTCTGCTAGATAAAACCAAAGATCCTTCCCTAAAAGCTTATCTATGGAACGAACTCGCATTAAGAGTAGGCTGGAGTAACGACCAGGTTGATAAATTTCTTTTGGAATTAAAGCGACAAGGGGCTTCTAGTAACAGAGAGCCCGTCAAACCTCAACCGCATAAAGAGCTGAAGCGCACTCCAATGCGTGAAGTTATCGCTTTGCTTATCCAAAATCCGAGCTATGCTGATATGGTACCGGATTTATCAAGTGTCAAAGGCTTACAGTTGCCTGGGCTAAGTTTATTCGTCGAAGTACTTGATAAATGCCATGCGCATCCCCATATCAACACAGGCCAATTATTAGAGCATTGGCGACACAATAAACATGAGGCGCTTCTGTCTCGTCTCGCGAGCTGGGAAATCCCCCTCGACGAAGACAATCAAGAAGACATATTTTTAGACTCATTGGACAATATCCTTGCCCAGTGCGTTGAAAAACAAATTGAAAACCTGCAGGCCAAAGCAAGAAGTGTCGGTTTATCAGCCGAAGAAAAAAGGGAGCTACTAGCTTTAATGCTAGATCTAAAAGCGTAACCCTGTTTGATTAGTCAGCATTTAATAAATTTGTTAACATAATTGGTTTGCATTTGAGAATGCAACGTCCTTCACCAGACCTGAAGTTGGATATCATCTATGGATCAAAATCCGCAGTCACAGCTAAAATTACTTGTTATTAAAGGCAAGGAACAAGGCTATCTGACCTACGCCGAAGTAAACGACCACCTACCTGCAGAAATCGTGGATTCTGAACAGGTAGAAGACATCATTCAAATGATCAATGACATGGGTATCAAGGTAGTAGAAACTGCACCTGACGCTGATGATCTAGCACTTAATGATGACGATGCCAATATAGATGAAGATGCAGCTGAAGCTGCTGCTGCTGCGCTTTCAAGCGTAGAAAGCGAGATTGGCCGTACAACTGACCCAGTTCGTATGTACATGCGTGAAATGGGTACAGTTGAACTACTGACTCGTGAAGGCGAAATCGACATTGCGAAGCGTATTGAAGATGGTATCAATACCGTTCAATTATCTGTAGCTGAGTACCCAGGCACTATTCCATACATCTTGGAACAGTTTGACCGCGTACTCGCTGAAGAGATTCGTTTAACAGATCTAATCAATGGCTTTGTTGACCCAGACGACGATGGCACAGCTGCGCCAACGGCGACTCACATCGGTTCAGAACTTGCTAAAACTGATCTAGAAGACGAAGACAAAGAAGAAGCAGAAGACGACGAGGAAGAAGAAGAGGAAGATACAGGTATTGATCCTGAGCTTGCTCTTGAGAAGTTCACAGCACTTCGCACTAGCTACCAAAACCGTCAACTAGCAATCAATGAATACGGCCACGAAAGCCCGAAAGCAACGCTTGCAACAACAATGATGCAAGACGTGTTCAAAGAATTCCGTCTGACGCCAAAACAGTTTGATTACCTAGTAAACGAACTGCGTACTTCAATGGATCGCGTACGTACTCAAGAACGCCTAATCATGCGTCAAACGGTTGAGTACGGCAAAATGCCGAAGAAATCTTTCATTGCTCTATTTACTGGTAATGAATCTAGCGAAGCATGGTTGGACGAAGTTCTTGCTTCAGACAAGCCATACGCAGAAAAGATCAAACGTAACGAACACGACATCCGTCGCTCTATCCAAAAGCTGGATATCATCGAACGTGAAACGTCTCTTACTGTTCAAAGCATTAAAGATATCAGCCGTCGTATGTCTATCGGTGAAGCGAAAGCTCGTCGTGCTAAGAAAGAGATGGTTGAAGCGAACTTACGTCTAGTAATCTCGATTGCTAAGAAGTACACAAACCGTGGTCTACAATTCCTGGATCTAATCCAAGAAGGTAACATCGGTCTGATGAAAGCGGTAGATAAGTTTGAATACCGTCGTGGTTACAAGTTCTCTACTTACGCTACGTGGTGGATCCGTCAAGCAATCACTCGTTCGATTGCCGACCAAGCTCGTACTATCCGTATTCCGGTTCACATGATCGAAACGATCAACAAACTAAACCGTATCTCTCGTCAAATGCTACAAGAGATGGGTCGTGAACCACTTCCGGAAGAGTTGGCTGAGCGCATGCAAATGCCTGAAGACAAGATCCGTAAAGTACTGAAAATCGCTAAAGAGCCAATCTCAATGGAGACACCAATCGGTGACGACGAAGATTCGCACCTAGGTGATTTCATCGAGGATACAACGCTAGAACTGCCTTTAGACTCTGCAACGGCAACAAGCCTGCGCGGCGCAACTAAAGACGTTCTTGCAGGCCTAACGCCTCGTGAAGCGAAAGTACTGCGTATGCGTTTCGGTATCGACATGAACACTGACCACACTCTAGAAGAAGTGGGTAAGCAGTTCGACGTTACTCGTGAACGTATCCGTCAGATCGAAGCAAAAGCACTGCGTAAACTTCGTCACCCAAGCCGCTCAGAAACTCTGCGTAGCTTCCTAGACGAGTAATTACACACTTTAGTGTGGTTAGCTTTTAAGCATAAAATAAAAAAGGTGAGCGTTGGCTCACCTTTTTTGTGCCTATATGATTTAAGTGGCTAAGATGTAAGCGGAATTGCCCCTCATAGTGTCTAGACACCAATGAATGCTTCCCCTATAATCTATGCCCTACGGCCCCTTAGCTCAGTGGTTAGAGCGCACGACTCATAATCGTTCGGTCCCCAGTTCAAATCTGGGAGGGGCCACCAAATTCCGATAAGGCTCATGAAGAAATTCATGGGCCTTTATCTTTTCTAGTCCTTTCCATATCCGGTCTTCAAATACTTCCTGTAAGCACGATTCCATTAGCGCCAGTGAAACACTCCACCTAATCACCACAGAACCCGTAAACCTACCTCAGACTGATATCGACCATCAGTAAGCTCTCTCATCTGTACAGCACGATTCTACGCTAGATACATACCACCCAACACCAGAGTAGAACCCCAGAAAAACTTCCCGACTAAACCAACAAAAATATAACCAACATCCTGTCCATTAGATTCAGTAATTTATAAAGATATAAATGAGATACCTAAATGGAGTTCTAGCTGAGATCAGTCAGGAGACTCAGCACCGAAGATTAGAACCAGATGACTGTTGAACAATGATGACCAATTACCCTCAGTGGTAATTGGTCTGATATCTCTTAAGTGATTGAGGTTAGTCGTCAGCAGCAGTGAACCACAGAGCTAGAAACGAAGGCTAATCACTGGACTGGTATTCATACTGAAATCGGTAATCTCAACGCTAGGAGTGGTTCTAGGGCGAATCTGCTATGCGTTAGGGCGAGAACTTGGGGTAGCGAATGGGTTGAGGGAATCAGATGGAAATCTAGCGTGGGTGTCCCGTCGACGACGACGGCAATAGACCTAAAATCAGGGTGAAAGACCGGACTAGGACCGGACCGACGACGCCGTC
>NZ_JBGOOO010000010.1:0-150741 GCF_041439695.1 Vibrio sp. FF266
GAAAAGCAGTGGGAAGACAAGATCGTTGAGCTTGCAGAAGCACTAGATTCTTACATTCCACTTCCAGAGCGTGCTGTTGATCTACCGTTCCTACTTCCTATTGAAGATGTATTCTCAATCCAAGGTCGTGGTACTGTAGTTACTGGTCGTATCGAGCGCGGTATCCTACGTGTAGGTGACGAAGTAGAAATCGTTGGTATCAAAGAGACTACTCTTACTACTTGTACTGGTGTTGAAATGTTCCGTAAACTGCTTGACGAAGGTCGTGCAGGTGAGAACGTTGGTGCACTTCTACGTGGTACTAAGCGTGATGACGTTGAACGTGGCCAAGTACTTTCTGCTAAAGGTTCAATCAACCCACACACTAAGTTTGAGTCTGAAGTATACGTACTTTCTAAAGACGAAGGCGGCCGTCACACTCCTTTCTTCAAGGGTTACCGTCCACAGTTCTACTTCCGTACAACTGACGTAACAGGCGACATCACTCTACCTGAAGGCGTAGAAATGGTAATGCCAGGTGACAACGTTCAAATGACTGTTGAGCTAATCGCTCCAATCGCAATGGACGAAGGTCTACGTTTCGCAATCCGCGAAGGTGGCCGTACAGTTGGTGCTGGTGTTGTAGCTAAAATCTTTGCATAAGATTTGACGAACCACTAGTAAAAAGGGCATCATTTGATGCCCTTTTTCTGCGCTGAAAAAAGAGTTGGGTGTTTTGACATCAATTTTAACTCTTAGCAAAGAATTAAACGGTCTTTTTAACTAAAATGACTGTTAGATGTGTTGTTTTGCAACGCAAAGGAATGTGCCCTGCAACAGCGGGGTTATTGTCGTCTATATTTAAGACTTATCACAGGTTGGTTTTATGAAAGCAAACGCTGAAACTCCTGATAGCTCAGGTGCAGCAGATACAATGAAGTGGGTAGTCGCTTTTGTACTGTTGGCTGCTGCTGTTGTGGGTAATTACCTGTATGGTGAATTGTCTGTTGTAATTCGCGCTGCAGGTGTAGTTGTGCTGATTGCTGCCGCACTAGGCGTTGCAGCAACAACAACTAAAGGTAAAGCTGCGATCGATTTTGCAAAAGAATCTCGTATGGAGATTCGTAAAGTTGTTTGGCCTACTCGCCAAGAAACTATGCAAACTACATTGATCGTTTTAGCTGTATGTATTGTTATGTCTCTAGTGCTTTGGGGAATTGACGGCATTATGGTCCGTTTAGTTTCTCTAGCAACTGGAGTGTAGAGGGTTCTGATTCATGAGTGAAGCTCCAAAAAAACGTTGGTATGTAGTTCAAGCCTTTTCTGGCTATGAAGGTCGTGTATCTCAATCGTTACGCGAACATATTAAAATGCACGACATGGAAGAATTCTTTGGTGACGTTTTAGTACCTACTGAAGAAGTAGTGGAAATGCGTGCAGGTCAACGCCGTAAAAGCGAACGTAAGTTCTTCCCTGGCTACGTATTAGTGCAAATGATCATGAATGATGAATCATGGCACTTAGTACGCAGCATTCCTCGTGTTATGGGCTTCATTGGTGGTACCTCTGATCGTCCTGCACCAATCACTGACAAAGAAGCTGATGCTATCTTGAACCGTCTAGAGAAAGCGAGCGAGTCTCCACGTCCTAAGACAATGTTCGAAGCGGGTGAAGTGGTTCGTGTGAACGATGGTCCGTTTGCTGATTTCAACGGTACAGTTGAAGAAGTAGATTACGAGAAAAGCCGCATTAAGGTATCTGTATCGATCTTTGGTCGTGCAACACCGGTTGAGCTTGAATTTGGTCAAGTTGAAAAGCTGGACTAAAACTCTAACTTTTGAACAAGCTGTGGATAAATACTTCATAAGTTGTTCAAAATAAAAGAGTATAAAAAACCACCTTTTTAGGGTTGTTAAAGGCGCGAATTATGATTATAATTTCGCGCCTTTTTACTTCTATCGAAGTAAGAAAGAGTTAATTGAAATTAAGGGGAGCTTGCCTCAGGGCTAGCGCATGTACCCAAAAATTAGGAAATATCATGGCTAAGAAAGTTGAAGCTTATATCAAACTGCAAGTTGCAGCTGGTATGGCAAACCCAAGTCCACCGGTTGGTCCTGCTCTAGGTCAACACGGCGTGAACATCATGGAATTCTGTAAAGCGTTCAACGCAAAAACAGAATCTGTTGAGAAAGGTCTACCTACTCCAGTAGTAATTACTGTTTACAACGACCGTTCTTTCACGTTCGTAACTAAGACTCCACCTGCTGCTGTTCTTCTTAAGAAAGCTGCTGGCGTTAAGTCTGGTTCAGGTCGTCCAAACACTGAGAAAGTTGGTACTGTAACTGACGCTCAAGTTCAGGAAATCGCAGAAACTAAAGCTGCTGATATGACTGGTGCTGACATCGAAGCAATGAAGCGTTCTATTGCTGGTACTGCTCGTTCAATGGGCCTAGTGGTAGAGGGATAAGATCATGGCAAAACTTACTAAGCGTATGCGCGTAATCCGCGACAAAGTTGAAGTAACTAAAGAATACGAAATCAACGAAGCTGTTGCTCTTCTTAAAGAACTAGCTACTGCTAAATTCGTTGAGTCTGTAGATGTTGCTGTTAACCTAGGCATTGATGCTCGTAAATCTGACCAAAACGTACGTGGCGCAACTGTGCTACCTCACGGTACTGGCCGTGACATCCGCGTTGCTGTGTTCACTCAAGGTGCAAACGCAGAAGCAGCTAAAGCAGCTGGCGCAGATATCGTTGGTATGGAAGATCTTGCTGAGCAAGTGAAAAAAGGCGAAATGAACTTCGACGTTGTTGTTGCTTCTCCTGATGCAATGCGTGTTGTTGGTCAACTAGGTACAATCCTAGGTCCACGCGGCCTTATGCCAAACCCTAAAGTTGGTACTGTAACTCCTAACGTTGCTGAAGCGGTTAAGAACGCTAAAGCTGGTCAGGTTCGTTACCGTAACGACAAGAACGGTATCATCCACACTACTATCGGCAAAGCATCTTTCGAAGCTAACCAGCTTCAAGAGAACCTAGAAGCACTTCTAGTTGCTCTTAAGAAAGCTAAGCCTTCTTCAGCGAAAGGTACTTTCCTGAAGAAAGTAAGCATCTCTACTACAATGGGTGCTGGTGTTACTGTTGATCAAGCTAGTCTTGACACTCAAGCAAACTAATTTGCTTCGGCGCAGATTTAGTGTATACTTCTGCGCCTAATATTTGTGGTTGGGTGATTTTTGAAGCAATTCAGGTCATCCGTCCCAAGACCGTAGGCGCTGTACTCTTCGGAGATATGGCTTAATAAAACCTACGTAGGCGATGTTGTGGTTTGAAGTGAATTTATTCATTTTTAAATAACATCGTAAACGCTCATTACATTTTGTATGAGTGCTGTAATCACAACCAGAGGTTAATCCAAATGGCTTTAAATCTTCAAGACAAAAAAGCAATTGTTGCTGAAGTCAACGAAGCTGCCAGTGGTGCACTTTCTGCAGTTGTAGCTGATTCTCGTGGCGTTACTGTTGGCGCAATGACTTCTCTACGTAAACAAGCTCGCGAAGCGGGTGTTTACATGAGAGTTGTTCGTAACACACTAGCACGCCGTGCGATTCAGGGTACAGACTACGAGTGTCTAACTGACACTTTCACTGGTCCAACTCTGATCGCATTCTCTAATGAGCACCCAGGTGCTGCAGCGCGTCTTTTCAAAGACTTCGCTAAAGAGAATAAAGATTTCGAGATCAAAGCTGCTGCATTTGAAGGCGCAGTTACTGATGCTGAAGTACTAGCGACACTACCAACTTACGACGAAGCTATCGCACGCCTAATGATGTGCATGAAAGAAGCTTCTGCTGGCAAGCTGGTTCGTACTATCGCTGCTGTTCGCGACCAAAAAGAAGAAGCTGCGGCTTAAGCCTTGCTTTTCACTGGTTGCTATTTAAACTTATTGTTGACTTAAAAGAGAATTGTTATGTCTATTACTAACGAGCAAATCCTAGACGCAGTTGCAGAAATGTCTGTAATGCAAGTTGTTGAGCTTATCGAAGCTATGGAAGAGAAATTCGGTGTTACTGCTGCTGCTGCAGTTGTAGCTGGTGGTGCTTCTGCTGAAGCTGCTGCTGAGCAAACTGAATTCGACGTAATCCTAACTGCTGCTGGCGCTAACAAAGTACAAGTTATCAAAGCTGTACGTGGCGCAACTGGCCTAGGTCTTAAAGAAGCTAAAGGTCTTGTAGACTCAGCTCCTGCAGCGCTTAAAGAAGGCGTTGACAAAGCTGAAGCTGAAGCTCTTAAAGCACAGCTAGAAGAAGCTGGCGCTTCTGTTGAAGTTAAGTAATTATTACTTAATTTCTTAGCCGCAAGGCTAATGGCTGGTGGTTTATTAACCACCGGCCTTTTTGCGCTGTAGGGCTATGACGAAATTTCCGCTGTTTAACCGTCATAATCCAAGCAAAAAAACAGTCATTTTTTCGAAATGATTGTTCACTACAGTAAACAGCTGTTTGTCACCGCCCCCTCTGAAGAGTGTTTTGGGTGGTTTGGGTCACTTATCAGCGAGCTGAGGAACCCCATGGTTTACTCTTATACCGAGAAAAAGCGCATCCGTAAGGATTTTGGTACTCGTCCACAAGTTTTGGACATTCCATACCTGTTATCGATCCAGCTTGATTCTTTCGACAAATTCATCGAACAGGATCCTGAAGGTCAATACGGTCTTGAAGCTGCTTTCCGTTCTGTATTTCCAATTCAGAGCTACAACGGCAATTCTGAGCTGCAATACGTTAGCTACCGTCTTGGTGAGCCAGTTTTTGACGTTAAAGAATGTCAAATCCGCGGTGTTACTTACTCAAAGCCACTACGCGTAAAACTACGTCTAGTTATCTTTGATCGAGATGCACCAGCAGGTACTGTAAAAGACATTAAAGAACAAGAAGTCTACATGGGCGAAATTCCGCTTATGACAGACAATGGTACTTTCGTAATTAATGGTACCGAGAGGGTTATCGTATCCCAGCTGCACCGAAGCCCAGGCGTGTTCTTCGACAGTGATAAGGGTAAGACCCACTCATCAGGTAAAGTTCTTTATAACGCACGTGTAATTCCTTACCGTGGCTCATGGTTAGACTTTGAGTTCGATCCTAAGGATAACTTATTCGTACGTATCGACCGTCGTCGTAAGCTACCAGCATCGATTATCCTTCGTGCACTTGGTAAATCGACTGAAGAGATCCTAGATCTGTTCTTCGACAAAGTGAACTTCGAAGTGAAAGACCAAACTCTACTTATGGAGTTGGTTCCTGATCGTCTACGTGGTGAAACTGCGTCATTCGACATCGAAGCAAACGGCAAAACTTACGTTGAGACTGGTCGTCGTGTAACTGCTCGCCATATCCGTCAACTTGAAAAAGATGGCGTTGAGCACATCGAAGTACCAGTAGAGTACATCGTTGAAAAGATTGCTGCGAAAGATTACATCAACGAAGCAACTGGCGAGATCATCGTTGGCGCAAACCAAGAGATTAGCCTAGAAGCACTTGCTAACCTGTCTCAAGCAGGTCACAAGACTCTAGAAGTGCTGTTCACGAATGACCTAGACCATGGTCCATTCATGTCAGACACTCTACGTGCGGATAGCACAGTAGATCGCATCTCTGCATTGGTAGAAATCTACCGCATGATGCGTCCTGGCGAGCCACCAACGAAAGAAGCTGCAGAATCATTGTTCGAAAGCCTATTCTTCTCTGAAGATCGTTACGACCTATCAACTGTAGGCCGTATGAAATTCAACAGCTCTATCGAGCGTGAAGAAGAAGAAGAGCGCGGTACTCTGGATGAATCAGACATCATCGAAGTGATGAAGAAACTGATTGGTATCCGTAACGGCATTGGTGAAGTGGACGATATCGACCACCTTGGCAACCGTCGTATCCGTTCTGTAGGTGAAATGGCAGAAAACCAATTCCGTGTTGGTCTAGTTCGTGTAGAACGTGCCGTTAAAGAACGTTTAAGCCTTGGTGACCTTGATGCAATCATGCCTCAAGATCTTATCAACGCTAAGCCGATCTCTGCTGCAGTTAAAGAATTCTTTGGCTCTTCACAGCTTTCACAGTTTATGGACCAAAACAACCCATTGTCAGAAGTTACGCACAAGCGTCGTATCTCTGCTTTAGGTCCTGGTGGTCTTACTCGTGAGCGCGCAGGCTTCGAAGTACGTGACGTTCACGTAACTCACTACGGTCGTCTATGTCCGATCGAAACGCCTGAAGGTCCAAACATCGGTCTAATTAACTCGCTATCTGCATTTGCACGTTGTAACGATTACGGTTTCCTAGAAACTCCGTACCGTCGTGTAGTAGATGGTGTAGTAACAGAAGAAGTTGATTACCTGTCTGCAATCCAGGAAGGTCAATTCGTAATCGCGCAAGCAAACACCATTCTTACTGAAGAAGGTACGTTTGCAGATGAGCTAATCACAGCTCGTCAAAAAGGTGAATCTGGTCTTCACCCACGCGATCACGTTGACTACATGGACGTTGCGACAAACCAAGTAGTATCTATCGCTGCTTCGCTTATCCCGTTCCTAGAACACGATGATGCGAACCGTGCATTGATGGGTGCCAACATGCAACGTCAAGCTGTACCAACACTGAGAGCTGATAAGCCTCTAGTAGGTACGGGTATCGAACGTAACATCGCAGTTGACTCTGGTGTTACAGCGGTTGCTAAACGTGGTGGTCAAGTTCAGTCTGTTGACGCTTCTCGTATCGTAGTTAAGGTTAACGAAGATGAATTGGTACCTGGCGAAGCTGGTATCGATATCTACAACCTGACTAAGTACACGCGTTCGAACCAAAACACATGTATTAACCAACGTCCAACTGTACTTCCTGGTGAACCAGTTGCACGCGGCGATGTTCTTGCTGACGGTCCTTCAACAGACCTTGGTGAACTAGCTCTTGGCCAAAACATGCGTATCGCATTCATGCCTTGGAACGGTTACAACTTCGAAGACTCGATCTTAGTATCTGAGCGCGTAGTTCAAGAAGACCGTTTCACGACAATCCACATTCAAGAATTATCTTGTGTGGCTCGTGATACTAAGCTGGGTTCTGAAGAGATCACAGCTGATATTCCAAACGTAGGTGAGTCTGCTCTGTCTAAACTAGACGAGTCAGGTATCGTTTACATTGGTGCTGAAGTTAAGGGTGGCGACATCCTAGTTGGTAAAGTAACCCCTAAAGGTGAAACTCAACTGACTCCTGAAGAGAAGCTACTACGTGCTATCTTCGGTGAGAAAGCATCTGATGTTAAAGATACTTCTCTACGTGTACCAAACTCTGTTTCGGGTACTATCATCGATGTACAAGTCTTTACTCGCGATGGCGTAGAGAAAGACAAACGTGCACTTGAAATCGAACAGATGCAGCTTAAAGAAGCTAAGAAAGATCTAACTGAAGAGTTCCAAATTCTTGAGGGTGGCCTTCTTAACCGTGTTAAAGCTGTACTTCTGTCTGGTGGTTACTCTGAAGCTAAGCTTGATACTATCGGTCGTAAGCAATGGCTAGAGCAAGTTCTAGAAGACGATGCGCTACAAACACAGCTTGAGCAACTTGCTGAGCAGTGGGATGAGCTAAAAGCAGACTTCGATAAGAAGTTTGAAACTAAGCGTCGTAAAATCACTCAAGGTGATGATCTAGCACCTGGCGTTCTTAAGATTGTTAAAGTTTACCTAGCGGTTAAACGTCGTATCCAGCCTGGTGATAAGATGGCCGGTCGTCACGGTAACAAAGGTGTAATCTCTAAGATTAACCCTGTTGAAGACATGCCATACGATGAGAAAGGTCAGCCTGTAGACATCGTACTTAACCCGCTGGGTGTACCATCGCGTATGAACATTGGTCAGATCCTAGAAGTTCACTTAGGTTTGGCTGCGAAAGGTATCGGTGACAAGATCAACCAAATGGTTAAGGAACAACAAGAACTGCATAAGTTCCGTGAGTTCCTACAGAAGGTTTACGATCTTGGCGATACTCGTCAGAAAGTTGATATTGCTGAACTGTCTGATGATCAAGTTCGTACACTGATCAAGAACCTACGTGGCGGTCTACCGATTGCTACACCTGTGTTCGACGGTGCTTCTGAGTCTCTAATCAAAGAACTACTTAAACTGGGTGATCTGCCAGAATCTGGTCAGCTTAAACTGTTTGATGGGCGTACTGGTGATTCGTTTGAGCGTCCTGTAACTGTTGGTTACATGTACATGCTGAAACTGAACCACTTGGTTGATGACAAGATGCATGCTCGTTCAACTGGTTCTTACAGCCTAGTAACTCAGCAACCACTTGGTGGTAAAGCTCAGTTCGGTGGTCAGCGTTTCGGTGAGATGGAAGTATGGGCACTAGAAGCATACGGTGCTGCATATACTCTACAAGAAATGCTAACAGTTAAGTCGGATGACGTTAACGGCCGTACTAAGATGTACAAGAACATCGTAGATGGTAACCATAGCATGGAACCTGGCATGCCAGAGTCGTTCAACGTACTGTTGAAAGAGATTCGCTCGCTAGGTATCAACATCGAGCTAGAAGACGAAGAGTAATCCCTCTTTTTTATAAAGAAGATTGGATTACTTGGTAAAGGGGGCTCACTTTAGTCGGTGAGCTCCTTTAACTCCTTACAGGAGCTGAACGTGAAAGACTTATTAAACTTTCTAAAAGCACAGCATAAGACCGAAGAATTTGATGCAATCAAAATCGGTCTATCTTCACCAGACACGATCCGTTCGTGGTCTTTTGGTGAAGTTAAAAAGCCAGAAACAATTAACTATCGTACGTTCAAACCTGAACGTGATGGTCTGTTCTGTGCACGTATTTTTGGTCCAGTTAAAGACTACGAATGTCTTTGTGGCAAATACAAGCGCCTGAAGCACCGTGGTGTTATCTGTGAGAAGTGTGGCGTTGAAGTTACACAAACTAAAGTTCGTCGTGACCGTATGGGCCACATCGAGCTTGCTTCACCAGTTGCTCACATCTGGTTCCTAAAATCACTACCGTCTCGTATCGGTCTACTAATGGATATCCCTCTGCGTGATATCGAACGTGTTCTTTACTTCGAAATGTACGTAGTAACTGAACCGGGTATGACTGATCTAGAAAAATCTCAGATGCTTACTGAAGAAGAGTATCTGGATCGTCTAGAAGAGTGGGGTGACGAATTCACTGCTAAGATGGGTGCTGAAGCGATCAAAGATCTGCTTTCAACAATGGACCTTCATCAAGAAGTGGAAGAAATGCGCGAAGAGTTGGAAACAACTAACTCTGAAACTAAGCGTAAGAAAGTTACTAAGCGTTTGAAGCTAGTTGAAGCGTTCATTTCGTCAGGCAACAAGCCTGAGTGGATGATCCTAACTGTACTTCCAGTGCTACCGCCAGATCTACGTCCTCTAGTACCACTAGATGGCGGTCGTTTTGCGACCTCTGATCTGAACGACCTTTACCGTCGTGTGATCAACCGTAACAACCGTTTGAAGCGTCTTCTAGAGCTAGCGGCTCCAGACATCATCGTACGTAACGAAAAGCGTATGCTGCAAGAGTCTGTTGATGCCCTTCTAGATAACGGTCGTCGCGGTCGTGCGATCACGGGTTCTAACAAGCGTCCTCTGAAATCTCTTGCTGATATGATCAAGGGTAAACAAGGTCGTTTCCGTCAGAACCTTCTAGGTAAACGTGTAGACTACTCTGGCCGTTCTGTAATCACAGTTGGTCCATACCTTCGTCTACATCAGTGTGGTCTTCCTAAGAAGATGGCACTTGAGCTATTTAAGCCGTTCATCTACAGCAAGCTAGAAACTCGTGGCATGGCTACGACAATCAAAGCTGCTAAGAAAATGGTAGAGCGCGAAGAAGCGATCGTTTGGGATATCCTAGACGAAGTGATCCGTGAACACCCAGTACTGCTTAACCGTGCACCTACACTTCACCGTCTAGGTATCCAAGCGTTTGAACCAGTACTAATCGAAGGTAAAGCGATTCAGCTTCACCCACTAGTGTGTGCGGCATACAACGCCGACTTCGATGGTGACCAAATGGCTGTACACGTGCCTCTAACTCTAGAAGCACAGCTTGAAGCTCGTACCCTAATGATGTCGACGAATAACATTCTGTCGCCAGCATCAGGTGATCCAATCATCGTACCTTCTCAGGACGTTGTATTGGGTCTTTACTACATGACACGTGACAAGATCAACGTGAAAGGTGAAGGTATGTACCTTGCTGGCCCTGCTGAGGCTGAAAAGGCATACCGTACTAAGACTGCTGAGCTACACGCTCGCGTTAAAGTACGTATCACTGAAACTGTAGTAGATGAAGACGGCAATAGCACAACGAATACTGGCCTAGTTGATACGACTGTAGGTCGTGCAATGCTATGGCAGATCGTTCCAGCTGGCCTACCGTACAGCATCGTTAACCAAAAGTTAGGTAAGAAGCAGATCTCTACTCTTCTTAACGAGTGTTACCGTAAGCTTGGTCTAAAAGATACAGTAGTATTTGCTGACCAAATCATGTACGCAGGTTTCGCATACGCGGCACTTTCTGGTGTTTCTGTAGGTATCAACGATATGGTTGTTCCTCAAGCGAAATACGATGAAATTGAATCTGCTGAAGAAGAAGTTCGTGAAATCCAAGAGCAATTCCAATCAGGTCTTGTTACTGCGGGTGAGCGTTACAACAAAGTTATCGATATCTGGGCATCTACGAATGACCGCGTTGCGAAAGCAATGATGGATAACCTATCTTCTGAAACAGTTATCAACCGTGACGGCGAAGAAGAACAGCAAGAATCGTTCAACAGCATTTACATGATGGCCGACTCGGGCGCACGTGGTTCTGCAGCTCAGATTCGTCAGCTAGCAGGTATGCGTGGTCTGATGGCGCGTCCAGATGGTTCAATCATCGAAACGCCGATCACAGCGAACTTTAAAGAAGGTCTAAACGTCCTTCAGTACTTTATCTCAACGCACGGTGCTCGTAAGGGTCTTGCGGATACAGCACTGAAAACAGCAAACTCGGGTTACCTAACTCGTCGTCTAGTAGACGTTGCTCAAGACGTTGTAGTACACGAACATGACTGTGGCACGCATGAAGGTATCGACATGATGCCTCACATCGAAGGTGGTGACGTTAAAGTTGCACTTTCTGAGCTTGCTCTAGGTCGTGTAGTAGCTGAAGACGTTCTTAAGCCTGGTACTGAAGATGTACTGATTCCACGTAATACTCTGATTGATGAGAAGTGGTGTCAAATCATGGAAGACAACTCAGTAGATAGCATGAAAGTGCGCTCTGTTGTTACCTGTGATGCAGACTTCGGTTGTTGTGCACAGTGTTACGGTCGTGACCTAGCACGTGGTCACCTAGTGAACCAAGGTGAAGCAGTTGGTGTTATCGCTGCACAATCTATCGGTGAACCGGGTACACAGCTAACGATGCGTACGTTCCACATCGGTGGTGCGGCATCTACTGCAGCAGCAGAGAACAGCATCCAAGCTAAGACAACTGGTACTGTGAAACTTCACAATGCTAAGTTCGTAGTTAACAAAGATAAGAAACTGGTTATCACTTCTCGTGCATCTGAGATGACGATTATTGATGAATTCGGCCGTACTAAAGAGAAGCACAAACTTCCTTACGGTTCGATGCTAACCAAAGGCGACAACGCAGCAGTTACTGCTGGTGAAGTTGTAGCTAACTGGGAAGCGCATACCATGCCAATCATCACTGAAGTGGCAGGTCGTATCCAATTCGTAGATATGATCGATGGTATTACAGTTTCTCGTCAAACTGACGATCTAACGGGTCTTTCTTCAAGTGAAGTAACAGACGCAGCAGCTCGCCCAGCAGCAGGTAAAGATATGCGTCCAGCTATCAAACTTGTTGATGAGCAAGGTAACGACGTAATGATTCCTGGTACTGATATGCCAGCTCACTACTTCCTACCTGGCAAAGCGATTGTAAACATCGAAGATGGCGCTGAAGTTGGCATTGGTGACACACTATCTCGTATCCCTCAAAAATCGAGCGGAAACAAAGATATCACCGGTGGTCTACCACGCGTAGCTGACCTATTCGAAGCTCGTAAGCCTAAAGAGCCTGCGATCCTTGCTGAGCACACAGGTACTGTGTCTTTCGGTAAAGAAACGAAAGGTAAGCGTCGTCTAGTAATCACTCGTGAAGGCGGTGACGCTTACGAAGAGATGATTCCTAAGCACCGTCAATTGAACGTGTTCGAAGGTGAGAAGATTGAACGTGGTGATGTAATCGCTGACGGCCCTGAAACTCCACACGATATCCTGCGTCTACGTGGTATCCACGCAGTAACTCAGTACATCGCGAACGAAGTTCAAGAAGTTTACCGCTTACAAGGCGTAAAGATTAACGATAAGCACATCGAGACTATCGTTCGTCAAATGCTACGTAAGTGTACAATCACTCATTCTGGTGACTCTCCGTTCCTACCTGGCGAACAAGTTGAGTACCACAATGTTAAGATTGCTAACCGTAAGCTAGAAGCTGAAGGTAAAGAACTAGTACGTTTCGAACGTGACCTACTAGGTATTACTAAAGCATCTCTTGCAACTGAGTCATTTATCTCAGCTGCATCGTTCCAAGAAACGACTCGCGTACTAACAGAAGCTGCGGTTTCTGGTAAGCGTGATGACCTTCGCGGTCTGAAAGAGAACGTAATTGTTGGTCGTCTGATCCCAGCTGGTACTGGTTTCGCATACCACCAAGAGCGTCAAAAGCAACGTGAAGAAGAGCAAGAAGGTCCTTCAGCTGAACAAGCTACTGACAATCTAGCAGCACTTCTAAACGCTGGTTTCTCTTCAGAAGAGTAAGCTCTACGAGTAGTCTCTAAGAGATAAGAAAAAGGCACCTTCGGGTGCCTTTTTTGTATCTGGCGTATTGGTATTTAGCTATGAACTTATAAAGTGATAGGTGTGCTTATCTAGCTGGTGGGGTTGGATTTATGTCCTGAAGAGTGCTCTTTGAGGCCAGTAAGATAAAGGGTAGAGATGATTAGGCTGATTAGGGCTGTAACCATATGCTTATGGCTAAAGGTCAGGGCGAGCGAGTAAGCTCTGTCTGAAAGGTTCTGGGTAGTTTGGATAAGCTTACAGACAAAACAAAAAGCTTGCACAGAGGCAAGCTTATTAAGGATTCGGCTAACTAAGCGCCTGGTGGAATCGCTAAACTGTCTGCAATAAGCTGGATAAGATTATCTTCTACTTCAAAACGTACTTCGAGTAGTTCACCTACTTTTGACATATCTCCTTCGAAGTTAGGCAACTCATCGTCTGCATTTACTTTAACGTACTTATCATTGAACTCTAGAAGCGGCTCGGTTGTAAGTACGATCTTCGCGTAAGTTGTATCAATCTCGTCATTGGTTTTAAAGCCTGTTGCTTGCCATTTTTTCATGACCATATCGTAGATCTTAAAATGACCCTCTGAGATATAATCGACAACATGATCGCAGAATGAGCTTATTTCTTTAGGAGAAGGGAGTTCAACAACGTTTGATTGCCCATTGCTAGCTGGCTGCAAGGCACCTAGCTTACAATACTCAACGATTAGAGACTGTCGAGTTTCGAGCCAATGATCGATGACCTCATTAGAGCCACCCCATTGTTCTTGTATTTGTTTGAATTTATTTAGCATGACCATGTCCTCATGATCTGATCACAACCTTGTGATCAAGTAATTGCCTAAGCAGGGTCCGTTTTATTGGTAGCGACTAAAAGTAATAGCTTGAAATATTCTCTGCTACAACTCTAGTATGAAATTAGATTGCCAGTAAAATGAACGAACTGCAAGCAATGAGGCATAGGGATGTTAAAAAAAAGTGATAACAAAATGACAGAGCAAGCTTATTGGTGCGTCGTTTCTGGTAGTGATATTTGGGTTAATGATGATCAGTTTCCTTTTGGCTCTGCTGAAGAGCTAGGGCTGAGTGTTGAGCATGCAATCTGCATTGGTCAGCATCAAGGTCGTAAGGTTTATTGGCTCAACGATTGCGATGTGGAGATTGAACTGAGCATGGTCAGCCTAAGAGATTTGCTTCACTGGTCTGAATCAAGTTTTCTGATCGCAAGCAAAGCTATCCAGTATGGGCACATGACACAAAGTATGCGTTTTTGTCCTCAGTGCGGCGGTCGTAATCATCTCAATCATAATCAGGTGGCGATGCAATGTGGAGACTGCCGAACGCTTCATTACCCTCGTATCTTCCCGTGCATCATTGTCGCTGTACGAAACGACAACAAGATATTACTTGCGCAGCACCCAAGGCATAAAACGGGTATGTACACCGTAATAGCGGGCTTCCTAGAGGTTGGAGAAACCCTAGAGCAGTGTGTGGCGCGAGAAGTCAAAGAAGAAACGGGTATCGACGTGAGTAACATTCGTTACTTTGGTAGCCAGCCATGGGCGTTTCCATCGAGTATGATGATGGCCTTTCTTGCAGACTATGCTGGTGGAACGCTCAAACCTGATTACAGCGAACTGTCAGATGCCCAATGGTTTGACGTAACAAGCCTACCTGATGTTGCTCCAGTCGGAACGATTGCGAGACAATTGATTGAGAATACAGTCGATGACATAAGGAAAGCCGGCGTCGCGGAGCAAGAACTAGAACATTAAATTACCTGTGATAGTATTTGGCCTATGGGTGGTCAAGCACTAAAAAAAACCCTCCACAAGTGGAGGGGGTAAGTAAGATGTCGTTATGAGATGCTGAGTAGTGACTACTCAGTTGTTATAATTGTAATTTTCGCTAGCGAACAAATTTTTAACATGCTCCTGTAATTGGGTGCAAATTAAGCATGGATTTAAAAGTTAATAACTTGATCTAGGTTGCAAAGCACACAGCTTTTACCCTTCAATCAGTGTTAGAATACTTGCCATCAAAACTAGACAAGATTGAATTGGAATTTAACGGAATGACCGAATTAAAAAACGATCGCTATTTACGCGCACTTTTAAAACAGCCTGTTGATTACACACCGGTATGGATGATGCGCCAAGCTGGCCGCTATCTTCCAGAGTACAAAGCAACGCGCGCTGAAGCGGGCGATTTCATGTCTTTGTGCAAAAACGCTGAACTAGCATCAGAAGTAACACTTCAACCTTTACGTCGTTTCCCGCTTGATGCGGCAATCTTGTTCTCTGACATCCTAACTATCCCAGATGCGATGGGTTTAGGTTTGTACTTCGAAACAGGTGAAGGCCCTAAGTTTGAACGCCCTATCACATGTAAAGCTGACGTAGAAAAAATTGGCCTACCTGATCCTGAAGGTGAACTTCAATACGTAATGAATGCCGTTCGTCAGATCCGTAAAGACCTGAAAGGCGAAGTGCCACTGATTGGTTTCTCTGGTAGCCCTTGGACATTGGCAACTTACATGGTTGAAGGCAGCAGCTCGAAGGCGTTCACTAAGATCAAGAAGATGATGTATGCAGAGCCACAAACGTTGCACTTACTTCTAGATAAGCTGGCTGACACTGTTATTGAATACCTGAACGCGCAAATTAAAGCAGGTGCACAATCGGTAATGGTATTCGACACATGGGGTGGTGTACTTACTCCGCGTGACTACAACCTGTTCTCACTGCAGTACATGCACAAAATTGTCGATGGCCTAATTCGTGAAAACGAAGGTCGCCGTGTACCGGTTACTCTGTTCACTAAGAACGGTGGCATGTGGCTAGAATCTATCGCAGCGACTGGCTGTGATGCAGTTGGGCTAGACTGGACAATCAATATTGCTGATGCAAAAGCACGTATTGGCGATAAAGTGGCTCTACAAGGCAACATGGACCCATCAGTACTTTACGCACAACCTGAGCGTATTCGTGAAGAAGTCGGCACTATCCTTGAAGGTTTTGGTGACGGCGGTACTGGCCACGTATTTAACCTTGGCCATGGTATTCACCTAGATGTGCCACCAGAAAATGCTGGTGTATTTGTGGACGCAGTTCACGACCTATCTAAGCCATACCATAAGTAATTCAGTATGTGTTTTTAGAAAAAGCGCTGTCGAGAAATCGGCAGCGCTTTTTTATTATCTTTCTATCCGCACTCAATATCGGCTAAATCATCGTTGATGTGCAGCTAATTAGGCATTTGGATCATGGCAGGCCAAATGCTCTGATACGTGCTTCCTGATATAGGGAATGACTTCACTTTCGAACCATGGGTTTTTCTTGAGCCAGATATTATTACGTGGTGAAGGGTGGGGAAGTGGCAAAAATTCTGGAGCCCAAGCCTGCCAGTTACGTACCGTTTCAGTGAGTGTGCTGGTGGCTTTATCTTTTAGATAATAGTTTTGCGCATACTGACCAATCAGCAAGGTCATTTGGATGTTGGGCAGTGATTGCAGTACTTTTTGGTGCCATAGCGCAGCGCACTCCTTTCGAGGCGGTAGATCGCCACTTTTTCCCTTTCCTGGATAGCAAAAGCCCATCGGGACAATCGCGACTTTTTGTTCGTCATAAAACGTATCGCTATCCATCTCTAGCCATTCTCTCAATCGCTCGCCACTGGCGTCGTTCCAAGGGATAGATGATTGATGAACCTTGATACCGGGTGCTTGGCCTATGATTAACAAGCGCGCGTTTGGGTGTGCCTGAATCACTGGGTTTGCACCGTGTGATAAATGAGGTTCACAAGCGGTGCATTGTCGTATCTCGGTGAGCAGTGACGAGAACATCAGTAGCCTTTATCAAAATCAATGGTGTTATTCAGTGTAAAACCATCTCGCCATTGTTGGTAATTATTGGCGAAGATCTCCACGACCTGTCTTGGCTCACTTAGAGCCGCAATGTGTGGTGTGATGGTCACTTGCGGCAACGTCCAAAACGGGTGTTCTTGTGTGAGAGGTTCGCATTCAAAGACATCTAAGAAAGCGTGTTCAACCCATTTATTCTTAATCGCAAGCAGTAACGCTTTATTGTCTACGCTTTCCCCGCGCCCCACATTAAACAGCAATACGTTAGAGCAGTAGCTTAAGGTGGTTTGATTCAGTAGTTGGTAGGTCTCATCCGTTGATGGCAGGGTGTTCACTACAATATCCGCTTGCTTGAGGGCGGCTTCTAGTTCATTAATGTGGAAAGTGTCTTTGAAGGTTTCTTGCTTTGATGGGATACCTGTCCGGTTGACACCTATGGTGTGAATACCAAAAGCAGCAGCGGTTTTAGCTAAATGACTGCCAATTGACCCCGTTCCTAAAATCACCATGGTTTTGTCAGTTAGGCTGGTATAAAGCTGCGGCTGCCAGTTTCGTTGTACTTGTTGCTGGTGGTAGTGAGGAAAGTGTCTACAGTGGCTGATCGTGTAACCCAACACGTATTCAGCAATCGCAGGGCCGAAGATGCCTTTGACGTTGGTCAGCGTATAATCTTGGCGAAGATCCGGCTGAGTGAGTTTATTGATTCCAGCATAGGTACTTTGCACCCAGTCTAGCTTTTTAAACTCATTAAGTCGCTCCACTATTAAAGGAGGAGCAGCCAGTACGATCTCAGCTAATTCGGGGTTTTGAGTGATTTCGAGGTCAGGTAACCCTTGGTTTAGAATCAGTTGCGTATAGGTATCGTCATGCTCGGTAAGAATATAGAGCTTATTCGTAAAATTGTTCATCGGCTTACCTTTTCCCCCCAGGGTTTATCAAGTACACTTTCGCTGTCTTTTTCTGCAATTATTGAGTGACTATGCTTCAGAATCCACTGCAGGTTCGTCTTGAAAAGTTAGAACCTTGGCAACAAATTACTTTTATGGCGTGTCTATGTGAGCGTATGTATCCTAACTATGCCATGTTTTGTGAGAATACAGAATTTGCGGAAGCTCGAATCTACCGTGATGTTTTGGATAGCATTTGGGAAATCCTAACCGTTAAAACGGCAAAGGTGAACTTTGAGCGTCAACTTGAGAAAGTAGAAGAGCTATTCCCTAGCGCAGATGATTTTGATTTCTATGGTGTTTACCCTGCAATGGATGCATGCCAAGGCTTAGCAACATTAATCCATGGTCTACTTGATCGTGAGCATATGTTGGAAGCGGTAATTAAAGTGAGTCAACAATCGGTGAAGACGGTTGCTGAGCTTGAGTTTGCTCAAGGCGCTGAAGAAGTGACGAACGAAAACCAGAAAGAAAACGAAGCGGTATGTGAAGAGTGGGACGTTCAGTGGGCCATTTTCCGACCTCTACGTGAAACGACTGAGCGTGACTTAGAGCTGATCAAAGACCTACGCCACGAACTGCGTGAAGACCCAGTGAGCAACATTGGTGTTGCGTTATAACGGATGTTGAGTTGTAGCGAATAGAATAAAAAACAAAGGCTCCCTAGGGAGCCTTTGTTGTATCTGACGCTATCAAATTTAGATTAAGCGTCTTTCTTGTCTTCTTTTTGAACCTTGCTTTCATCCGCTGACTTTGAGTCTGAGGTGTCGTTGTCTGCTAGAGTTTTTTCTTCTAGCTCGTCCTCTTCATCGCGGTTTTCGATAACACCGTGTGTCTCTTTCCACGTTTCCCAGCGTTGGAACGCCAGTTCTTGCATGTCTGTGGTTTTATCTGCTTCGTCGACAATCTCTTCACCCACTAGGTGTTCAAAGATATCTTCTAGGGTGATGATGCCCTGAATTGTGCCGTACTCGTCCACAACTAAAGACAGTTGCAGGCGGTTTGCCATCATTTGGTCAAAGGCCTTAGCTAAGCCCATGTTGTTTAGCAAGACGTGGATAGGGCGCATCACTTCACCCAGAGCCTTCTCACCGCAACCCGCTTGCTGCAATCTAAACAGCTCTAAGCGGTGGACAAAACCGATGATATTGTCAGTTTGCTCGCTGTAAACCAGTGGGCGTGAGAATGGCGTGTCTTTGTGTTGTTCTAGGAACGTATTAACACTCATTTCTGCATCAACGCGGAATACAACAGGGCGTGGTGTCATGACTTGAGTCACGGGCACATCTTGAATACCTAACAGATTGCTCAGGATTTTTGATTCACCTTCAGCAAATTCACCGCTCTCTTTTGCCAAAATAGCCATTGCAGATAGCTCATCACGCATTTTTGGTGCCTGGTGGCCGCGAGCTAAACGTTTGGTGATTTGCTCTGAGAACCACACAAATGGTGTTAGGAAAAAGACCATCCAGCGAAGCACATTTGATGATGCTGGAGCAAGTTGACGCCAGTAGGTCGCGCCAATGGTTTTTGGAACAATCTCAGACAGAACTAAAATACCCAGAGTTAATACGGCAGAGAATACGCCTAACCATTGGCTACCAAAAACGACTGCTGCTTGTGCACCCGCTGTCGCAGCACCGATGGTGTGCGCGATGGTGTTGAGCGTTAAAATTGACGCCAGTGGGCGGTCAATATCGGTTTTCAGTTTGTCTAATGACTCTGCTGCAGGGTGCCCATTTTGTTTTAGTTGAGCAATGTAGCTCGGACTAATACTCAAAAGTACAGCTTCCAAAACAGAACAAATGAAAGAAACTCCAATAGCAATGGAGACATAAATAGTTAGCAGCAGCATGTTTGCCCTTAAATTAAATTGTACGCTTTAGCAGCGATTCAGCGTGGATTATAGAGAATAAGTAGTGGCTAGGTCATCATTAATTTTGCTCTCAGCCCCTTTTAAACAAGGGCTTGCTCAGTAAAATCAGTAACAAATTGTGAGTTATTACTCATATTATGGCTAAAACTACGGCATTAGAGCTAAAGATCGACGACAAACCTTTGCCAGATGGGGCATTTATGTTTTAGAGTGAATCGAATTCAAAAATACAAAGAAGGGAAACCTAAAATGAACAAGACTCAATTAATCGACTTTATTGCTGAAAAAGCGGACCTTTCTAAAGCACAAGCTAAAGCTGCTCTAGAAGCGACTCTTGGCGGTGTTACAGATGCTCTTAAAGATGGCGATCAAGTTCAGCTAATTGGTTTTGGTACTTTTAAAGTAAACCACCGTGCAGCTCGCACTGGTCGTAACCCAAAAACTGGTGACGAGATCCAAATCGCTGCTGCAAATGTTCCAGCATTTGTTGCAGGTAAAGCGCTGAAAGATTCAGTGAAATAATCTAAACTGTACCGAGGTAGTCGTATTCCACCTCGGTACAGGTTTTTATGAAAAAAGCATTTCTTCTCGTTTCACTATTATCTACATTTCTCATTGGCTGTTCATCAACCAGCCCTCGCAAAAACCTAGAGCAATTTGAAACTCACACCGGCGGCCAAGTCATGGGCGACGCGACAAGTTTCTACTGGGTTACAAACAAGCTAACACAACCTCATACTTCAGCTGACTACGTCACTGTAGGCGATTACGGCTGGTACCAAACGGACTATGCTTGGTCGGAAGGTATACTTCGTGAATTTATTCGTGAAGGTGAGCAACGTAATTCTTCTAATGAGCTGGTTCCGTATAGTGTCCATGTGCGTTTTAATAAGTCAGGCGAAGCTGTATATCAGCAGTATCGTATTGATAGCAAAATTTTGCCTATCCAAGTTAAGCAACTTGAAAGCTACCAGAAAGAAGCCAAGTCGGTTTTAGAAACTACGATGAAGCAGCATGACGAAGGGCTCAGACTGGTTCAGGGTTACTGGAATGGTCGTTCTTTTGAAACGTGTGCTGGTGGTGAGTTTGAGCGCTTTGAATTTAATCAGACCTTGCCAAGCTTCGTGATCGATCGATTGGCGTCTGTGGAAAGCTATGCGGCGTTTCTTGGCAGTGATTCACTAGGTAAGATGAGCGTAGAAGAGTTACTGATGCTGGCTGAAGACAGCCATGATTGTGTCGTTAGGCCGTCATTGTTGAAAGAATAGCGATCAACTAAAGGATTGAGGGTATTTGGCTTGCTGTAGGCCAAGTGCTGATTTGTCTGTACAGGTACAGATTCCTAGAGAAATTGAGTGATAAAAAAGGCGCCAATCGAGGCGCCTTTTCTGTTGTTACTTGCTTGTGGTCATTCGAACATAAGCGAGTCGTAGACTGATTACTGTTCTTGCTCGCGCGCAATCGCACGGTAACCGATGTCATTGCGGTGGAACATACCATTCCAGCTAACTTGCTTCGTCAACGCGTAAGCGCGCTCCTGAGCTTCAGAAACCGTATTACCCAGTGCCGTTGCACAAAGTACACGGCCACCGTTTGTCACAACGTCGCCAGCTTCGTTATTTGTCGTACCCGCGTGGAAAACCTTTTGGCCTTCAACTTCGCTGGTTGGCAGTGAAATAACGTCACCTTTTGCGTAGTCAGCAGGGTAACCGCCAGCAGCAAGAACAACACCGATAGAAGCGCGTGGGTCCCACTTTGATTCTGCTTCGTCTAGCTTCTCATCGATAGCCATTAGGCAAAGTTCAACAAGGTCTGACTCCATACGCATCATGATAGGTTGCGTTTCAGGGTCGCCAAAGCGGCAGTTGTATTCGATAACCTTAGGCGTGCCGTCAGCATCGATCATTAGTCCTGCGTAAAGGAAACCAGTGTAAGGAGCGCCTTCTGCATCCATACCACGTACCGTTGGATAGATAACTTCCTCAAGGATGCGGTTATGGATTTCAGGAGTTACCACTGGAGCTGGAGAGTAAGCACCCATGCCGCCAGTATTAGGGCCAGTGTCTTTGTCGCCAACACGTTTGTGATCTTGGCTGGTGGCCATAGGAAGCACGCTAGAACCGTCAACCATTACGATGAAGCTTGCTTCTTCGCCTTCAAGGAACTCTTCGATAACCACGCGACTGCCTGCTTCGCCAAATGCGTTGCCCGCTAGCATGTCTTTGATTGCGTCTTCAGCTTCTTCAAGTGTCATCGCAACGATAACGCCTTTACCCGCCGCAAGGCCGTCAGCTTTTACTACGATTGGAGCACCTTGCTCGCGAACGTAAGCGATAGCTGGCTCGATCTCAGTGAAGTTTGAGTAGTAACCTGTTGGGATATCGTGACGAGCTAGGAAGTCTTTGGTGAATGCTTTAGAGCCTTCAAGCTGTGCTGCCGCTTGAGTTGGGCCGAAGATTGGTAGGCCAACTTCGCGGAATGCGTCAACTACACCAATAACTAATGGCGCTTCAGGGCCAACGATAGTCAGTTCGATTTTTTTCTCTTGAGCAAACGCCACTAAACCAGCGATGTCTTCAACACCGATGTTTACGTTCTCAAGTTTAGGTTCAAGCGCAGTACCTGCGTTACCTGGAGCAATGAATACTGTGTCAACGTTTGGGTTTTGTGCTGCTTTCCAACCTAGTGCGTGCTCACGACCGCCAGCACCGATGATTAAAACTCGCATTGTAAAATCCTTAATCTCAAATATCTAAATATTTAAAAAAACAAAGTTATAAGTCTTGCTCAAAGTAGTTGGTGATGTGGCTAGGCAGCAATTGAGCCCATCCCCGGGAGCATAGTCCACTATGTGACCGGGGTGGGCGAAAGCAGCTAACGACGCCACAGTGCCAAATACGAAGAGGAAATTAGTGGCGGAAGTGACGCATGCCTGTGAATATCATCGCCATGCCGTGTTCGTCTGCTGCTGCGATAACTTCGTCATCACGCATAGAGCCGCCCGGTTGGATAACACACTTGATGCCCGCTTCTGCTGCCGCGTCGATACCGTCACGGAATGGGAAGAACGCGTCAGATGCCATCACACAACCTTCAACTTGTAGACCTTCGTCTGCAGCTTTGATACCTGCGATTTTCGCAGAGTAAACGCGGCTCATTTGGCCTGCGCCTACACCAATAGTCATGTCGCCTTTCGAGTAAACGATAGCGTTAGATTTAACGTACTTCGCTACTTTCCAGCAGAATAGAGCATCTTTCAATTCTTCAGCTGTTGGCTGACGCTTAGAAACCACTTTCAGGTCATCTTCAGAAACCATGCCTTGGTCGCGGTCTTGAACTAGCAGGCCGCCGTTAACGCGTTTCACGTCAAAACCAGTTGTCTTAGTTGTCCACTCACCGCACTCAAGCAGGCGAAGGTTTTTCTTAGCCGCTACGATTACTACTGCTTCAGCAGAAACAGATGGTGCAATGATAACTTCAACGAATTGACGCTCAGTGATAGCCGTTGCTGTTGCAGCGTCTAGCTCACGGTTGAAAGCGATGATGCCGCCAAATGCAGACGTTGGGTCTGTTTTGAATGCACGGTCGTAAGCTTCTAGGATGTCTTCACCTAGTGCAACACCACATGGGTTAGCGTGCTTAACAATGACACATGCTGGCTGGTCGAACTCTTTCACACACTCAAGCGCTGCGTCAGTGTCAGCGATGTTGTTGTAAGAAAGCGCTTTACCTTGGATTTGGCGAGCAGTAGAAACAGATGCTTCTTCAGGGTTTGCTTCAACGTAGAATGCTGCCGCTTGGTGGCTGTTCTCACCGTAGCGCATGTCTTGTTTCTTCTCGAACTGTTGGTTGAACGTGCGAGGGAATTTAGACTCTTCGTCAGCCTTCTTACCTTCTTCATCAAGTAAAGAGGCACCGTAGCTAGGAACCATAGTACCGAAGTAGTTTGCGATCATGCCGTCGTAAGAAGCCGTGTGTTCGAATGCTGCGATAGCAAGGTCGAAGCGAGTCTCTAGTGTTAGAGATTTCTCGTTCGCGTCCATTTCAGCGACAACGCGCTCGTAGTCGTGTGCGTTTACAACGATAGTCACGTCTTTGTGGTTTTTCGCAGCAGAGCGAACCATTGTAGGGCCGCCGATGTCGATGTTCTCAACAGCGTCAGCAAGGGTACAGCCTTCTTTAGCAACGGTTTCTGCGAATGGGTATAGGTTTACAACAACCATATCGATAGGGTTGATACCGTGAGTTTCCATCACGTCATCATCTTGGCCACGACGGCCTAGAACGCCACCATGAACTTTTGGGTGCAGAGTCTTAACACGGCCATCCATCATTTCTGGGAAACCAGTGTAATCAGATACTTCTGTAACAGAGATGCCTTTTTCAGCAAGCAGGCGAGCAGTGCCACCGGTAGATAGGATATCTACACCACGGTTAGCAAGAGCTTGTGCAAATTCAACGATACCAGTTTTGTCTGATACGCTGATGAGAGCGCGGCGAATTGGACGAGCGTTATTCATGCTTCCATCTTCCTCAAATTCATGGGGTTAAAATAAAGATATTTGCCAAAAAAGAACTTGTTTCTATCTTCTTAGCGTGGAGTATCTTAGATACCAGTAAGAGATAAAATATTGGCCAGTTTTGGTAAAGACCTTTGGGGTGTTCTTATAATCAAGCTATAAGATAACCAACTCCAAATTTGATGGCGCAGATTCTAACTAATTTATTACAAAAAAGCTCGCGCAATCGTTTGGCATCTCAAAATTAATTATGAAAAGTGCCATTTCAGCCTGAAAAGTAACGATAAGGTTAATTGTGGAATGGACGGAACAATAGGAAAAAACATGTTTCAGATCGGTGAATTAGCGAAACGATGCGGTGTGACAGCCGATACCTTACGGTTTTATGAAAAAAGTAACCTGATTGCTCCTGCCAGTCGCAGTGACTCAGGATATCGCTTATATGATGAAAACAATCAAAAACAGGTGACCTTTATTCTTAAATCTAAAGCGTTAGGGCTGAGTTTAGATGAAATTAAGGAATTGCTCGAGATTCGCTTGGAAGCAACGCAGCACAGTTGCTCGGAAGTGAAAGCCATCACAACGGCAAAGCTGACACTTATTGATGAAAAAATCAGTGAACTTGGCAGAATACGCACGGCATTAAAGAAGATTAATGATGCTTGCTGCGGACATGTAGATGACGATGCGAGCCATTGTTCTATCTTAGGTGCTTTGGCGAGCGAAGATAAACAAAGCTCATGCTGTGCTGCTGATGGTAAATAGCTGAGAAGGTCCCCCGTTAGGGAGAGAGGTTTACTATGGTTGATAACCCTAGGAAGCTTGCAGTATTTTGGCTCTTAGTTGAGCGTCAATTTTTAAAGTGGGTAGGTTATTATGGTAAAGCGTGACTTGGTTGCGGCCAGTCTGCTTTGAAGAGTACATGGCTCTATCAGCTTGAGCCAATAGTTCTTTTATGGTTTTAAGATGTGGTGTGTATTCAGCAACACCGATGCTGACTGTTGGGTAGATGATGTGGCCGTCTACGGTGCATGGTGTTGATTCAATCGTTTTACGAATCGTCTCTGCAACGTAATAAGCTTCAATGGCACTGGTGTGTGTGAGAATGACACCGAATTCTTCGCCACCCAAGCGACCTAGATAATCATCGCAGTCTATTGACTGTTGGCATAAACTCGCGACTTGAACGATTACCTCATCACCAGAGAGGTGGCCAACTTGATCATTGATTTCTTTGAAGTGGTCTATGTCTATCATCAAACACGTTAAGCTTTGCTTAGGCGATTGACTGAACTCTTTTTCCAACCCAAGTAAAAAGGCACGTCTATTTAAAATCCCAGTTAGCTCATCGATTTCAGCGAGTTCTATCAGCTCAGCTTCACGTTGCTGTGCTTTAGTAATATCTCGCTCTTGCCACAGCACGTATTGCTTTTCTGGCGAGAGATACAATGGCTTTAATGTCGATTCAAAATATCGATCGTCTGATTCTGCAGACTCTTCCCCTTGAGCGAAAAGTTGTTCAATAGAAAGCTGAAGTTGCTGACAGGGCGCAAGAGAGTATTGAATGTATTGAATTTCGCGACTGGAATAAGCTTGCTTTGCCGCCTCTAACAGCTGCTTTTCAACCGCGGGAGGCAACAGTTCTGAAACTGTGTGGTGATTTGGATTGTCAAAGTTTTCAACAATACGTCCGGATGTATCCAACAGAAGATGACGATCAGGCAGTTCACGGATCAGTGTGCTAAGCCATTCTTCCCTTTTCATATCAAGCATGTAGCTTCCAGACGATTAGATTAATGGGTCATTATATCGGTAGTGATTACGTTATCAATCGTTACATCTCATTAATTGATTGATAATTGTTCGCTTGTTGCCATATAAACAAAAAAAAGCCGAGTTCAATAAAGAGCTCGGCTTCTAATTCAATAAATTACGAAAGAACGATTAGTTCATGCCGTATTTTTTAAGTTTCTTGCGAAGAGTACCGCGGTTAATACCCATCATGGTTGCTGCGCGAGTTTGGTTACCGCGAGTGTACTGCATGATAGTGTCTAGTAGTGGCTGTTCAACTTCAGCTAATACTAATTCGTATAACTCGCTGACTTCTTGACCGTTTAATTGAGCAAGGTAATTTTTCAATGATGCTTTAACTGAGTCACGTAGTGGCTTCTGCGTGATTTGGTCTTGTGATGTAACTGTAGTTACTGTCAATGCTTCTGAAGTCAGATTTTGTTCGAACATATTCGGTCTAGCTCTTCTCGTAATTATGGTGCAACGTTATCAAAAAAACCTTCTAGCGCTTCAAGCTGCAGATCACCTGCTTCGAATGCGTTGAAGGTACGGCGAAACTCACTCGCTTGTTCATGCTCTTTTAGATACCAACCCACATGCTTACGAGCGATGCGAGGGCCTAAAAACTCTCCATAAAATTCATGTAGAGCGAGCACATGACCAAGCATGATGTCTTTCACTTCCGAAATCGGGAGTGGGTCCATCGTGGTGCCGTTTTCCAAATAGTGTAGGATTTCGTTAAAAATCCAAGGGCGTCCTTGGGCAGGTCGACCTATCATTAAAGCATCAGCGCCGGTGTACTCCAGCACAAACTTCGCTTTTTCCGGACTATCGATATCACCGTTAGCGATAACCGGAATAGATACTGCTTGTTTCGCTGCTTTAATGTGTTTGTATTCTGCCTCACCTTTGTACATACAAGCGCGAGTTCTCCCGTGAAGGGCAAGAGCTTGTATGCCGCAGTCTTCGGCTATTTTCGCGATTTGGACACAGTTTCTATTGTCTGTATCCCAGCCTGTGCGCGTTTTCAACGTTACTGGAACGTCGACAGCATTTACCACAGCCTTCAGAATATCTTCAATGAGTTCTGGATGCTGAAGTAGGGCTGAGCCCGCAAGCTTCTTATTCACTTTTTTGGCTGGGCAACCCATGTTGATATCGATGATTTGCGCACCGTTAGCAACATTGAATTGAGCAGCCTCGGCCATAAGCTGTGGGTCTGCACCAGCGATTTGTACTGAACGAATGCCCGATTCGCCTTCATGTACCATACGCTGCTGAGATTTTGACGTTTTCCAAACTTTCGGATTGGAGGACATCATTTCACTGACTGCCATCCCCGCACCGTAACGAAGACACAACTCACGGAATGGTCTATCCGTTACGCCAGCCATAGGAGCGACGATTAGATTGTTCTTAAGTTGATAATTTCCGATTTTCAAAAATGTCATCACAGTTCTGTACCAGCAAGGGCGCGCATTTTACGCATTTTTTCGCTGCGTGAAAAGACTAATATTTGAGCATTTACAATTTGTTTTTGTAATTCGTTTAAATTTCAATCAATTAGCACCCAAAGTCTTACCTAGCCTTGCTTGCGACCAGAGATTCGACACCATTCTTGTTGTTCAATGATCGGATCAATGTGAAGCTCATCACGATAATAAGTTGCAACATCTTCCGCTTGTGTATCTAAAACACCCGACATTGCTAGTACACCATTTGGCTTTACTAGACCTTTAATGATGCCAGAAAGGTCGCGTAATGGACCGGCAAGAATGTTGGCAACAACAACGTCAGCGAGCAAACCTTCCGGTTGATCTTGTGGCAAGAACACCTCTAGTTGCTCAGCAACACCATTGCGTTGTGCGTTGTCTTTTGATGCAAGCAGAGCTTGAGGATCAATGTCGATCCCGACAACTTTTGCCGCGCCAAGTTTGATCGCAGCGATCGCAAGAATGCCTGAACCACAACCGAAGTCGATCACGGTTTTACCTGTCAGGTCTAGGCCTTCAAGCCATTCAAGACACAATGCTGTTGTTGGGTGAGTGCCCGTACCAAATGCAAGACCAGGGTCTAGCATGACGTTTACAGCGTCAGGTTCAGGGATATCGCGCCAGCTAGGGCAAATCCATAAACGCTCACCAAACTTCATTGGGTGGAAGTTGTCCATCCATTCACGTTCCCAATCCTTGTCTTCAATTTGCTCTACTTTGTGAGCAAAGTCTGCAGGGAACATGTTGCTTGCTTTAATCTGCGCTAGAACGACACCAGTGTCAGTCTCAGCGTCGTAAAGCGCGAGAATGTCAGTATCACCCCAAAGGCGAGTTTCGCCCGGCAGAGGCTCAAATACAGGGGTATCTTGTGCATCCAGGAAAGTTACAGAAAGAGCACCAGTCTCTTCCATTAACATGTCGCCGATTTGTTCGGCATTTTCATTGGTAGCATTAAGCTTGATTTGAATCCAAGGCATGGCTGCATCTTCTATATGAGAAAAATTGGATGGCGAGTCTAGCAGAAAATATGAGCAAATTCACCAAAACCCCACGGAATATAATGGGGATTATGAATTGATTATTGCGAGTATTTACAAACAAAAATGCTCACCGAAGTGAGCATTTATTACTGTTCTACAGAGAACGTATTATGGAAGACCTGCTTCTGTTGCAGACCAAGCTTCTATTGTAGACCAAGCTTCTTCTCAAGGTAGTGGATGTTTGCCCCACCGTGTTGGAAGTTTTCGTCGTTCATAATAGACAGTTGAAGCTCAGTATTAACGTTAATACCTTCAACAATCATTTCACCCAATGCGTTCTTCATACGAGCGATAGCAACATCACGGTTCTCACCGTAAGTGATCAGCTTGCCGATCATTGAATCGTAATGCGGTGGCACTGTGTAGCCCGTGTAGATGTGAGATTCCCAACGTACACCCATGCCGCCTGGAGCGTGGAAGCGCGTGATCTTACCCGGAGAAGGTAGGAAACGAACCGGATCTTCCGCATTGATACGACATTCGATTGAGTGGCCGCGCAGCTTAATATCATCCTGTGTGAATGATAGAGGCTGACCAGCAGCAATGCGAAGTTGCTCTTTCACTAGATCGATACCCGTTACCATTTCAGTAATCGTGTGCTCAACCTGGATACGAGTGTTCATTTCAATGAAGTAGAACTCACCGTTCTCGTATAGGAATTCAAATGTACCTGCGCCGCGGTAACCAATCTCAAGACATGCACGAGTACAACGGTCGCCGATGTATTTACGCATTTCTTCAGTGATACCTGGTGCTGGCGCTTCTTCCACAACTTTCTGGTGACGGCGCTGCATTGAACAGTCACGCTCACCTAGGTGGATAGCATTACCTTGACCATCTGCAAGCACTTGTACTTCAATATGACGTGGGTTTTCTAGGAATTTTTCCATGTAAACCATGTCGTTATTGAAACATGCTTTTGCTTCAGCACGAGTCATTGCGATAGCTTCTGTTAGTTCTTTTTCAGTACGAACAACACGCATACCACGACCGCCGCCGCCGCCAGAAGCCTTGATGATTACAGGGAAACCAATGCGCTTAGCGTGCGCTTTGTTTTTCGCTTCGTCGTCGTCAAGAGGACCGTCAGAACCTGGTACACAAGGTACACCCGCTTTTTTCATTGACGTGATAGCTGACACTTTGTCACCCATCATGCGAATGGTTTCAGCTTTAGGGCCAACGAAGATAAAACCACTGCGCTCTACCTGTTCTGCAAAATCTGCATTTTCAGATAGGAAGCCGTAGCCAGGGTGGATAGCGACTGCACCCGTTACTTCAGCAGCGCTGATGATACGAGGAATGTTCAGGTAGCTATCGATACCACGAGCTGGACCGATACAAATGGTTTCGTCAGCAAGCAGTACGTGCTTAAGATCGCGGTCAGCTGTTGAGTGAACCGCTACCGTTTTGATGCCAAGCTCTTTACATGCTCGCAGAATACGCAGTGCAATTTCACCACGGTTCGCGATTACTAATTTATCTAACATAATGAGTGCTCTCTATTATTCGATAATTACTAGAGCTTGGTCGAATTCTACTGGTTGACCGTCTTCAACTAGGATAGCCGTTACAACACCAGATTTATCAGCTTCGATTTGGTTCATCATTTTCATTGCTTCAACGATACATAGTGTTTCGCCAGCAGTTACAGATTGACCCACTTTAACGAACGGTTTTGCATCTGGGCTTGGAGCGCCGTAGAAAGTACCAACCATTGGAGAAAGAACTTGGTGACCAGCAGGAACCGCAGGAGCTGCCGCTTCTGCAGCTACAGGTGCCGCCGCAGGTGCTGCTGCCGCTACAGGAGCTGGAGCTGCTGCATATTGAATAGGCGCTGCAGATACAGGGCTGTTACGACTGATTCGTACTGACTCTTCACCTTCAGAGATCTCTAGCTCAGAAATACCAGACTCTTCAACCAATTCGATTAGCTTCTTGATTTTGCGAATATCCATTGTTTCTTTCTCTTTATCTGTTGATTGAACTTACTCTTTGACTGAGTAGGTTAGTAATAGTTCGTTGTTTTTATTTACTTTGCGTTGAGCTTGTTGAGCGCAGCTGTCAAAGCAAATTGATAACCTTGGGCACCTAAGCCACAAATCACACCTTCTGCTTTATCAGACAGGTAAGAGTGGTGACGGAATGGTTCACGTGCGTGAACATTCGATAGATGAACCTCAATAAATGGGATAGCAATACCAAGTAGTGCATCACGCAACGCCACACTGGTATGTGTAAAGGCCGCTGGGTTGATAATAATGAAATCAACATTTTGATAAGCACTATGGATAGCTTCAATCAGCTCATACTCACGATTTGACTGTAAGTGAGATAGCTCAACATCGTGTGTTTTCGCTTGCTCGGTCAATGAGCTAATAATCTGGTCAAGTGTTTGAGAACCGTAGTGTGCAGGTTCTCTAAGGCCTAACAGATTAAGGTTTGGTCCATTTAAAACTAGAATGCGAAACTTTGTAGACATTGTGGGGCTATCTTCCTTTATCGTGTTTACGAACGTGAATGTTGCCATTTTATTGAAAATTTGGGGATAATTTCCAGTAAGAAAAACCCAAATTTAAAAATTAGAACCAGATTATAGCTAATTCAGCGCAAATCGCAGCAATTTACTGGTCTAATCTCCTATTGAGAGAGTGTGAGATTGTTACCAACTTAACAAAAAAGCGCCTTAGCCTTAATTTTGTCGAGGATATTTGAGATCAAGATCAGCCATAAAAAAACCGCCACATAGGTGACGGTTTAGAAAGGCGCTGTTTTAAACAGTAATTACGTAATGTGACGGGTTGCTTATGCCAGTTCCACTTTCTCTGCAATCAGCTTATCGACCACGCTTGGGTCTGCCAGTGTCGACGTATCGCCTAGGTTGCCAGTATCGCCAGTGGCAATCTTACGCAGGATACGACGCATGATTTTACCTGAACGAGTTTTTGGTAATGAGTCGGTCCAGTGCAGTACATCTGGCGTTGCGATTGGGCCTATCTCTTTGCGTACCCAGTCTTTCACTTCTTTATGAAGCTCTGCGGTCGGGAATTCACCATCATTCAACGTGATGTAAGCGTAAATCGCTTGGCCTTTAATATCATGAGGGATACCTACAATCGCAGCCTCTGCGATCTTATCAAATGCGACTAGAGCCGATTCAATCTCAGCGGTACCCATACGGTGACCTGATACGTTCAGAACGTCATCAACACGGCCAGTAATCCAGTAGTAACCGTCTTCATCACGACGAGCACCATCACTGGTGAAGTACATGCCTTTAAAGGTCGAGAAGTAAGTTTGTTCGAAACGGTCATGATCGCCGTGAACGGTACGCATCTGGCCTGGCCAAGAGTCAAGAATCACTAGGTTGCCGTCTGTTGCACCCTCAATGATGTTACCCATGTTATCAACCAGCGCCGGTTGCACACCGAAGAATGGACGCGTCGCTGAGCCTGGTTTTAGGTCTGTTGCGCCTGGTAGCGGTGCAATCAAGATTCCGCCCGTTTCTGTTTGCCACCATGTATCAACAATTGGAGACTGCTCATTACCGATTGTTTTGTAGTACCACTCCCACGCCTCTGGGTTGATAGGTTCACCCACTGAGCCCATGATTCTTAGGCTGTCACGAGACGTGCCTTCAACGGCTTCATTGCCTTTCGCCATCAAAGCGCGAATCGCTGTTGGTGCAGTATAAAGAATATTAACTTGGTGCTTATCGACCACTTCACTCATGCGGCTGGTGTTCGGGTAGTTCGGCACGCCTTCAAACAGAATGGTTTTTGCACCATTGGCAAGCGGTCCGTAAACAAGGTATGTGTGACCGGTAATCCAACCCACATCGGCTGTACACCAGAAAGTTTCGCCTTCTTGGTAATCGAATACGTATTTGAAGGTCATTGCTGCATAAACAAGGTAACCACCTGTGGTGTGCATAACACCCTTAGGTTTGCCTGTTGAACCTGACGTATAAAGGATGAATAGTGGGTCTTCTGCGTTCATCTCTTCTGGAGGACAATCTGCAGATACATTAGCAATAGCATCGTGCCACCACACATCGCGGTGTTCGTGCCATGCAACATCGCCGCCAGTACGTTTGAATACTACAACCTTTTCGATGTTCTTCACTTCAGGATTCGTCAGTGCTTCATCGACATTTTTCTTCAGTGGAACAGCACGGCCGCCACGCACGCCTTCATCGGCAGTGATAACGACTTTAGAATTTGAATCGATAATACGACCAGACAGTGCTTCTGGTGAGAAACCGCCAAATACCACTGTGTGAACCGCCCCGATACGGGTACATGCCAGCATGGCAACCGCAGCTTCTGGAACCATTGGCATGTATAAACAAACCACATCGCCTTTGCGCACGCCTTGCTCTTTCAGAGCATTCGAAAACAGGCACACTTCTTTGTGTAGTTCATTAAAAGTTAGCGTTTTGTCATCAGCCGGATCATCGCCTTCCCAGATAATAGCGACTTCATCACCGCGTTCAGCAAGGTGGCGGTCGATACAGTTAGCCGAAACGTTAAGCGTGCCATCTTCAAACCAGCGAATATCAATGTGGCCAGGGTCGAAAGAGGTATTTTTTACCTGTGTGAAAGGTTTAATCCAATCAACGATTTTTCCGTGTTCACCCCAAAAGCCTTCAGGGTCAGAAACAGATTGCTGGTACATGGCTAGGTAAGTGTCATTATCCGCGTGTGTGGTTGATTTAATATTTTCTTTTACCGGATAAACGTGGGCTTCACTCATTGCATCTCTCCTTGTGCCTACATTCCTAATGAACTGGCAACTTCCTTTGTGTTCAGTTTCTAGGTCTATTACAGAACCATCTTTGTGTTATCACTCTCGACTAGGACGGCGATTTCCACAATTAGACTTTAGGATGAGACGTTGCTTTTCACTTACAAAATAGCGAGTTAAGTTCATTTTTGAGATGTTGCTCTCTATGTAGAGAGGCAATGGTTGAATTAAGAATAAGAAGAGTTGAAACGAGGTAAATCACCGTGTTTAAGGCGAACAAAGATCAGGGCGGCGGAGATAGCGTCTTGTAATGCATCATGTTTATTGACCGGGATAGGTAGATCCAGCTGGCGACAGATGGCGTCCATACTGAGATCAAAATAGGCATTGGGTAGCTGTCTTTCGAGTTTTTCTTGATAGAGCTGGCTCACTTCGACTAACCGGTTAGGCAGTGGAAATCCGAGTTGTTTTAAACAGGCGCGGTCGAGAATTTTCTTGTCATAGCGGATGTGATAGCCAACTAAAGGGCGATTACCAATAAAGTCGAGCAGATCGATCAAAGCCTGTTTCTCTTCGATACCATGCTTGAGATCTTGATGGCGAATACGGTGGATTTTTATTGAATTGCAATCGAGTGATTGCGGGGCGCGCAATCGGACTTCAAAAGGTTGGCTGGTAATGATTCGGTTACCGATGATCTTGGTTGCGGCAATGGTGACTAATTCCGCCTGATTAGGGTCGAGGCTGGTGGTTTCACAATCGAGAGATACGTATTCGTGATTAGCAGGCGCAGCAAACAGAGGCTGATAAGTAGAGCCTTTGAGTTTATGATGCCAGTAATAGCGAACCAACCTATTCATCGTTCAATCGCCTAATCCCGTATCTGATAATGGTAGCCGAGCCATTGCTTGAATTTCTTCACTACGTGCAGGCTATGACGAAGCAGATCCCTGTCTGCTCGCTCCATCAGTTTAACGTTAATCTTGTTGCTGCTGTGCTGTTGAGAAAGCCTTTGGGCTAAGCGCCACTTAAAGAATTGCTTGAGTGCTTCACTGAGATTATCGGCAGTACTTTGCTCAAGCACTTTCTTGCTAACCAGTTGTTCAATGCGTTCGAAGGTATTGTTTACCGTGACACCATGCTCAAGACAGAGTGCCCTCACACCATGCACGATAGGGAAAATACCGCCTTGTTTGATATCGAGCCCTGACTTGGATTGTTTAACATTGCCAAACAGGGTGAGGGGTACTGAGAAGTTCAGAGCCGGTCGGCAGAATTCAGTCAGAATCAATTCTTGTCCGAGCATCAAATCACTTAGGTGCTGCTTTACGGGTTTTAATAACTCTCTATTACCCGCAACGGCGTGTGCATCCGCCATGATCGCGATATCCATCACGGTATCTGGCGTGGCTTTTTTTACCCAACGGGTGAGGGTTTGTTTCCACTCTTGTTCTGAATGCACCCATTTGGGGTTGTTGACCATCACGTTGCCGGGGCAGAGTGGATAGCCCAATTGCTGCAATGTGTGAGTGAGGTCGTTCATGGCACTCTGGCATTGATGCCACTCTAAACCATCTTGAATAATCAGCGCGTTGTCTTGATCGGTTTTGATAATTTGTTCTCCACGGCCTTCGGAACCCAACACGATGAGGCAGCAATGATTATGCAGTGCGGGTGGGATAACCAACTCAAACGCTTTCTCTATTATCTGTTCATTAACGGCTGAAATTAGCTCCATGATGAAGCGCGTGCGAATGCCGTTATTGAGTAGGCTTTCGACCAGTTGACGTTGTTTGTTGGAGGCTAATGCGAGCTCTTCAATGCTGGTGGATCGCGCAATACGCAAAGTGAGCACGTGAGAGTGAGTGGAGAATGCACTGAGGATTTGTGTCATATCCACCATGCCGACAGCATTTAGACCGTCACAAACCATCAACCTTTTTACCCGGTTTCTGGTCATGGTAATCATGGCATTAAATAAGAAATCCCCTTGGTTTACGTGCATCACTGGAAATGTTGCAATCTCGCCAACGGGCGCGTCCTGTGGGAAGTTATCGAGCATTACAGCGTGCAATAAATTGGTTCGTGTGACGATCCCATACGGTAAGGAGCCTGAACCAAAATCTTTTATGCCTTTGTTGTCTAAATGCACCAGCGCCGAGTCTAAGCCTTGCTCTTTTAGGATTTGAGTTACTTGGTTGATGGGTTGCCCTGGCTCAAGAATCAGTGGTGGGTGATAGATAGAGTCATCCACTTTGGTCAATATAAACTCGGCAAGGTTTTGTTGTTGCTGAGCGGCCTCAATCAGAGCTTTCCGTGTCGACAGGTTACTATCAAAGTAGGCGGCAAATTGACCATTGGCGTGATAAAGATCGAGAAAAATATCGGTAGGCAGTAGGTAGCTTAAGGTGTCTTCGAGTGCGATATATTGATGTTTGGTGTGAGGTTCAAACTGGCTGCGCACATCAAAAATATCGTCATTGGCGTAATGTGCGTAAATCTCACCATCACTGCTCGCGCGCTCTTCAACGGCTCCTTTGATCAGGATATGCAGGTGTCTGCTCGGCCTATCTGCTTCCAGTATCACTTCTTGAGAGCGGTAATACACCACGTCTAATGAAGAGCGAAGCTTCAATTGTTCCGTATCGGACAGGCTATCGAAGGGTGGGTGCTGCATATTAAATTTTTCAGGCATAAGCATCACAAGAAGTGGGAGTCTTTAATCAGTCTGACAAAATACCAGCGAAGCTCCAGACGACTTTAGTCTAAATGCAGACTAGATATCGATGAACGTGATATAGCTTGGTGATAAGTGATAAGTGATAAGTGATATCTAGGCTAATTGAATATAGGAATGCTATCCCAGTAATAATTCCCTTTTTCATCCTACTCTAGATAGGCATAATTGGAGCCGCCTTTTTCCGCACACTTTATAGGTTATTTATGTTTAGCCCCTCTCCTTACGGATGGATATCTCAGTATTTTCTTGGTTTCTTTTTTGCGTATGGTGTGTACTTGCCATTTTGGGCGTTGTGGTTTGAAGACCAAGGCGTTTCTGCAGGGGACATCGGTGTATTGATTGGTATTGGTTTTGCGACTCGCTGTGTTGCTAACCTTGTGATTACGCCGCGCATCCATAACGTAGAGAATCTTTTGCCCGCTCTGCGCTGGTTGAGCTTCGCCTCATTGTTATTTGTTGGTTTCCACTTCTTTACTGGAGGCAGTTTTCTATTGATGCTGTTGGCAACAGTATTGTTTAACCTGTGTTGTGGGCCGGTTATCCCTCTTTCTGACGCAATGGCTAACCATTACAGTCGTCTTAAGATGCTTGACTATGGACGCACTCGTTTATGGGGTTCGATTGCTTTTATTGCGGGTTCAACCGTGGTGGGTTATTTAGTCGCACAGTTCGGCACTGATATGATTTTGTATACAGCGCTTGTTGGTGTGCTGTTGTCGTTAGTGTTGGCGATGAGAAACCCTAACGTGATGCCAGTAACGCAATCTGAGAAACAAGCAGTGCGACCAAAATTAGGTGAGTTACTGCGTGAGTCGTCTGTGGTTAAATTTTTGGCCTTGATGGCGTTGCTGCAAGGTAGCCATGCGGCTTACTACAGTTTTAGTGCGATTTACTGGAAAGAAGCCGGTCACTCAGAAGCGATTATTGGTTATTTATGGAGCCTAGGCGTTGTTGCTGAGGTGGCTGTGTTTGCTCTCAGTAAGCGCTTATTCTCTGGCTGGTCAATGCGTACTCTATTCGTGGTAGCTGCAATCGGTGTGATGGCTCGTTGGGGGATTACCGCATCAACAACGGCGATTTTCGCCTTGGTTATGGTGCAAATGCTGCATGGTGTGACGTTTGCTATGGCGCACATCGCAGCCATTCAATACATTCAATCAGAAGAACAGAATAAAATGGTCGCGCTGCAAGCTCTGTATAACGCGATCCCATTGGGGGCTGTTATCGCACTAATGACGACCTTAAGTGGTTGGGGCTATGAGCTTTGGGGGGCAAACATCTTCTGGGGTATGGCCGCGATGGGGGCTCTTGCTCTGTTCATTAAGTTGGACGAGAGAAGTTCAGTGGTTGAGATTAATCAATCAGGTTCGGAACAATTAGAATCTAACAGCAAATGCTGATAATTAGAGTCTGAAGCACAGAATTTAAGCGATTCGATTGAGTTAATGACCCATCCTTAGTTAAATGAAACCTCTCCCTTATGGAGAGGTTTTTTTATGGATGAAAAAGGGTTTTTAATGCAAGGATGGATAGTAATTCCAGTCTCTTTAGCCTATTTGGGCGTGTTATTTCTGATCGCTTGGTATGGAGACAGGCAGGTTCGTTGGCTATCGCGTTGGCGCCCATGGATCTATAGTCTTTCGATTGCAGTGTATTGTACCTCTTGGACTTTCTATGGAACGGTCGGACAGGCGAGCAATAACCCATGGTCCTTTTTACCCATCTATCTCGCCCCCATTCTGGTCTTTACACTCGGGTGGCGGATCTTGGCGCGGTTGATCCTGATTGCAAAGCGTGAACACATCACTTCAATTGCCGACTTTATCGCGGCTCGTTATGGAAAATCTCAGGGCTTGGCTGTTGCCGTCACCGTGATTGCCGTGGTCGGTATTCTTCCTTATATCGCGCTACAGCTGCGTGGTATTACGATGGGGCTAGATATTGTTGCGCCAAACCTAGCGTCTGATTTCGGCTATCAGGATTATCACGTGTCTTGGTTTGTGGTCGGTGCTTTGGCCATTTTTACCATGCTGTTTGGTACTCGGCATATCGATAACACAGAGCATCACCGTGGCATGATGATGGCGGTGGCGTTTGAGTCAATTGTTAAGCTAGCGGCATTCCTGATTGTTGGCCTGTTTATTATCTACCTGGCGATGAGCAGTGACAAAATTGACTTGTTTGATGTGGCGGCTTCCACCTACGAATCGCCTAATATTCCGACCTTAATTATTCATACCGTTTTGACCATGTTGGCGATTGTCTGTCTGCCGCGCCAATTCCACACCATGGTGGTTGAGAACGAACGTCCTCAAGATTTGCATACCGCTCGCTGGTTGTTTCCACTTTATCTGATTTTGATGGGCCTGTTTGTGCTGCCAATTGCTTGGGCAGGACAAGGGCTGCTCACCGACATGCCGGCTGATACTTACGTGATCAGTGTACCAATGGCAGAAGGTGCGAATCACATTGCTTTGTTAGCTTTCCTCGGAGGTACTTCGGCGGCGAGTGGAATGGTGATTGTCTCGACCATCGCATTAGCGATCATGGTATCAAATGATTTAGTGATGCCATTGCTGCTGCGCCGTATGCGTCTAACTCAAAGAACCCATCGACATTTTTCTGGCATGTTGCTGGTGATTCGACGCGGGTTGATTTTACTGCTGTTACTGGGTGCTTGGCTGTTCTATCAAGCGCTCGATACCATTCACTCACTGTCGGCGATTGGCTTTCTTTCCTTTGCGGCGATTGCTCAATTCGCGCCAGCACTTATTGGTGGTTTGTACTGGCGTCCGGGCAACAGGAAGGGGGTCTATGTCGGCTTAATGGTGGGCTCGTTGATTTGGCTGATCACCCTGATGAGCCAAACCAGCATGCTGGCGGGCGATAGTGAAAGTAACCTTTTACTGTGGATTATCACGTCACCAGAGTTGCTCAACAGTTGGGAGATCAGCAGTTCAAACTGGGGGATTGTGCTGAGTATTTTACTGAATACTTTGTGTTATGCCGTGGTTTCGATGGTGACCAGACCAAGCCTAAGTGAGCGTTTACAATCGGCTGCTTTTATTGGCACACCATTACCAGAAAATGAGAACATCAGCCTCTATCAGAGCCGTGTGACGGTCGCTGAATTAGAAATGCTGGCGTCTCGTTTTGTGGGGCGTAAGCGTGCGAAAAGTGCCTTACAGAGTTATTGGCAACAGCACGGGCAGCCGCTACTTCCTAACCAACAAGCGCCCGCAAGCCTGATTCGACATGCAGAACGTGTGCTCGCTGGTGTATTCGGTGCATCTTCAGCTAAGTTAGTACTTACTTCGGCCTTGCAGGGCAGAAATATGCAGCTTGAGGAAGTTGCGACCATCGTTGATGAAGCCTCTGAACTGTACGATTTCAGCCGTGGTTTACTGCAAGGTGCGATTGAACATATTGGTCAAGGCATTGCCGTAATTGACAAACAAATGAGGCTGGTGGCGTGGAATCAACGTTACTTAGAACTGTTTGAGTTCCCTGCAGGCTTGATTCAGGTGGGTCGACCCATTTCAGATGTAATTCGTCACAATGCTGAGCAAGGTTTGTGTGGCCCAGGCGACCCAGAAGATCACGTTCGACGCCGTGTTTATCACCTTGAGCAAGGCACGCGACATACCTCATCTCGTATTCGTCCGGATGGTCGAGTGATTGAGGTGCAAGGTAACCCAATGCCAAGTGGTGGCTTCGTCATGAGCTTTACCGATATCACGGTTTTCAGACAAGCAGAGCAAGCGCTAAAAGATGCTAATGAAAGCTTGGAATCGAGAGTCCATGAACGAACTCAAGAGCTCGAGAAGCTTAACCATCGTTTGGTAAAGGCGACGCAAATATCTGACCAAGAATCACAATCTAAGAGTCGTTTTCTTGCGGCTGTTAGTCACGATTTGATGCAGCCATTAAATGCTGCTCGCTTGTTTGCTTCTTCGCTATCTGAGGTCGCAAAAGAACAAGAGGAGAAGCAGCTTTCTTCTCATATCGAAAGTGCGTTGGGTGCGGCTGAAGATCTGATTGGCGACTTACTGGATATTTCGCGATTGGAGTCAGGAAAATTAGAAACCAACGTTCATGCGATTGCCGTGCATGATGTACTGACCAATTTGAATGCGGAATTTAGCGCTTTAGCGACACAGCAAAAAATACAGTTTCAGATGATTCCATCGTCACTGTTTATTCATTCTGACCCTAAGTTATTAAGACGAGTGATTCAGAACTTTTTAACGAATGCGTTTCGCTATAACCCTGAAGGAAAAGTGGTACTCGGTGCGAGACGAGTCAATGGTCAGGTACGAATTGATGTGTGGGATAACGGAACCGGTATCGATGAAGACAAGCAACAAGAGATCTTCGAAGAGTTTACGCGTGGCAGCCAAGTTCGTGCCGATCAAGGGTTGGGATTAGGGTTGGCTATCTCGAAAGGGATTGCTCATGTGCTTGGTCATCAAATATCGATGCGTTCATGGCCGGGAGAAGGCAGCGTCTTTTCCATCACCTTAGCGAGAGCAGAGCAGGTGGCTCCGGTTGTACAAGCTTCGACGCCAATGGCGACAAGCGACATCGAGCACCTGAAAATACTGTGTGTCGACAATGAGCGAGAAATTTTGGTCGGTATGGAGAACTTGATAGGGCGCTGGGGTTGTGAGGTTAAGACCGCCGTCGACTTAGTCGAAAGTTTGAAGTGTCTCGATGATGATTGGCAGCCGGATGTGATTTTCTCTGATTACCGTTTAGATAATGGCAGAACGGGGCTCGAAGTATTGCAGCAGTGTCGTTTACGCCTTGGAGATTCTTTTGAAGGGGTCATCATCAGTGCTGATAGAACCGATGACATGCTGGCAGCGATAAAAGCCAATAGCTTCAGCTTTATCGCTAAACCCGTCAAGCCGCTAAAACTCAGAGCGGTCTTAAATCGGGTGAGTTAGTTTAATTAACTCTTAGATATTAAAAAGGCCTCAGCTGAGGCCTTTTTCGATCTGTTCGCTCGGTTATGGATGACCGATTTACTTTAACCCGCGATACCGCCTTGAGTGAGTGTAGTTGGGTCAAGCAGTTTGCTGAGCTCTTCTCGGCTAAGATCGGTTTCTCTTTCTGCGACATCCAGAATTGGTAGGCCTTCTTTATAGGCTTTCTTGGCAATATCAGCCGCCTTCAAGTAGCCAATCACAGGGTTAAGTGCGGTCACCAGAATTGGATTCTTTGACAGTGCCAAATCGAGGTTGTCTTGGCGTACCATGAAGGTAGAAATTGCTTTATCAGCCAGTGCGACTGAACTGTTTGCTAACAACTCAATGCTTTCTAATACGTTATGAGCAATAACGGGCAGCATCACATTCAATTGGAAGTTACCCGATTGGCCTGCAATCGTAATGGTGGTGTCATTACCTATTACTTGAGCCGCCGCCATGGCTGCAGCTTCTGGAATTACAGGGTTTACCTTGCCAGGCATGATAGACGAGCCCGGTTGTAGAGCCTGCAACTCAATTTCCCCTAAGCCAGCCAACGGCCCTGAATTCATCCAGCGAAGATCGTTTGAGATCTTCATGATCGAAACTGCTGCAGTTTTGAGCTGGCCTGACAGCGCAACGATCGCGTCTTGGCTGCTGAGGTTAAAAAAGAAGTTTTCACTCGAGGTAAAACTGATCTTTGTCGATTGAGACAGGTTACTTGCAAACTTATCGGCAAAGCGTGGGTCGGCATTGATCCCCGTACCAACCGCTGTGCCACCTTGAGCAAGCGCCTTGACTGCTGGCAAGCTGCTTTCTATCGCTTGCTTGGCATGTTCAATCTGAAATTTCCAACCACCAAGCTCTTGAGCAAAGGTAATCGGCATTGCATCCATTAGATGGGTACGGCCAGTTTTGACTACCTCAGCAAGTTCATGCTGTTTTACGGTAAGTGCCGCAGAAAGGTGGGTAAGTGCAGGCAGTAGTTTATTTTCTGCCATCAAAGCGACACTGACTTGAATTGCTGTTGGCACGACATCGTTACTGCTTTGCCCCATGTTTACGTGATCATTCGGGTTCACGTCTCCTTGCAGGCTTCTTGAAGCGAGTGTCGCAATCACTTCGTTAGCATTCATGTTAGAGCTGGTGCCAGAGCCCGTCTGATAGACATCAATAGGGAATTGCTCGAGGTGTTTACCATCGATGATCTCTTGGCTGGCTTCGGCTATCGCGTTGGCAATATCACCTTCCAGTAAACCTAGCTGAGCATTAGTATCGGCGGCGGCCAGCTTAATTAACGCCAGTGCTTGAATGAAGCTGGTTGGCATCTTGTGTGAACTAAACGCGAAGTTATCAGCGGCACGTTGAGTTTGAGCTTGGTATAGCGCATCGGCAGGAACTTTCACTTCGCCCATGCTGTCTTTTTCTATCCGAAATTGTAGGGTCATCTTCTATCCTTGTTAGCCAAGTGGGGCTTGGACTTGTTGTAGTGTTTGGCTGAGATTCAAAAAACGCGCTTGGCCTTGAGGCTGCTGGCAGTAGTGGCGTTTCAAATAAAATAGTGGTGAGTGAATAGAGTCTAGGCAGATATGACGAAAGGCGAAACTGCGTTCTGGAGACTCAATCGCTTCTATCAAATGGAAGAAAACTTGGCGCAGGTACAGCTCGCACAACAAGATGTTTTCTTGGGCGGCATGCTTTTCATAGTAAGCGGAAAGCGTTAGTGCACACTCGATGTAGTCTCGAATCACAAACGGCTCATGGCCTTGAACTTGCTCTAATGAAGCAAAGCGATCTTGTGCTTTGTAAAACCTCGAATAGAGGCTCTGCTGTTCTTTCATCATTATTTGCATCTCTTTAATAGATGTTAATGATAATTATTATCAAATGAGGTTTTAAAAACAACCCTTTGTTTATCTTTTTATAAAATGGAGGGGAAAAGAAAAAGCCGATACATGACGTATCGGCTTTCTGAGATTCAGTACCTAATCCCTACAATGTAAGTACTGATTCTTTTTTGCTAAACATCTTTGTTTCGTGGTAGTGCTTAGTGGTCGTGAGCTTCACCAGCACCTTTCGGGTAACGAATGTTCTCAACCATCTCTTGTACATCTTCAGGAACTTCAGCGGTCACTTTGTTCACTGCAATTGATACTACGAAGTTTAGACACATACCTAGCGTACCGATGCCTTCTGGGCTGATACCAAACCACCAGTTTTCCGGTGTGCTTGCTGCTGGGTTGATGAACTTGAAGTAGATGATGTAGCTTGCTGTGAAGGCAATACCTGACAACATACCTGCAATTGCGCCTTCCTTATTCATCTTCTTGTAGAAGATACCTAGGATGATCGCTGGGAAGAAGGATGCTGCGGCTAAGCCGAAGGCAAACGCTACTACCTGTGCTACAAAGCCTGGTGGGTTAATACCCAAGTAACCTGCACCTACAATCGCGATCATGGCAGCTAAACGAGCGGCTAACAGCTCCTGCTTGTCGGTCATGTTTGGTCTGAAGCCTTTCTTCAACAAGTCATGTGAAATCGACGTTGAGATTACCAATAGTAGACCCGCGGCTGTTGATAGTGCGGCTGCTAGGCCACCGGCTGCAAGTAGTGCTACAACCCAGTTTGGTAGTTTTGCTAGCTCTGGAGAAGCCAGTACGATGATGTCACGGTTAATCTTCATCTCGTTGCGCTCATCGCCCGAGTAGAACATTTTGCCATCGCCGTTCTTATCTTCCCAACCAACTAGGCCAGTGCTTTCCCAGTTTTTGTACCAGCTTGGTGCTTCTGCAGCTGCGACACCTTGCATGTCTGGGCCGTTAATCGTTTCGATCATGTTTACACGAGCGAAGGCTGCAACGCCTGGTGCTGTTGTGTATAGCAATGAGATGAACAGTAGTGCCCAACCCGCTGAGATACGAGCATCACGTACTTTTGGTACCGTAAAGAAACGAATGATTACGTGTGGAAGACCAGCAGTACCTACCATTAGAGCTGCACAGATGAAGAATACATCTACCATACTCTTGTTACCTTCGGTATAGGCGGTAAATCCGAGTTCTTCTGTTAGTCCATCCAGTTTATCAAGTAGGTATACATCTGTACCTGATAGAGTCGAGCCCATACCAACTTGTGGAAGTGGGTTACCTGTCATCATGATTGAGGTAAAGATTGCTGGAACAAGGAAGGCGAAAATGAGGACACAGAATTGAGCTACCTGCGTATAAGTGATGCCTTTCATGCCACCAAGCACTGCGTAGAAGAACACAATACCCATACCAATGATGATGCCTAGGTTAATATCAACTTCTAGGAAACGAGAGAATACAACGCCAACACCACGCATCTGGCCTGCAACGTACGTAAATGATACGAAGATTGCACAGAATACCGCTACCATACGTGCTGTTTTCGAGTAGTAACGTTCACCGATGAAATCAGGAACCGTAAACTGACCGAACTTACGTAGGTAAGGTGCTAAACATAGCGCAAGTAGTACATAGCCACCTGTCCAACCCATTAGGTAAACCGCACCGTCGTAACCAACGAATGAGATGATACCAGCCATTGAGATGAATGATGCTGCCGACATCCAGTCAGCGGCTGTTGCCATGCCGTTTGCTACTGGGTGTACGCCGCCGCCAGCAACGTAGAATTCACTCGTTGTTCCAGCGCGAGCCCAGATTGCGATGCCGATATAGACTGCGAAAGTAATACCGACGAGAATAAACGTCCAAGTTTGAATATCCATGTTCTAGCCTCTAGTCTTCCTGTACGTTGTATTTTTTGTCCAGCTTATTCATGCGAACAACGTAAATAAATATCAACGCCACGAAGGTATAAATTGAACCTTGTTGAGCGAACCAAAAACCTAGCTTAAATCCGCCAAATTGAATGGTATTTAGGACATCCACAAATAAGATGCCAGCGCCATAAGACACCACAAACCAGACTGCGAGTAGTGTTCCCATTATTCCCAAGTTTTCCTTCCAGTAGGCTTGAGCATGTTCCGTAGATTCGAACGCCATTGCCTTCTCCTTTAATTCCGTTTTCGTAGAAACCGTTTCTGTAGAAATTGCTGTGTTAACGTAATGTTACGATTTAGAATGTAGCAAGGATAAGTCAAGGGATCTGTGCAACTTTAGTCGGGACGCTATTAGCGCTAATGTACTGAAATATGGGAGCTAGGAGACAGAACCATAGAAAAACGTGATGTTGCAATGATGTTAAATTAGCCAAAGGTCTAACAAAAAGGGATGAATTAGAGTGCGAGTCATAAAATTTAACAACTAAATGACTGAGAAACGGTATTTAGTCCTGCCTATGACACGAAGCGAAATATAAGTTTGTTATAGTAACTACGGTACTTTCACCGGCCGCGACTTGCTTAACGGCAGAAGATCAACAAGCTAGTGACAAAAGATCAACAGGCTTAAAGCTCGGGTTTTATTCTTTGGGGGAACGAATTGGACGCAATAACCATTAATCACTTATTTTTGACTGGTGCCGTACTCATCGCCATCAGTGTACTTTTCTCACAAGTGTCCTCTCGATTGGGCGTTCCGATTCTTTTAATCTTTTTGTTCGTTGGTATGTTGGCGGGCGAAGATGGCCCCGGCGGCATTAATTTCAATGATTACTCGCTGACCTACTTGGTGAGTAATCTTGCGCTGGCTGTGATCCTGCTTGATGGCGGTATGCGAACCAAGGTCGCAAGCTTCAAGGTCGCGTTTTGGCCATCGCTCTCGCTGGCGACGATAGGTGTCGCATGTACCGCAACCCTAACCGGTTTAATGGCGGCTTGGCTGTTCGACTTGTCATTGATGCAGGGTATCTTAGTTGGTGCGATTGTGGGTTCGACCGATGCCGCTGCGGTATTTTTTTTGTTGAAAGGGCAGAGCCTCAATGAACGCGTTGGCTCAACCCTAGAGATCGAATCCGGTACCAATGACCCAATGGCGGTCTTCCTGACAGTGACTTTAATTGCGCTACTGGGCACCCCAGACGCCGAGATGGGAATGAACTTCCTACTCAAAAGCTTCGCGATGCAGTTTGGTATCGGCACCCTTGTTGGTATTGGTGGCGGTTGGGTTCTATGGAGTCTAATTAACCGAGTGCAGCTGGCCGATGGCCTTTACTCGATTCTGGTGCTCAGCGGGGGCGTGGCTCTGTTTGCGTTCTCTAACATGCTTGGTGGTAGTGGCATCTTATCGATTTACCTAGTCGGTCTGTTCATTGGTAATCGTCCGACGCGCTCTCGACACTCTATCCTTAATGTTCTTGATGGCATGACGTGGCTAAGCCAGATCGTGATGTTCTTGGTATTGGGTTTATTGGTGACGCCATCAACGTTGATGGACATTGCACTTCCTGCGTTAGCATTGGCTTTCGGTATGATCTTGTTTGCTCGCCCGTTGTCTGTTTGGTTGGGTTTACTGCCGTTCAGAAGCTTTACCACCAAAGAACGTTGGTTTGTTTCTTGGGTAGGTTTACGTGGCGCTGTACCGATCATTTTGGCGGTGTTCCCGATGATGGCTGGCCTGCCTAATGCCCAACTTTACTTCAACATCGCCTTCTTCGTGGTTATGGTTTCGCTGATTGTTCAGGGCGGTAGCTTGATGAAAGTGGCGAGGTTGGCTCAGGTGACCTTACCACCGACACCAACACCGATTTCTCGTACCGGCATGGAGATTTATCCGACCAGTGAGTGGGAGATGTTTGTCTACAAGCTGAAAGAGGAAAAGTGGTGTGTTGGTGAACCGCTTAAGCGTTTGTCTATGCCAGAAGGGACGCGAATTACGGCACTGTTTAGAAAAGATGCTTTGCTTCACCCATCGGGTAGCACCGTGTTAGAGGCGAACGATATTCTCTGTGTGCTTGGTCAAGATAAAGACCTAGACAGCTTAAGTGCCCTATTTAGTGAGGCTCCTCTAGCTGAAGAGGCCGCTCGATTCTTTGGTGATTTCTTCTTGGATGTCGAACTATCGGTTGCAGCGGTCAGTGATTGTTATGGCATTGAACTGGGCTCGGAAGAAGAGCGAGAAATGACGCTAAAACAATTGGCTGAGCGAGAGCTTGGTGCCCACCCTGTATTAGGCGATAGTTTTGTGTGGCATGACATTACTTGGGTGGTTGCAGAGATCGATGATCATAAAGTCGTCAGGTTGGGTTTATGTTTACCAAAGACGACTTTAGAAGAGGATATAAGTGAAGCTTAGTTGTGGACTTCTTGTAGCAAGATAACTGCTTGAGTTCGGTTTTTCACATCCAGTTTACGGAAGATGGCTGTCATATGTGCCTTGATGGTCGCTTCCGAAACATTCAATTCATAGGCGATTTGCTTGTTTAGCAGGCCGTCTGAAAGCATCCCTAACACCTTGTATTGCTGAGGCGTCAGTGTGGAAAGCTTTTCCGCAAGGTCGCTACAGGCTGCATTGTTGGTGATAAGGCCTTCAGGAAAGAACGGGTCGCCATTCAGCACTTGATTCAGCGCACTCACCAATTCACGCATATCACTCGACTTAGGAATGAAGCCAAAGGCACCGTGGCTCTTCACTTGAGTGACAACGCTGGCATCCTCGCTGGCTGAGATCACCACAATCGGTAAATCTGGATATTCAGCACGCAGTTGAATTAAGCCCGACATCCCGTTTGCTCCCGGCATTTTAAGGTCGAGAAGCAACAGGTCGGGTTCATCTTCTTTTTTTAGTAGAGTCAGTAAGGCATCGAGAGAATCAGCCTCAAGCAGGTTCGCACCGCTGATAGCCATATGAACTGACTGAAACAGGGCGTTGCGAAAGAGAGGGTGGTCATCAGCAATGATGATGGTATAGGTCGAGTCCATGACGTTCATACTTTTAACAATTTAGTTAATATTTATTATCATCCTGATTGAGTATGTGGACAATATTTATGCATTAAAAGTCTGAACCATATCGACTTTTATCCCCAGAATAAGAAAGCGTTACTCTGAATAACAAAAAAGCCGCACTGCCATCTCGTTACGGAGGGGCGGTGCGGCTTTCGTTTAGGCGGATATTCCGGTGAATATTGCCGTTATAGCTGGTGGTTTTGCATGTGTTTCAAGAATACATCGGCAGGCATAAAGCCCGTCACACGAGCATTTGGAACATGGTTACCCTCGCCATCCCAGAACTCAATGGTTGGCAAACCGAGCACTTGTAATTGTTTAAGCAGTTCAATGTCTTGAGGCATGTTTCTCGTTACATCAGCCTGAAGCAGGACGAAATCAGAAAGCTTGTTCTCAACATCAGCTTGGTGGAAGGTGTACTTCTCAAACTCTTTACATGCCACACACCAATCGGCGTAGAAATCGAGCATCACTGGCTTACCGAGTTTCTTGGCTTCGATGAGCTGGATTTCTAACTCTTCAACCGTGTTGACACGGGCAAATTGGATTTGTTGCTCAACCACAACGCTCTTTTCTGCGAACCAGTAATTTAGCGCAGGTTGAGCTGATGCGAACAGGCCAAGCATCGCGATGATACCTACAGCGCTCTGTTTCCAACCACCGAATGGCAGTGCATTCTTGCTGTGGTAAAGCCAACCAAAGGCGATGAACCCAAGACCAGACCAAAGTACCGTTGCCCACAATTCAGGAATAATTCGCTCTAGCAGGAAGATAGGCGCTGCCAGCAAGATAAAGCCGAATACGATCTTCACCTTGTCCATCCAGCTGCCTGCTTTTGGTAGTAGCTTATTACCAAACACCGCAACCAAAATCAGCGGAATACCCATACCCATCGCTAACGCATACAGAGCGATCGCTCCGGTTAATAGGTCGCCACTTTGAGCCACATACAATAACGCGCCTGACAGTGGCGCTGTGGTACAAGGTGAACACACCAAGCCAGAGATAGCGCCCATTGCGAACACGCCCAAGGTATTACCACCTTGTTGTTTGTTGCTTTGGTTATTAAGCCAAGTTTGGATACTGCTTGGCAGTTGTAGGTTATAAACGCCGAACATCGACATCGCCAACGTCACGAACAGAACACTCAGCGCGATTAATACGTAAGGGTGTTGCATCGCAGCTTGGAACTGCATGCCAGCTGAAGCAACCACTAAACCTAATAAGGTGTAGGTCAGCGCCATGCCTTGCACGTAGATGAAGGACAGCATCAGCGCACGACCTTGGCTGAGCTTACCGCCACCTAGCACAATACCCGTTAGAATCGGATACATAGGCAGGACACACGGCGTAAAGGCCAAGCCAACACCGAGTGCGAGGAATAATAATGGCGTCCACCAACTGTCACCCAGCTTATCGGCTAAGCCTGCTTCTTTTGAAACGGGAGCATTGGTTTGTTGAGTGGTATTGCTTGCTGCGTCAGCGGTAGGAGAAGAGGCTTGTACTGAATTGTCAGCTTCACCAGCTGCATCAGAAGAACCTTGTAAAGCACCACTGTTTTGCACATCACTGCTTTTCATATCCCCAGAACTCGTCGCAGTAAACGGTTCAATGTCGATTACTCGGATCTCTGGTGGGTAACAGAAACCAGCATCTGCACAGCCTTGATACTTAACGATCAGCTGTGAGCCATCTTGGTAACTCTGTAGAGGAACTTGCACGAATAACGGCTGAGTATAAATGCTCACCTCACCGAAGAATTCATCTTGGTGTGGTTGGCCATTTTCCATTTCAACATTGCCGATAGTGAGATTTTGGCCAGTGAACGAGAGGCTATGTTGATAGAGGTAGTAGCCCTCTTTTACTTGCCAGTCGAGAAGGACCTTGCCGTCTTGCTGGTAGTAATTGAAAGGGAAAGCTTGGTCTACAGGGACAAAACCGTTGTTATTGCCTCCGAAGCTTGGCTCGGCGTTGTCGTTTCCAAAAAGCGCCCACGCAGGCTGGGTGAACAGGGAAACACAAACAAAAAGTAATGTGGCAAGTCGTCGCATACTATTTAGTCATCAAAATGGAGTTGAAGGTATCTTAACTCAATCAGACCGTAATAGTTTGTGATTAGTTTCATCGACCAGCAAATATCCCCTAAGGCGGGTGGGCTATTTTCTGGGGCAGTCGAGAGAGTGTCAGTCGCTCAACATGAGTTGTCAGCTTTTGCCAATAAGACATTTAAGCCACTCCTAAGCGTGCTCTTACTACTTGTTCGCAAGCATCTATATTCGTGGTGTCTTTCGGAATAATTAACACCGTGTCATTGCCGCCAACCGTACCGATAATCTCGGTATGTGGGTCGATATCAACCAATCTTGCGACCAACTGTGCGCAACCAGGGTTTGTTTTTACGATCACCATTGCTTGGTTGTGAGTAATTAATTCGATTTGTGATGAGATTGACGCATCGACACGTACCGGTGCGCTTTCTACGGTGATGCAGTAAACCTTTTTGCCACAGGCGTTCTGGATTTTGACAACACCGAGTTGTGACAAAATACGAGACACAGTCGACTGGCTAATGCCTGTATAACCAATGTCGACGAGTTTCTCTCGCAGCTGGTTCTGGGTCGAGAAGCTTTGCTGTTGTAGTAAGCGTTTGCACGCTGCGGTCAGTGTTTTATCTTCAGCTGAATACAAGCAACCGTGCTCAGTGATTTGGTTCATGAACAACTCCTTAAAGCCAACGTGTGGGTATCGCTTGTCCATAGCGCAGAACGCACTCCCAAAGCCGTAGAGTACGATTGTTAATTAGGGCTTACCGATGAATCCCGAAATAAATAGGAAGGGTATGCGTGATGTATGATCTTCTATTCATCCAGTCTACCACTAAAGAATAGTTATCTTTTTGAAGGTGATCACCAAACAAAATTCTGGTTATTTGCTTTTTTTGTGGAATTTTATTCTTTAGGTAAGTGGATATTTATTCCGGGTTAGGAATAAATATCCATGTAGTTTGAGCGGTTTCTTTTACGAAGGTAAGAGCGCTAAGGGCTAGCGGATTTCACTCATGATCTCGCGAGAGAATACTTTTTCACAATAGTGACATTTTAGTTGGACGTTTTCGTGTTTTAGCTGCACTTTAAAGCTACTTTCAACGGGTTCACCGTGCGAAATACAGTTGCTATTCGGGCAAGAGTACACACTGTTGATTTGGTCTGGCAGTACTAATGTTAGCTTATTAACCACCTTGTACTCTTCAATCTGATTTACCGTCGCTTGCGGCGCATACAGAGCCAATTGGTTGGCTTGTTCCTTGGTCAGAAAGATGTTCTCAATCTTGATCAGATCTTTATGACCAAGCGCAGATGATGGCAGATTCAACCCCATGGTGATGCGTTGTTCTGTTTTGTGTAGCTTAAACAGTTTAAGGATTTTGATACCAAGATGAGCAGGGATGTGGTCAATCACGCTGCCGTTACGGATCGCTTCTACTTGTAGCTGAGTTTGTTTAACCATGACTGTTTCTCCTGCTTATAAAGTGTCGTTAAGAACTAGGGCCAATAGGGCTTCGCGAGCGTATACACCGTTTTCAGCTTGTTCAAAGTAGTAAGCGTGTGGCGTTTTATCTACGTCGGTTGTGATTTCATCGACGCGTGGTAATGGGTGAAGCACCTTCATGTTCTGGCGTGCATCTTTCAAGGTATCGGCCGTTAGAATGTAAGCCGACTTCATGTGCGCGTATTCTGACGCATCAAAGCGCTCTTTCTGTACGCGAGTCATGTACAGGACATCCAGTTCAGGCACCACTTCTTCAATGCTGCTGTGGGTGCTGTATTGGATGCCCATCTCTTCCAATTCTTCACAGATGTAATCAGGCATCGCTAACACTTCTGGCGCGATAAAGAAGAAACGCACGTTATTGAATTTTGATAGTGCTTGCGTCAAAGAGTGTACGGTACGGCCATATTTTAGGTCGCCGACGAAAGCCACATTGAGGTTATCGAGCGTGCCTTGCGTTTCGTAAATCGAGAACAGATCCAATAAGGTTTGCGTTGGGTGTTGGTTTGCACCGTCGCCACCATTCACAATTGGCACACCGTTAGAAAATTCAGACGCTAAGCGCGCCGCGCCTTCTTGTGGGTGACGCATCACAAAGGCATCCACGTAAGATGAAATCACTTGAACGGAATCGGCAAGTGTTTCGCCTTTTTTCGCCAGCGATGTGTTGCCGCCATTATCAAAGCCGATGACTGTGCCGCCAAGGCGTTGAACTGCGGTTTCAAATGAGAGGCGAGTTCGAGTTGAAGGCTCAAAGAAGCAGCTCGCAACGACTTTATTTTTCAGCAGCTCAGGGTTTGGTTCTGCTTTGAGTCTTGCTGCAGTATCGACGATAAGCTCCAGTTCATCACGAGATAGTTCTGGAATGGAGATGATGTGCTTGTTAAATAACGAATGCGCCATAACGGGTCTTCCTTTTTTTATGCATACAGTCAAATTGCGGACAAAAAAAAGCCCCCTAAAAATAGGAGGCTTCGAAATGATCAATAGAGCAAAATAAAAATGACACCAACGCCGTTCTAAGGCGTATTGGCTGACAATCATGTGCGAAAAAATTGCGGTTCATTTTTTGCTCTCTTAAGACAAATTGCGGAGGATTATACTCAGATAAAAAGGCCATGCAATACTTTCTGTAAAGTATTCATTTAATGGATTTTTATGCGAGATTACGTCCATTTTAAACTCCCATTTAAGTCTTTGTTGGGGCTGAGACTTGCAGGGTTTTCTAGGAAATTATCTCTTCAACCGCATGAAAAAAAATGCGAGTTTTATTCAAGGTCAAAATCCCAAGAACGCCACCCGCATTTCCCTGTCATTGCACTTAACTTATCAACGTATTTCGAACAAGTGAGTGCCTAGCTTCTTAATTTTTAACGTCTTAACTGTTTCGTTTCTTAGGTAATTAGCTGCCTAATGTCGCAACCATTACTGCTTTAATGGTGTGCATGCGGTTTTCTGCTTCATCGAACACGATAGAGTATTCAGACTCAACCACTTCATCTGTCACTTCTACGCCATCTTTAAGCTGCGGATATTCAGCAGCAAGCTGTTTGCCTACTGTGGTATCTTCGCCGTGGAAAGCCGGTAGGCAGTGCATGAATTTCACATGTGGGTTGCCTGTTGCTTTGATCATGTCCATGTTGACTTGGTAAGGCATCATTAGGTTGATACGCTCAGCCCATGCTTCTTTCGCTTCGCCCATTGATACCCAAACGTCGGTGTATAGGAAGTCACAACCTTGCACGCCTTCTTGAACATCTTCTGTTAGCGTGATTTTGCCGCCAGTGTGTTCTGCGATTTCACGACATTGAGCTAATAGCTCTTCTTCTGGCCAGAATTGCTTTGGAGCAACAAGGCGAATGTCCATGCCCATTTTCGCAGCGCCAACCATTAGAGAGTTACCCATGTTGTTGCGAGCATCACCTAGGTAAGCAAACTTGATTTCATGCAGTTGCTTGCCACGGCCGTATTCCGTCATAGTTAGGAAGTCAGCTAGGATTTGTGTTGGGTGGAATTCGTCAGTCAGGCCATTCCACACAGGAACGCCAGCGTAAGCGCCTAGCTCTTCAACGATTTCTTGACCAAAGCCGCGGTATTCGATGCCATCGTACATACGGCCTAGAACGCGAGCGGTGTCTTTCATTGATTCTTTGTGGCCAATTTGAGAGCCAGATGGGCCTAAGTAAGAAACTCGAGCACCTTGGTCGAATGCTGCTACTTCGAATGCACAGCGAGTACGAGTTGAGGTTTTTTCAAAGATAAGCGCAATGTTTTTGCCAGTCAGTGTTGGCTGTTCGTAACCGTTGTACTTCGCTTTTTTTAGCTCCATAGAAAGATCTAACAAGTGTTGAATTTCGCGTGGAGTGAAATCTAGTAGTTTTAGGAAGTTACGATTGCGTAGGTTAAAAGCCATGATGTATTCCTTCTTAGATTTAGGCGCTTCCTTGTTACAGGGAAATAAAATTCAAGAAAGCGCGATTCAATTTTTAGTTAAAGTTGTTCGGTTTTGTTTGTTTCGTTTAATCTGTTTTCGCAAGCTTTAAAAGCTCTCAAGGTTTAAGGCTCTCAAGATGATAAAGCTCGCTAGTGCATTAACCTTTGGTGATATTGGTGCCCGCTTGGCCTTGCAGGATTTGCAAACCATCTTCGAGTGCGCCGATACCCACTACTTTGCCGCCTTGCTGAATGAACTCGCACGATGCTTCGATTTTTGGCCCCATTGAGCCTGCATCAAATGTAAACTTCGCCAATTCACTTGGTGTAGTACTGCGCAGTGCGTGTTGAGTCGGTTTGCCCCAATCAAGATAAACAGCGTCAGCATCGGTCAGAATAAGTAGTGCATCCGCATCCAATTGTTTCGCCAAGAAAGCCGCTGACATGTCTTTGTCGATAACCGCTTCAACGCCGACTAATTTGCCATTTTCTTTTTTCACTGGGATGCCACCACCGCCAGTACAAATTACGAGGTGACCTGCATCGATAAGTTGAGTGATCGCTTCGTGTTCAACAATGCCAGTAGGGCGTGGGCTTGGCACTACTCGACGGAAATGTTGACCGTCTGGTTTTACGATCCAGTGGAATTTCTCCGCTAACTCACGCGCTTCTGCTTCTTCGTAGATCGGGCCAATTGGCTTAGTTGGATCTGCGAATGCAGGATCGTTTGGATCAACGGTCATTTGCGTCAACATGCATGAGATGTTGCGGTCAGGCAGGTAGTTTTTGAACTCTTGCATCAGCATGTAGCCGATCATGCCTTGAGTCTCACTGCCCAATACATCCAATGGATACGGGTTTACTTTTTTGTACTCCAAACCTTGCAGAGCAAGTAAGCCAACTTGTGGACCATTACCGTGCACTAGAACCACGTTGTACACTTTCGCGATTTCAGAGATGGTTTTAACAGCCGTTTCAATATTACGGCGTTGAACATCGGCTTCTAACGGCTCACCGCGACGAAGTAGGGCATTACCGCCGAGTGCAACAACAACAGTTTGCTTAGTCATAATTGTGTTCTCTCATTTTGGCCAAGTTGAGATTATTTAAGGTCGTTCAACTTGGCCGTTTCGTCTTAGTGATTAGATACCATCACGCTCAATTGGGCAGCTCATGCAGCGTGCACCACCGCGACCGCGACCAAGTTCGTCTCCTGGAATCGGAAGAACCGTGATGCCTGCTTTGTCGTATTTTTCGTTGGTGTATGTGTTGCCTTCGTAGCCAATAACAACGCCAGGTTTAACCGTTAGAACGTTGTTTGCATCGTTCCACTGCTCACGTTCTGCATGGAAGTTGTCGCCACCCGTTGTGATTAGGTTTAGCTTGTCTACGCCAAGTGCTTTCTCGATAGCTGTTACGAAGTAGCCTTCTTCTTTCACTTTCACTGCGCCTGACTCATCGCCAGTTAGGTTCCAGCACTGCACGTCTTTACTTACCACTTCAGGGTAAACAGAGAACGTATCTTCGTTCATGTGAGTCATCACGGTGTCTAAGTGCATGCAAGAACGGTGTTTTGGTAGCTGCATTGCGATAACTTGTGTCGCTTGACCGTGTTTGAATAGGCTAGACGCTAAGTGTTCAACACCTTGTGCTGTTGTACGCTCAGACATACCGATAAGAACCGCGCCACGGCCGAGAACAAGAACGTCACCACCTTCGATTGTTGAGTTGTCGTAGTTGATGTTTTCTTCATCACCGAAGTATTTAATGAAGTCTTCGCCTGCGAATGTTGGGTGCCAGCGGTAAATAGCGCGAACGTGGTTTGTTTCACGTTGACGAGCAGGTTTCGCCATCGGGTTGATAGATACGCCACCGTATACCCAGCAAGATGTGTCACGAGTAAATAGGTGGTTTGGTAGAGGTTCGATAATGAAGTCAGTTGGTGCGTGCATGCCTTGCATCATTGAAGATGATTTCATTGGCATTTCAGCGTAAGACAGACCGCCCGTTAGGATTTTTGCTAGCTCTAAGTTTGGTAAGTCGCCCAAGTAGCAGCGCACATCATTAGCGAATGTTTTACCCAAACGGTAATCAGATACCTGGCAGCTTAGTAGCCAGTCTTTCGCTTCTGGCACTGCTAGTGTGTCTGCTAGTAGGTCAGTAAGAAGAAGAACTTCAACACCCTGATCACGTAGCGTTTTAGTAAATGCGTCATGCTCTTTACCTGCGCGCTCAACAGCCAGTACGTCATCAAATAGTAAATCGTGACAGTTAGAGGGTGTTAGGTGAGTCAGTGCGCGTCTTGGGCGGTGAACTAGAACGCGGCGCAATTGACCTATTTCAGAACCTACATAGAACTTACTCATGATCGTCTCTCTCTTATATATTTGAATTACTTTTATCGCTAAGAGTAATTATTTATTTTCAGTGGAGAATAATGAATTATTTTATTCATATCTCTTGTCTGGAGTTAATATTACGCCTGCTAGTCAGGTATTCTTAGAGATCTATCACAAATCGTTTTTTATCCTGCAGCCCTTTAAAATTAAGGGTTTTAACAAACTTTATGCACTTTTAGTCATGATGATTACATTCTAAATAGTTAGCTGTTAGGGAACTTTATGCACGCTTTTTTGATGAACCTGCCTAGAATCAAAATTGTTAGGTATTATATGCATAATAGTTTTATTGATAAGAATGTACTTAGCTTGGAAGTATGCAATGTTTCTATTTAGATATTTAATTTTGGATGTGAAATTAATTATTTATTAACAAAATAAATGCGAATAAAGCTGTTGTGGTCACACTTTATAATTGGTTTTTTTAAGCCGGTTTTCTATAAAAATAGCTTTTATTCCCCCTTTGATTATTACAAGGTGAATAACTTTAAATATAATTAGCGTTAATAAATGACTAAATATTTTTATAAAAATAATGGAGAGGAATGGATTGTTTTTTATTAGCCTTAACATCAATATTAAAACGTTGATTTACGCTTTGTCGAAGGTGTCCTTGGATTGTTTAAGGTTGGCTGATGAGGTTGACTATAGAGAGGCTTTAAATAGAGTGTGTGCAGCTCGTGAGGTTGTTTTGGGGAATGGCTCTGAGGGCGATAGCAACAAAAAAGCCGCTAAGAAAGCGGCTTTGAACGAGAAGCTGGTGTGTAGGTTTTAGATAAGCGCACCAATACTTAGTACAACGATGCAGAACACCATCAAGATTCCGATTAATGGCATCACCCATTTAACCCAGCGCACGTAAGGGACACGAGCAATCGCCAAGCCGCCCATTACCACTGCAGAGGTTGGAGTGATTAAGTTGACCAAGCCAGATGCTGATTGGTAAGCGGTGATAACAAGGTCACGACCTACGCCAGCAAAATCGGCTAATGGCGCCATGATTGGCATAGTCAGCACTGCTAGACCAGAGGTCGAAGGTACTAAGAATGACAGTAGAATTTCTAAGAAGAACATCACGTTAATGAAGACAACTGAAGAAAGACCAGTCACCATTTGTTCTGCTGAGAAAAGAATAGTGTCGGTGATCATACCGCGGTCCATTACGACTACGATACCACGTGCGATACCTATGATAAGTGCAACGCCCAGTAGGTCTCGAGCACCGTCAATGAAGCTAGTTGTGAACTCTTCCTCGCTCATGCGAGACACAATACCGACAATAATAGTCGCTGCTAAGAACATCGCGGAGATCTCTGCCATCCACCATCCAGCAACGGATACACCGTAAATCATCACAGCGAAAGAGCCACCAAAAATGGCCAGGATCAGTTTGCGAGTCGCGGTGAACTCCAGTTTTTCACCACTTGCGTTGCCAAGGAAGTGCGCTTTGTTCTCTTCGTATTTGTCGTAAACAATCGATGTTGTTGGATCGGCTTGTACCATTCTTGCGTAGCGCATGACGTAGGCGACACAGATACCCCAACCAATAATCAGCATTCCAATACGCAGCGCGATACCGTCGGTAAATGGAATACCAGAGGCGTTGGCAGCAATAACGGTCGCGAATGGGTTAATGGTAGAGCCTAGCACCCCAATGCCTGCGCCAAGCAATACCGTGGCAGCTGCCACTAGAGGGTCAAAGCGAGCGGCCATCATTACTGGTACTAGCAGCGTATAGAATGGCAGTGATTCTTCCGCCATGCCGTAGACGGTACCGCCAGCAGCAAACAGAGCCATCAGTATCGGTATCATCAACTCTTCTCGCCCTTCTAGGCGGGCGGTGACACGTTCGATACCGGCATCAATAGCGCCAGTTTTGGTTACTAGTCCTAAGAAGCCACCAATGATTAGAATGAACAGTGAAACGTCGATGGCCGCAGCTTCATAGCTATTGTGGTCGTAGAAACCGTCAATAGGCGCAAGCAGTACGTCAATCACACCTTGAGGGTTACCTTCTACGGCTTGATAGGTTCCGGTTACGGGTACTTCTCGACCGAGTTCTTCATTCATGGCTCGGTCGTATTGGCCTGCCGGAACAATCCAGGTAAGGAGCGCTACGAACGCAATAAGGATAAATAAAATGGTGTAGGCAGAAGGGAATTTAAAATTGGCAAAGAAGCCGCCCTTTTTTGTCTCGCTTGGTATTGTCTGAGTCGTCATAGCTATCTCCTTACACCATCTTAAATAAAAGTGATGTGAATTAGCGACTAATGATTTATAGATTGTAAATATACTGATTCTTATAAAGTTCCCAACGATATAAAGTTGCTGACTTTAAATTAAGTTCGTTTTTATATTTACTGATCCAAATGAAGTTAGATTTAATTTAGCTGCGGTTATTTTATTACTTACCTAACTATTTAAGTTTGGTGCTGTTCACAAAAATAGTGGCCAATAAGATGGCTTGAAAATGGCATAAAAACAGCAAGGTTTTTTGGTTAGTTAGCTTGGATTAATATTCGATGTGGATTAGATGAAAGCGAGGGGAGATTGATTAGGTAAGTGTTGTTATTAGTTGGGTTGAATAATCTTGGAATTTTATTCAAATTTTATTTTTAGGCGGGTTTTAAAGTTTATAATAGTTATTTGATGTGTATCAAATAACACATTGAGTAGAAAACAAAAAAGGAAGCCGAAGCTTCCTTTTAAAGTTTTAATCATCAGCGAATGTTAGATGAACAGACCGCCGAATGCGAAGCCGAGTGCTACCGCAGTACTGATTGTTGCCACACCAGGAATGAAGAATGGGTGGTTGAATACGTACTTACCGATACGCGTTGAGCCTGTGTCATCCATCTCAACCGCTGCCAGTAGCGTAGGGTAAGTTGGAAGTACGAACAGTGCACTTACTGCAGCAAAAGAAGCCACGGCTGTTAGTGGTGCTACGCCAATCGCTAGAGCTGCAGGCATTAGTGCAACCGTGGTTGCGCCTTGAGAGTAAAGCAGCATAGAAGCGAAGAACAGAACAAGAGCCAGCATCCAAGGGTAGTCAGCCAGTAGAGCGCCGGCTACGTCTTTGATTTCAGCAACGTGTGCGTTTACAAACGTTGAGCCTAACCAAGCCACACCCAGTACACAAACACACGCTGTCATACCAGAGCGGAATGTTGGCGCTGAAGAAATCTTCGCAGCATCAATCTTAGTGAACATCACGATAGCCGCTGCTGCTGCTAGCATCACAGACATGATCGCTTCGTTACGACCAAGCGCTGGGTTTTCAATTAGGCCAACAGAGCTAGAGATAGCCGCTGCGTAGCAAACCACGAAACCAATCGCTGTTAGGAAGATGTACGTTGCTCTCTTCGCTGTTGGTAGAATTTCACGCTTCTCTTCTGTCGCCAGTTTGATTAGACCTTTCTCTAGACGTTCTTGGTAAACAGGATCGTCTTTCAGTTCGCTACCCATGTAGTTAGCAACAACCGCACCAACCATACAAGCGATGAAGGTTGTTGGGATACAAACCATCAATAGCGTTAGGTAATCAACACCAAACGGTGCCAGCATTGCTGCGAAAGCGACAACGGCAGCCGAGATTGGCGAAGCTGTGATAGCAATTTGAGAGGCGACAACTGCGATAGACAGTGGACGAGAAGGACGAACACCTTGGCCTTTCGCTACTTCTGCGATTACAGGAAGCGTAGAGAATGCTGTGTGACCAGTACCGGCCATTAGTGTCATTACAAAGGTCACAATCGGCGCGTAAAAGGTGATGCGTTCAGGGTGTTTACGCAAAAAGTTTTCTGCAATTTGCACCAACCAGTCCATACCGCCAGCAACCTGCATAGCAGCAATTGCGGTGATAACCGACATGATGATCAAGATTACGTCGATCGGGATGAAAGACTGGCTTGTTGGAACGCCAAGAATCAGTGAAAGGGCAATAACACCAGCACCACCGGCAAAACCTATACCGATACCGCCAATTCTGGCCCCCAAAAAGATAAAGAGCAGGACGACAAATAGTTCTACTGCAATCATAAGTAACACCTCATTTTAGATTTTATTATGTGAGCATTCACGGCTGGAATGTTCACATAATAGTTCTATGGTTTAGATTCTATTTCGCAAAAGTGCAACCAACAGAAATCCACAAAATTAACATGGTTAACCGTATTGGAGCCTAAAAAAGGGCTCCGTTTGGAGCCCTTTTTCGCTAACGTTATTCGTAGCGTTTTGCTTTATACTGAGGATGCATCAAATTTTCAACAGAGAAAATGTCATCAAGTTCTTCTTCGGTTAATAACCCGCGCTCTAGAACTACATCACGAACGCTTTTACCTGTTTCAGCACAGATCTTACCAACAACATCACCCTCGTGGTGGCCAATGTATGGGTTTAGGTAAGTGACGATACCGATAGAGTTAAATACGTGAGATTCACACACTTCTTTGTTCACAGTAATGCCGTCTACACACTTGTCGCGTAGGTTCACACATGCGTTTGTTAGAATGTCTAGAGACTCAAACATGCTTTGTGCGATAACAGGTTCCATTACGTTCAGTTGAAGCTGACCGCCTTCTGCTGCGAAAGAAACCGTGTTGTCGTTACCTAGAACTTTAAAGCAAACTTGGTTTACTACTTCAGGTACAACTGGGTTTACTTTAGCAGGCATGATTGAAGAACCCGCTTGCAGTTCAGGTAGGTTTAGCTCGTTGAAGCCAGTACGTGGACCTGAAGAAAGAAGACGTAAGTCGTTACAAATCTTAGACAGTTTAACGGCTAGACGTTTAAGTGCACCGTGCGTCATTACGTATGCGCCACAGTCAGACGTTGCTTCGATTAAATCTTCAGCCGCTACACACTCTAAGCCAGTTACTTCTGCTAGGTGCTTAACTGCTAGGCCTTGGTAACCCGGAGCTGCGTTCAGACCAGTACCGATAGCTGTTGCGCCTAGGTTAACTTCAAGCAGTAGTTTTGAAGTGTATTCTAGGTTTTTGATTTCTTCGTTGATGGTTACAGCCCAAGCGTGGAACTCTTGGCCAACCGTCATAGGCACAGCATCTTGAAGTTGAGTACGACCCATTTTCAAAATTGTGTTGAATTCTTGGCTCTTAAGCTCAAATGCACCTTTTAGGTATTCGATAGCATCGATCAGTTTACGAACGCTGTTGTAAACAGAGATACGGAAACCTGTAGGGTAAGCACAGTTAGTTGATTGGCTGCGGTTTACATGGTCATTTGGGTTGATGAACTCATATTGGCCTTTTTCTTTGCCCATAAGTTCAAGAGCCACGTTTGCCACTACTTCGTTAGCATTCATGTTTACAGAAGTACCAGCACCACCTTGGAATACATCCGATGGGAACTGATCCATGCACTTACCAGTGTCTAGAATGAGGTCACAAGCTTCGATGATGTATTTAGCTACTTCGCTTGGGATTACACCTAACTCTTTGTTTGCTAAAGCCGCTGCTTTTTTTGTCATCACCATACCGCGAACGAATTCAGGTACATCTGAGATCGTTACATTTGAGATGTTGAAGTTTTCAACTGCGCGTAGAGTGTGGATGCCGTAGTAAGCATCAGCCGGAACATGACGTTGACCTAGTAGATCTTCTTCGAGACGAGTAGCTTGAGGAGCTTCAACTTGAGCTTCTGATAGATTAGCCATAACAGGATCCTTAGAGAATTATTCTGATTATATAGTTAGTTATTAGCCTATTCTGTGTGCAAATACTCCGTTCGCTAGAATATTGGGCTGATAAATCCGTCCTGACTTATGTGGCACATGATACTGTACTTAGCGCATAAAAATATTAAGTTGATCACCTTTTTCGGTTTTGTTTCGTCAATATTTTGCAAAGTTATTCTCGGTCAATAAACACGCTTATTTACAGGATAAATTTGAGATTGATAGGGCTTTCAGCGTAAACTGGATGTAACAAAGGAGGGCGTGTGTTTCCTATCTTATTATTACTATTTATCTTCGTACCCATCATTGAGATTGGGCTATTTATTCAAGTTGGTGGCTTCTTAGGATTGTGGCCAACTATTGCGTTGGTTTTGATTACTGCATTTGTTGGTGCATCGCTTGTTCGTAGCCAAGGCATTCAAACACTTATGTCTGTGCAAGGTCGATTACAACAAGGCGAAATGCCAGCACAACAGATTCTTGAAGGCGTGATGCTTGCGGTTGCTGGTGTATTGCTGCTGACTCCTGGCTTTATGACGGACGCACTCGGTATGTTGGTATTGCTACCAGCACCAAGAGCGATGATTGCTAAGAAAATGATGGAAAAAATGGTGGTGACCAATATGTCTGGCGGTTTCCATGCGGGTGGACAGGCTGGTTTTGGTCAGAGCCTATTTGGACAAGACCCATTCAATCGCGACCCATCAGACCAATCAAAAGACGGCAACACCTTTGAGGGTGAATTTGAGAAGAAAGACGATGACAACGATCGTAACCGCTTAAACTAATCCGTTTTTTCTCTTCTTTGTTTTTATCTCTTCTTTATATAGAGGGAAAAACAGAAAAGGCTTTTACCTTTATCCTTCGCAAGAAAGTGATAATGGTAAGAGCCTTTTTTATTGCTAGCAGGGGGGGGAGCTTTCGGTTATACCGCGCCTTCAAAGCCCATTTGTCGCCACGCTTCGAATGCAATAATAGCAACCGCGTTAGATAGGTTGAGGCTACGCGCATCTGGCATCATTGGAATACGAATGCGTTGTTCCATTGGCATGCTTTCGATGAACTCTGCAGGCAGGCCACGTGTCTCAGGGCCAAACATCAACACATCACCTTGTTGGAATTTCGCATCCACGTGGTGACCTGTGGTCTTTGTCGTGCAAGCAAAGATGCGGAAGTCACCCTCGCGTTCATTCTCTAGATACTCAAGAAAGGCTTCTAGGTTCTTGTGACGCTTAACACGCGCTAGGTCGTGGTAATCCAAGCCAGCACGACGAACTTTCTTCTCTTCAAAATCAAAGCCAAGCGGCTCAATCAGGTGCAGGTTTGCTCCGCAGTTAGCACATAGGCGGATGATGTTACCCGTATTGGGCGCAATTTCAGGTTCGTATAGAGCGATATCAAACATGTTGGTTCACAAGAATAATCAAAGATAGCCAGAGTATACGGTGGCAAGCTGAGTGAGTACAGTTCACCACCATTGGCTTACGCTTTATTCGCGAGTGCTTGTGCGTAGTTTTCAGAAACCGCATTCCAATTCACCACGTTCCACCATGCGTTGATGTAATCAGGGCGACGGTTTTGGTAGCTGATGTAGTAGGCGTGTTCCCAGACATCCAGTGCAAGAATCGGCTCACCGTTGCTGGCGATGGTATCCATCCACGGGTTGTCTTGGTTTGAGGTCGAGATGATTTTCAATTGTCCTTCTTCTACTACCAACCAAGCAAAGCCTGAACCGAAGGTATTGATTGCAGCTTGAGCGAACTGATCTTGGAACGTCTCGAAATCTCCGAAAGTACTTTGGATCGCGTCGCCAAGTTTACCTGCCGGTTCACCCCCGCCATCTTGAGCCATGCAGTTCCAATATAAAATATGGTTGTAGTAACCGCCGCCATTGTTGCGAACGGCAGGGCTGTGCTGAGAGATGTTAGCGAAGATCTCGGTCAGAGATTGCTGCTCAAGTTCACTGCCAGAAATCGCCGCAACAAACTTATCGTAGTAGGTTCTATGGTGCTTGCTGTAATGCACTTCCATCGTCTTAGCGTCAATGTAAGGTTCTAGGGCGTCGTAGGCGTAGGGTAGAGCAGGAAAAGAGTGTGACATGGTAAATCCTCCTTAATTAGAGGACTTACCATAGTGATAATAGAAATCATTATCAACTGTGATCTTTGTAGGGGTATTACACTGGCAGGATAGGCAGGGTGATTTTAAGTTGTAATCCACCGAGCTGGCTACGGCTTGCAGTGATGGTTCCGCTGTGTTGACGAATCGCACTCTCTGTAATGGTTAGGCCAAGCCCTGTGCCGCCGGAATTACGATCTCGAGCGGTAGAAACGCGGTAGAAAGGCCTAAAGATTGAATCCAGTTCGTCATCAGGCACACCATCGCCATTATCATTGACGCAAATCGTTAGCCGATCTTGGACAACATCGAATTGCACATCGACTTGGTCTTTACCGTAGTAGATAGCATTGCGCGTAATATTGTCCAAGGCACTCATCAGTAGCTTAGGGTTACCCGAAATAGAACGCTCTGGGATCTCCGAAAACGTCAGTAATTTACCCATCTGTTCAGCTTCAAATTCTGCATCTTTTAAGATCTCTTCCCATAAGCTCGAAATAGGTTGAACCTCACGAGTAATGTGGCTGTCGACCTGCATGCGTGATAGCGTCAGTAGTTCACTGATCATTTGCTCTAATCGCTGAGCTTCCATATCGATACGTTCTAACTCTTGGCTCTCACCTTGTTTACGAATCGCCAGTGCATTCGCCATGCGTAGGCGGGTCAATGGCGATCGTAGCTCGTGTGAGATATCAGAAAGTAGGCGTTGTTGCCCCGAAATCATCTGATTAACCGCTTCGACCATCTGGTTAAAGCTCTCACCCGCTTGTCTGAATTCTGAGGTGCCTTTTTCGAGTGTGGGATCGACCTCAAACTGACCTTTCGCCACACGTTGCGCTGCGCGTTCAAGTCTACGAGCAGGTTGGCTCAATGCCCAAGCTAACCATAATAGCAGTGGGGTACTTGCTAGCATTACCGCAAGCAAGAGCTGTAAAGGTCTATCAAATAAGCGCAGCAAAAATGGAGGAGGTTGATTCCACTTTACTCCGGCGTACATCAACAGTTCTTCACCTGCGAGTGTAATCGGCACTGGCCCTGCTACCATGTAATGTCCGTATAACTTTTGCTTGGGTAATTCAGGGTTATCTATCGAGGTAACAAAATTACGAATTGCTTTAAGTTTGTAATTTGAGTGTCTTTTCGATGTAAGGACTGCGCCTTCAAGGTCGGTTAGGTAAATACGAGCACGAGAATCCTTGCGGCTACGCGGTGCCTCAAGTTGGAACACTATTTTTCCCAGGTTAGATTCTTTGGCGTAGCGCTTTTCTGTGAATTTAGCGATACGTTCGAGTTTATCGAGATGATCGGCAGGCACATCGCGCGCCACTCGCGGGTCTAAATGGGGAAGTGACAGTACCGACAAAAGCACCAGTAACATGGTGAACCAAAAGATAGCAAAGATACGTCCATATAAGCTGGTGATTTTAGGTATACGCATTAATCTTCCTCTACCAATAAGTAGCCACGGCCTCGTAAGGTTTTGATGCGAGATTTACCGTCACTGCGTTCTGGGATTTTTTTACGTAGGTTGGATATGTGCATGTCTATCGCACGGTCAAATGCTGCAAGCCTTTTGCCCAGCACATCCAAACTCAACGCTTCCTTGGTGATCACTTGCCCTGGGTTCTGGATTAGGTGACTCAGCAAAGCGAACTCGGTGGTGGTAAGATCGATAAGCTGGCCATTACAATAAGCTTCTTGCTTGCCGGGGAACACTTCAATGTCTTGATATTGAATCTTATCACTGGCAGCTTTAGGAGCGGTGTTGATCTGCGTTCTACGTAAGATGGCACGAATACGAGCGAGCAGCTCTCGGTCACTGAAAGGCTTTGGCAAGTAATCATCTGCGCCAAGCTCAAGGCCAATAACACGGTCGATCTCTTCACCTTTAGCTGTCAGCATCAGTACTGGCGTTTCCCAATTTTCTCTTAGTTTCTTTAGCGTTTCCATACCGTTAAGGCGCGGCATCATCACGTCCAAAAGAATCAAATCTATCTCATCATTGATAGCTTCCAACCCCGCATAGCCGTCATTGGCTTCGGAAACAGTGAATCCCTCAAAGCTCAGTATGTCTTTAAGTAAGCCGGTTAGCTCGGTGTCGTCATCTATAAGAAGAATGTTCGCCATTGGGAAGCCTTAATCAGTTGTTTATAGGTTAATAATACTGCTAATTATTCGTCAACTTTCACTCTTTACGATTCTTTACGCTTTCTAAACGTCGCTTTACGAGGGAAAGACTAATCTATATCTAAGCGCTGAAAACAAACGCAACACATGACTGATTATACCGAATTGAGGCAAAAATTATGAAAATGACTAAGAAACTTGTACTAGTAGCTGCGGCACTTCCACTTATGTTAGGTACAGCAAGCGCGTTCGCATATGGCGGTGGCGATAAAGGTGACCACAAAGGCATGCACGGCAAGTGTGGCGGCTTTGACAAAAAAGTGATGCGTCAACTGGATCTGACGGATGCTCAAAAAGCAGAGCTAAAAGAGATACGTGAAGCGAACCGTGCTGAGATGAAAGCAAAACATTCAGGTAATAAAGCGGACAAGATGGCGCAGATGAAAGCGCACCACGAGAAAGTTCAAGATTTAGTTCTAGCCGATACCTTTGATGAAGCGGCGGCAAACGACCTAGCAAGCCAAATGGTAGAGAAGCAAACAGAGCGTCGTTTAACCATGCTGAAGAAGCAACATCAAATGATGAGCGTACTAACACCTGAACAGAAGACTCAACTGAAAGAAATCCAGCAAGATCGCATGGCTAAATGTGCGGACAAAATGGAAAAACGCATGAACAAAGACAAGTAATTCATGGTTTGAAAAAGCTGGATTGATTGAAAGTGTTTAGAAAGAAGCGGCCTAGTGCCGCTTTTTTTGATCTTTAAAATGAATGTATTAGATCCTAGCTGTCATATTCAAGCGGTGTTTTGCGGGTTATACTTTGTGCTATCAGTCACTTTATAGCCAATTTATGAAACAAGAATACGCACGTTTAGTTACGCTCGCCGCTTGGGCTGCCACCATCATTGCCTCCATATTATTGGTTGTGAAGGTTGCAGCGTGGTGGGTGACAGGCTCAGTCAGTTTATTAGCTTCTGTTGTTGACTCACTGTTGGATATCGCCGCTTCTGTCGTCAACCTTGTGGTGGTTCGTTACTCTCTGCAGCCAGCTGATAAAGAACATACCTTTGGTCATGGCAAGGCCGAATCTCTTGCTGCATTAGCACAAGCGATGTTTATTTCTGGTTCTGCTTGTTTCCTTATTCTTAACGGTATTGAACGTTTCTTCCGACCGCATGAACTGAACTCTCCTGAAATTGGTATTTATGTCAGCTTGTTCGCAATGGTCATGACCTTCGGTTTGGTTCGATTCCAAAAGCATGTTGTGAGCAAAACGGGTAGCCAAGCAATTGCGGCTGACTCACTGCATTATCAATCTGACCTCTATATGAATGCGGCGATTATGCTGGCGCTAGCACTGAGCTGGTTTGGTATCGGTCAAGCAGACTCGGTATTCGCGATTGGTATCGGCATCTACATTCTTTACAGTGCTTACCAAATGGCGATGGAAGCGGTGCAATCTCTACTTGATCACAAGCTACCCGATGAAGAGCTCAAACAAATTAAAGAGGCATCGTTGAGTGTGGAAGGGGTACTGGGTGTACATCAACTAAGAACGCGCCGTTCTGGGCCTGTTCGTTTCATTCAATTGCATTTAGAACTCGAAGACAATATCCCACTGATTGAAGCACACCGCATTTCTGATGAAGTAGAGGACAAGCTTATTTCAGTGTTCCCTGATGCTGATGTATTAATTCATCAAGATCCATATTCGGTCGTATTTGGACCAGAGAAGCAGCAGAAATTTCACTCATGGTAATGCGTCTAAAAATCAGGCAGCAAATGGCAAGTGAATGGCTTTTGAACTAAAGTGAGTAAAAATTGCTAACTCGAAGGTGATTCAAAAATCACCTTAGTAACAATTAATGTTGATTCTGATGTGAATCAACAAAGTTATTGAGTAAAACTGTAATACTCTTACAGAAGTAGAAATGTTACATAATTTTACGTGATTTAAGTGCTATTCCTGTTGAGGAAATGTAACATAACGTACAAATATAGATTTAAAATCTTGTTGATATACAATCAGCAAGAACAAGAATTGAATAATAGATTCCCAAAAATCGAGGGTGAGCATGATTAAGAAGATCGGTGTTTTGACCAGTGGTGGTGACGCTCCAGGCATGAACGCAGCAGTTCGCGGTGTAGTTCGTACTGCGCTATCAGTTGGCATTGAAGTTTACGGCATTTACGACGGCTACCAAGGCCTTGTGGAAGACCGTATCGAAAAGCTTGACCGTTCAAGCGTATCTGACGTGATCAACCGTGGTGGTACTTTCTTAGGTTCTGCACGTTTCCCTGAGTTCAAAGACGTTGCTGTTCGTGAGAAAGGCATCGAGAACCTTAAGAAGCACGGTATCGAAGCACTTGTTGTTATCGGTGGTGACGGTTCTTACATGGGTGCTAAGAAACTGACTGAGATGGGTTACCCATGTATCGGTCTTCCAGGCACAATCGATAATGATATCGCGGGTACTGATTACACTATCGGTTACCTAACTGCGCTTAACACTGTTATCGATTCAATCGACCGTCTACGTGATACGTCTTCTTCTCACCAACGTATTTCTATTGTTGAAATCATGGGCCGTCACTGTGGTGACCTTACGCTTATGTCAGCAATCGCGGGTGGTTGTGAGTACATCATTACACCTGAGACTGGCCTAGATAAAGATCAGCTAATCAGCAATATCCAAGATGGTATTGCGAAAGGCAAGAAGCACGCAATTATCGCTCTAACTGAGCTAATGATGGACGCGAACGAATTGGCTAAAGAGATTGAAACGGCAACAGGTCGTGAGACTCGCGCAACCGTTCTTGGTCACATTCAACGTGGTGGTCGTCCTACTGCATTTGACCGTGTACTGGCTTCTCGTATGGGCAACTACGCTGTTCACCTTCTTCAAGAAGGTCAAGGTGGTCGTTGTGTTGGTATCGAGAAAGAAGCTCTTGTTCACCACGATATCATCGACTGTATCGAGAACATGCAGAACCCAGACCGTTCTGAGTTGTTCCGCGTTGCAGAAGAGTTATTCTAAGCCAAGCTTAGCGTTCGCTTAAAAAATATTAAAAACCGCTGATTGTTCAGCGGTTTTTTTGTGCCTGTCGTTTGAGTTTTTACAAACGGCAGGCACAAAAAAGGCCAACCTAAGTTGACCTTTCATCTAATCTAAACGGTGAAGTTTAAATTAAGCTTTTGCTTCAGCTGCTGCTTTAGCGATAGCTGCGAAGCTTTTCGCGTCAAGTGCTGCGCCGCCAACTAGAGCACCATCGATGTCTGGTTGTGCGAAGTAAGCTGCTGCGTTTTCTGGCTTAACAGAACCGCCGTATTGGATAACAACTTTCTTAGCAACGTCTTCAGATTTCTCTGCGATGTGTGCACGGATTTGAGCGTGGATGCGTTGTGCATCTTCAGCTGTAGCTGCTTTACCAGTACCGATAGCCCAGATTGGTTCGTAAGCGATGATAGCGCCTTCAAGAGCTTCAACACCTTGAGTGTTGATAACAGCGTCAAGTTGACGAGCACATACAGCAACAGTTTCGCCTGCTTCGTTTTGTGCTTCAGATTCACCGATACAAAGAACTGGAGTTAGGCCGTTCTCTTTTAGGAATGCGAATTTCTTAGCAACGAATTCGTCAGACTCAGCGTGGTATTCACGACGCTCAGAGTGACCGATGATGATGTGAGATGCGCCGAACTCTTTAAGCATTGCTGGAGACATGTCGCCAGTGAATGCACCGCTGTTGTTTAGGTCAGAGTTTTGAGCACCTAGGATGATAGCGCTGCCCGCTTCAGTAAGCGTACGCTCAGCAAGATCAACGAAAAGTGCTGGTGGAGCAACTGCTACGTCTACGCCTGTTACGCCTTCAAGTTCAGCGTTAAGACCGTTTAGTAGATCAACAACCATTTCTTTGCTGCCGTTTAGTTTCCAGTTACCCATAACTACAGGATGACGCATAGGAATATCTCCAAAGTATTTAAATAAATCGAATGTAAAAAAGTAAACTTTATTACGAAATAATATAACAGAATAATATCAACAGATCATGACTGTGGTCATGACTTTCTTGGATCTTACTCAATGGTCAGAGTAGATTTTGAGCAAATATCAGTGATCCGGCAGACAGAATAATAGCTAACTTCTCGGATTTTTCATCGTTAGTTGCTATTAAGGGACAAACGATTGCGTTAACAATAGGAAGTAATAATGCCGAATCTAGTTCTAGAGTACTCAAATTCAGTGGATGAGCGAGTGAATATCCAAGGTTTACTGGAAGACCTTCATCAAGTTACATTAAACTGTGGTTTGTTTGATGTACCTTCTGTGAAGTCTCGTTCACTACGCTGTCATAACTGGTTGGTCGGTGATGAAGAGGACAATGTAGATTTTGTTCATATTAGCTTCGAGTTACTTTCTGGACGTACTGAAGAACAGAAAAGAGAATTGTCGCGTTTGTTAATGCAAACCTTACAAGAACAGGCAAGCCATATCCGTAGCCTAACGGTCAACATACGGGATATGGATAAAAGTTGCTTTCAGAAAGTGATTAACTAGCTAAAAATAATCAACTAACTAAAAGTGATTCACTAACTATTTGCTGCTAACTTTTTGGTAGCGTATTAATTTTTGAGTGTTTTAAGATGTCGATGAAAGATTTATTGCTCTCTTTCAAAGGGAGAATTGGTCGTAAGACTTACTGGATTTGGAATATTTTCTACTACATAGCGATTACTGGTTTTGCTTCTGGTATCTCTGTGTTGTTCCCTGCTTACTCTTACATCCTACTGCCAGTATTCCTATTGCTGCTAGTGATCCCAGATCTTGCGGTCACCGCTAAGCGCTGGCACGACCGCAATAAGTCGAATTACTGGTTACTACTAAATGTGCCCCTAGTACTGGGTCGTTTGGCTTCGCCAATGGCAGCGACTACCACTGAGCCGGTATCGCCAATCCATATGGTTGCGACCGTTGCAGCGTTAGTGTGTGGCTTATGGATTCTGATTGAGTGTGGTTTGTTGAAAGGCACAGAAGGCCGTAATGATTACGGTGAAGATCCAGTTTAAAGATTGGATGATTCATCAGTAAAAAGGGAGCATTGCGCTCCCTTTTTTCTTTTTGATACTTTTCTACTTTTAGTACATTTTGGGTTCTGTATTCGGCCTGAAAGGCACGACATTTTCAGTTTTAGGTTCTTCAAAACTACAGCGACCTTCGAGTGAATCTTGGAATTTACAGACCTGACAACGAAGCTCCTGCATGAGCACGACATTAACATGATGTGGATTTTTACAGCGACCGACCACCAAATCGATGTGACTTTGCTGAGCGCGTAGCCTGTCTTGCATAGTTTCCGAGGCCGAACAAATCATCTGCTCGCACATTTCGTGTTTGAATTGATTGAATGCTTTCGGATCGCTTTTGGCGAGTTGGACCAGTTCATCAAAGGGGGGCAGTTTTTGATTTGGCTGTGGCTGTGCCATGATTCCTTCCTTAGCATTAAGCGTGTTTCATATGCTTTAAGCTTAAGAAATAAATTTGTACAAATTTTAATCTATTCTCATTTTCTCAATATTGAGACGGAATCGGTGGGTTGGGACTAGCCCTTAGCACTTGGTATTACGATAAAGGCGTGGGCGTTAAGGTATAAGTACAGCGTCTCTCGCCGGCAATAATGTGTTCAGTGCGGCTTACATGACACTCATTTTTGAGCAGTTCAGTGAAAACATTGAGCTCAGATTGGCATAGGCTAGGGCAGCGAGTTGCTGCTTTACAGATGGGGCAGTGGTTCTCAATTAAGATGTAGTGCTCATCATGCTCTTGAAGTTCAGCCATGTAGCCTTCGTCTTCACGAAGCTGTGTGAGTTTTTCAAGCTTACTCATGAGCGAATCACAGCCAGACAGTGCAGATTGATACTGCTTCAGAGTGTGTTGTTCTCGCTCGGCAGCAACCTTAGCCAACCCTTCTTGACCAAATAGATTTTCTACGGCATCAATTACTTGAATAGTGAGTTCACCGTGTCGGTCTGAAAATTGGCTATGGCCTTGTTGAGTCAGGGACCAGTGGCGAGTCGGGCGACCCACTTTTACTTTCACATCATGAAACGCAAGAATACCGTCATCTTCCAGACTTTGCAGATGTTGCCTTGCACCCATTGTCGTCATGCCAAACTCTTCTGACAGTTGTTTCGCGGTTACCGCGCCTTGACGCTTAATGGTCTGTAAGATTTTGTCGCTTGTTTTCATACTATCCCTACCTCATCAACCTTACTATTATGAGGCAAGGTGTTTATAAAGCAAACCATTTACTATATTGATGGGGATTTACTATATAGACAGCGTTTTACTCTAGCGACAGCAAATGGTGAGATTCTGGTGCACTAATAAAACAAAAGGCTGATACTTGGTATCAGCCTTGGAACGTTTCTGTTAGAGCTAGTTTAGGTCTACAGGATGTGACCGATTACTTCTGGGTCTTTACGCTCTAGGTAGTGGATAGATTTGATGCGGCGAATCGTACGACAGCGACCACGGATAAGCAGAGTTTCTGTGGTTGCGATATTGCCTGTGCGAGTGATGCCCTCTAGAAGATCACCCTTAGTAATACCTGTTGCCGAGAATACAACATTATCGCTGCGTGCCATGTCTTCCATTTTCAAGACGATGCCTGCCGTTACGCCCATTTCTGCACAACGCTCTAGTTCAAGCTCACCGTGCTTGCGGTTCTCTTCTGTATCGCCTTTTACTTCATGACGAGGAAGAAGACGAGCGTGCATGTCACCGTCGAGTGCGCGAATAACAGCAGCAGAAACGACACCTTCAGGCGCGCCGCCGATGCAGTACATTACGTCTACTTCGCTGTCTGGCATACACGTTAGGATAGAAGCAGCAACATCACCGTCTGGTACAGCAAATACACGAACGCCCATGGCTTGCATGTCGGCAATGACTTGATCGTGACGAGGCTTAGCCAGTGTGGTTACTACTAGCGTATCGAGTGTTTTACCTAATGCTTTCGCGATGTTTTCTAGGTTTTCTGTTAGTGGCAGCTCTAGGTCAATTACGCCTTTAGCGCCAGGGCCAACAACCAATTTTTCCATGTACATGTCAGGCGCTTTAAGGAAGCTGCCTTTTTCGCCTGCAGCCAATACCGCCAATGCATTTGATTGACCCATAGCTGTCATGCGAGTCCCTTCAATTGGGTCTACGGCGATATCGACAGCATCGCCGCCCACACCGACGTTTTCACCGATATATAGCATAGGTGCATCATCGATTTCACCTTCGCCGATAACAATCTCACCGCTAATTTCGGTTTTGTTTAGTAGGCTACGCATTACTTCTACAGCAGCGCCATCTGCAGCGTTTTTATCGCCACGACCAAGCCACTTGTAACCAGCTAGTGCTGCACCTTCTGTGACACGAGAGAATGACATTGCTAAATCGCGTTTCATGCGGACTCCAAAATTATCAAAGGGGGAATAGAAATTTCGCGGCGAATTTTACCATATCCCAAAGGAAACGTTTGCTTTTTTGTTTTTTGGAGATTGCTCTCGATCAATTCGCAGTGGAAAACAGTTATTATTCATCAAAATAATCGGTTTGCCCTTGTGGCGGTAATCACTCACGTCAATATTCGGTAAAAAGCGCTGTTTTTTTCATCGAATGGCGCAAAATATCGAATATATTGAGTGTTTATCCTTGCTCTGCTGAGTAGAATGGGGAAATAAGTGGAGTGAACCTTCACCATCAAACGGATAACTTAAAGGTAGGCCAGAATGTCTTTTGAAGTACTAGAGCAGCTAGAAGCAAAAATTCAAACAGCAGTAGATACAATTGCACTTCTTCAAATGGAAGTGGAAGAGCTTAAAGAAGAGAAACAAGCACTAGCAACAGAAGCTGGTGAGCTTAAAGCAAGCCGTCACGAGCTAGAGCAAAAAACTCAGCAAATGCAGGAAGAGCATTCAGCATGGCAAGATCGCATCCGTAACCTTCTTGGTAAAATGGATGACGTAGAGTAATCGACTCTTCAGATTTAAAAAAACGCCCGCTACTCAGTAGCGGGCGTTTTCGTTTGTATTCTTATGCTTTGTGTTCTTTGGCTTGTTTTATTATTTGAAGCTGAGTGAGTTACTCGGCCTCTTCTTCTTCAACATCCAGATCGAGTTCTACATCCAAAGGCTCTGCCGAAAGAATAATGCCAGTGTTGTCTGCATAGAGGTAATCTTCCGGTAAGAAGGTCACGCTGCCAAAGTTCACAGGTACATCCAATTCGCCGACACCTTCTTGGCTTGCACCCACAGGAATAGAGGCTAAAGCCTGAATACCAAGATTCATGTCTTCTAACTCATCGACTTCGCGTACGCAGCCGTAAACCACAATACCTTCCCACTCATTGTCTTCAGCAAGTAGGGCAATCTCAGCATCGATCAGCGCTTTACGCAGTGAGCCGCCACCATCGATTAACAACACACGCCCCAAACCATCTTGTTCTAATACGGAGCGAATTAAAGCATTGTCTTCAAAACACTTTAATGTCGTGATCTGTCCTGCGAAGGATGCACGTCCACCGAAGTTGCTGAACATTGGCTCCACGACATCAACTTGATCCAAATATATGTCGCACAGTGCTGAAGTGTTGTATTCCATTAGTATACCTTTTGAACAATGAGCTTACTTTGAGTATATCGGTGCTTGATCCCTTTGCAATGATTAGTCTTATTTAACTCAATAGAGTTTGAGCTACGACAACCCCTGCAAACAATAGGTTAGTGACCAGTGAACATTTCACTATCACGGGCATCATTGGTGCAATCTGTGCTGGCTTTTCGGTTTCCCAAACGGCCTTACCGTGCTTATAAACAATAATAATGCTCAGTAAAAACGGCAGGCTGATCCAGACCGGTTTTTCTTGAATCAGTAGATAGATAGCGAAAGAGGCAAGGGCGAGCCCAAGCAGTGCAAAATGATAGTGTTTGGCTTTGCGCTGCCCTAGGCGAACAGCCATGGTGCGTTTGCCACATTCGCTGTCGTTTTCAATATCACGCATGTTGTTGATATTGAGTACCGCAACCGCCATCAAGCCGCAGCCCAATGCCGGAAGGAATAGGCTTGGTTCAACATGGCCAGTGTGTAAGAAATAAGTCCCTGAAACGCCTAACAAACCGAAGAAGATAAACACCGATAAGTCACCAAGGCCAATATAACCATAAGGTTTATTGCCGACGGTGTAAGCGATGGCTGCAACAATGGCTAATACGCCCAACGCAATGAAAGATAAGATACTCTCAATCGAGGTTAAGGCATGAAAGATAAGAATCAGCCCAGCGAGCATGGTAAATACGATGTTGAGGATGATCGCTTGCTTCATGGTTTTCGCGGTCACCGCGCCAGATTGCATTGCACGTGTTGGCCCTAGACGGTTTTCGTTGTCTGTGCCTTTTACCGCGTCGCCATAGTCATTGGCTAAGTTCGACAGAATCTGTAATAGAGTGGCGGTTAAAAAAGCCAATAGTGCGATTGATAAAGAAAAATGACCACCAGCGAACGCTAAACTACTTCCTGTAAGAATAGAGACAAGTGCGAGAGGCAGAGTTTTTGGGCGTGCGGCATCAAGCCAAATCAGTAGAGATTGTTTCATCGTAGGTCTAATTCTTTGTAAGTCTTCGTATCATACTGTGATTTGAGTATACGCCCATTTTTCAGGTAATAAAAAGCCCACTCGAAAGTGGGCCTTGAATTCGCTTATTAGCTGCTATTTCTTTGAGATAGAGCAATAAGTTGGAGTTTGGTGTGCTACAGGATGAAGCGGCTTAGGTCTTCGTCTTCTACGAGCTCGCCAAGCTTAGATATTACATAAGCTTCATCAATCACCAATTTGCTGCCTGCTCGGTCTGTTGCGTCGAATGAAATCTCATCCATTAGGCGTTCCATGACTGTGTGCAGACGACGCGCACCGATGTTTTCTGTGGTTTCGTTCACACGCCATGCTGCATCAGCAATTTGGTTGATGCCATCTTCAGTGAACTCAATGCCGACATCTTCTGTTTTCATCAGGGCAATGTACTGCTCTGTCAGTGATGCCTTTGGCTCAGTAAGAATACGTTTGAAATCATGTGCTGATAGTGCTTCAAGTTCGACGCGGATTGGCAGACGACCTTGCAGTTCAGGGATCAGGTCAGATGGCTTAGCCACTTGGAATGCACCTGATGTGATAAACAAGATGTGGTCAGTTTTAACCATGCCGTGCTTCGTTGATACTGTGCTGCCTTCGATTAGAGGCAGTAGGTCGCGCTGAACACCTTCACGAGATACGTCTGGGCCAGAGCTGTCGCCACGTTTACAGATTTTGTCGATCTCATCGATGAATACGATGCCGTTGTTTTCAGCATTGAAGATTGCGCTCTCTTTTAGCTCTTCTTGGTTCACAAGTTTCGCAGCTTCTTCTTCCGTCAGTGCTTTGAATGCGTCTTTGATTTTCATCTTACGCTTTTTCTTGGTATCGCCAGCGAGGTTTTGGAACATGCCTTGCAGCTGGTTGGTCATCTCTTCCATGCCAGGAGGTGACATGATTTCTACGCCCATTTGTGGCGCCGCTACATCAACTTCAATCTCTTTGTCGTCTAGCTTACCTTCACGCAGTTTCTTACGGAAAATCTGGCGAGTGTTTGAAGAGGTGGTGTCTTCAGTTGATTGCTCGTTCTGACCCCAAGCATCACGCGCTGGTGGTAGAAGGGCATCAAGAATACGTTCTTCAGCTTGTTCTTCAGCGCGGTATTGTACTTTTTCCATCGCTTGTTGATGTGTCATCTTGATTGCAACGTCCGTTAGGTCACGGATGATGGTTTCAACTTCTTTACCTACGTAGCCAACTTCAGTGAACTTAGTCGCTTCTACCTTGATGAAAGGCGCGTTTGCTAGTTTCGCAAGACGGCGAGCAATTTCAGTTTTACCGACACCGGTTGGGCCGATCATCAGGATGTTTTTTGGTGATACTTCAACACGCAGGCTTTCTTCAAGCTGCATACGACGCCAGCGGTTACGCAGTGCAATGGCCACTGAGCGCTTAGCGTTGTCTTGGCCGATAATGTGGCGATTGAGTTCGTGAACAATTTCGCGAGGAGTCATCTCAGACATGGTTTTTCCTTAATTCTTTAATCACTGTTGAATACAACGTTATTGATGGAAGCGGTCGTTACTCTGGTTTTGGTAGCTCAACGGTGCTTTCTAGTTCTTCAATAGTGTGGTGATGGTTGGTGAATACACAGATATCGCCCGCAATGTTCAGCGACTTTTCTGCGATTTCACGCGCATCTAAATCTGTATTTTCTAATAGTGCAGTGGCTGCTGCTTGAGCGAAGTTACCGCCGGAACCGATAGCAATCAGGTCGTTCTCTGGTTGAACTACGTCACCGTTACCTGTGATGATCAATGAAGCAGTTTCATCCGCTACTGCTAGCAGTGCTTCTAATTTACGTAGAGCACGGTCGCTACGCCAATCCTTCGCCAGCTCAACGGCAGCTTTGGTTAGGTGGCCTTGGTGCATTTGCAGCTTGCTTTCAAATTTTTCGAATAGCGTGAAAGCATCTGCGGTACCGCCAGCAAAACCAGCCAGTACTTTGTTGTTGTATAGGCGACGTACTTTACGGGCATTGCCCTTCATTACAGTATTGCCTAGAGATACTTGTCCATCACCCGCGATGACGACTTTATTATTACGACGTACAGATACAATGGTAGTCACGAGTAGGGCCTCTTAATATTTCTTATCTTTGGGTATAAAAAGTATATGAGGATGGTGCTCGGATAATTCAAGGAAGGTCGAGTGATGTCGCGCAACTTATCGGCGGAAGTTGTAAGGAAATTTGGCTAAAGGGTGTAGATAAAAGAAAACCTCCACAATGGGAGGCTTTCGGTGTTTGGTTTTCTGCTTCTGCTTCTGCTTCTGCTTCTGCGGCTAAATCTATAACTACTCGGTGTCTTTCCAAATAGCACAAGGTTCGATTTTCGCTCGCTGCAGCTTATGGCGATCTCGCTCTGCATCACGCTTCAATTTATATGGCCCTAGAACCACACGGTACCAGCTACTTCCATCTTTTTTACGGATTGAACTTGAGATACCTTGGAAAGCAATATCCAACTTACGTGCTTCAGCTTGGCTTGAGGTTTTGTAAGCGCCACATTGCATGATGTAAGGGATCTTCGAGATCTGTTGCTCTTTGGCTTTTACTTCAATCTCACGACTTGGCAAGGTTTCAACGTAATCCCACTTCTCCTCTGGAGGCGGCGGAATTACTTTTGCTGGTTTCGGCTTAGGCTTTGGTTTGGTTACCACTGGAGTCGGTGCTGGCGGCTCAGGATCATTACTCAATAGGTAAAGACCGTAACCAAAACCACCGGCAAGGAGGATCGCCAAAAGACCACTACGCCATGGTTTACGGCGAGGGGCTTGTTTCTTGGTCGGTTTTTTTGTGCCACGACCGCGCTTTACATAATCTCTATTAGCCACAAGACAATTCAATAGTTGCTGATTCTGCTCTCATGGTAATCCAGATTGAGCGAGGATAACAGTGCAGAAATGGAAGCGGCACATCAAAATGTGCCGCAGAATTATAAGGATATTTCTTCAGATTAGATTCGAGGCGGCGCTGTACTACCTCGAACGACTAATTTGGCTTCAAGCAGACGCGACCCCGCTTGCACATCGTTGCCTTTAAGTACGTCGAGCATCATCAACATTGCTTGGCGTCCAATCTCATAACGAGGCTGAGAAATAGTGGTTAGCGGTGGATCGCAGTATTGAGCGAATTGGATGTCATCAAAGCCGACAATCGATAGGTCTTGAGGAACGCGTAAGCCTAATTTTTTCGCTTCTTGAATCGCGCCGATGGCCATCGCATCGTTATGACAGAAGATCGCTGTAGGTTGTTCAGGAAGAGCGAGTAATTGACGAACAGCTTGAGCGCCCGCTTCAAAGGTAAAGTCGCCGACAGTGCTGTAGGCAGGATTCATTGATACTCCTGCACGACGTAGCGCTTGTTGGTAGCCTTGTTGTCGGAACTTACAAAGCGTTGCCGATATAGGACCAGAGATTTGAGCAATACGTTTATGGCCTAACTGAGCTAGGTAATTCACCGCTTCAAATGCTGAGGTCAGGTTATCGATGTGTACGGTAGGGAGTTCAAGCTCAGGGGCAAACTCACACGCCATCACCATCGGCGGTAAATTTTTTTGTTCAGGCTTACTGACATCAAACGGGTGGTCGGTGCCAAGTAGTAGCATGCCGTCAGCTTGTTTGGTGAATACTAAGTTAACAAATGAAGACTCACGCTTCTTCTGTTGGCCGCTATCACCCAGTAAAACGAGGTAGTCATTTTCTACTGCGGCATCTTCGATACCACGAATGATCTCTGCGAAATACGGGTCACAGATATCAGGAACAATAGTGATGATGGTTTTTGATTCGTTGCGACGTAAGTTTCTAGCTAATGTATTGGGTGAGTATCCAGCTTCAAGTACTGCTGTCTCAACTCGCTTACGAGTAGAAACCGAGACTTTTTCAGGGTTCATCAATGCACGTGATACCGTAGCTGTTGAAACGCCTGCTAGCTGGGCAACATCCTTCATTGTCGCCATAAATTAAACCCTCTTTTTAATTCCTTTGCTGCCTAAGTATCTAAGGCATGAATAATAAATGTAATCGAATAGATATTGTGAAAGTGTTGCTAACACTTTTTTATTGCAATATTTTATTCGTTTCACCCATGTAAAGTTACGGCTAGATTAACAAAAATCACATGACTAGTGTGAAGTTGCTCACGAGAAATATGAAATATTTGTGAACAAACTTATCATTAGTTTTAACCCAAGTGGGTTTAGCTCAGATCTTGCGGCTCAATATCGAGTGACCAACGGACTTTTTTCGCAGCGGGTAACATATTTATTACTGGCTTGGCGCTCATTAATAGCTTTTGCATCAACGAGCGAGTCTGTGTTTGTAAAATAAGCTGCCAGCGAGATTTACCTGCTCGTTTGGCTAGTGGTGCAGGGGTTGGCCCTAGCACCATACAATATTGGTCAAATAACGGATGCGATTCCAATGTGTGGCGCACTTGACGCAAAAATTCTTCCACTAAGCGAGTGTCATTGGCTTCCGCTCTAAACAGAGTCATGAAGGTATAAGGCGGCAACATCGCTTGTTTACGCTCTGCTAATGCAGTCTGAGCAAAGTGGTTGTAGTTTTTGTGCAGTAATGCCTGTAATAAGCCGTGTTCTGGATGGTGAGTTTGTAAGATAACTTCCCCCGGCTTACTGGCTCGTCCTGCTCGACCGGCGACTTGAGTAAACAATTGAGCCAATCGCTCAGAGGCGCGGAAGTCACTGCTATATAAAGAGGCATCAACGTCCAGCAATGCCACAAGTGTCACATCCGGGAAGTGATGCCCTTTAGCAAGCATCTGTGTACCAATCAGAATTTGGTATTCACCTTTACGAATCGATTCTAACGCGCTTTCTAAACTGCCTTTGCGGCGAGTGCTGTCTCGGTCAATACGAATTGTTTTGTATTCAGGGAATAGTTGACCCAGTTGAGCCTCTAACTGTTCGGTACCAACACCTACTGTCACTAAGTTTGCTGAACCACAACCTTGGCAATGATGCACGATATGCTGCTGCGAGCCACAGTGGTGGCAGCGCATCTCATTGCTGTATTGATGATAGGTGTAGTAGGCATCACAACGCTTACATTCCGCTGTCCAACCACAATCGTGACACATTAATGCGGGAGAAAACCCACGACGATTGAGGAACAACATCACTTGGTTGCCTGCTTTGAGGTGTCTTTGCATTTCAGCAATCAACGACGCAGACAAGCCACTTTCTAGATATTCACCCTTAACGTCCAACACTTTATTGGTGGTCGGCAGCGCGACACCTGCACGAGAGGTCAGGGTGAGGTAACTGTATTTACCGATCTGAGCGTTGTGCAGCGTTTCAAAGGCCGGAGTCGCCGAGCCTAACACAACCGGAATCTGCGCTTTATGGGCACGCATGATGGCAACATCACGAGCGTGGTAGCGCAGGCTATCTTGCTGCTTATAAGAGGCGTCGTGCTCTTCATCGACAATGATAATGCCCAGATCCGCGAACGGTGTGAACAGAGCTGAACGAGTACCGATCACAATGCCCGCTATTTTATCACGCGCCGATAACCAAGCATTCAGTCGCTCAGAATCGTTTAAACCAGAATGGATAACCTCAACTGGAACATTAAAGCGTCGCTTAAAGCGGTTAATCGTTTGAGGGGTTAGACCGATCTCGGGCACTAACACTAACGCTTGTTTACCTTGGTCGAGAATCGGCTTGATCATATTCAGGTAGACTTCGGTCTTACCTGAGCCAGTTACACCCTCTAGCAAGAAGCAACCAAAGTCGGTTTGACTATTTACTGTCGCTATTGCTATAGCCTGTTCTTCATTGAGCTTAGGTTTGTCTTGGTCGTTTTCAAGATCAACCGGCCACGGCTGACATTTTGGCTTTTTCTCTACCGATTCAATCCAGCCTTTCTCTTCCAACGTCTTAAGTACCGCGCTGCCCACTTCTTCATCAATGAATTCTTGATGGGGAACTGGGCCGTGCTCAAGCATGTGCATTACTTTGGCTTGTTTGACGGCACGGCCAAAGCCCTGCATCAGTTGATCTCTACCTGACGGGGTCAGTTGCCATTCAACAAGCGTCGCGAAATCGGCCGCTTTGCCCTTTCGTAAGGCGCTTGGTAGTGCGTTGGCCAAGGTTTCACCTAGTGGATACTGATAGAACTGGCTGCACCATACCAAGAGTGAGTAGACCGATTCCGGCCAAACGGGTTGGTTGTCTAGTAAGGCTTTAATGGGCTTGAGTTTGTCTAACTCGAATTCAGATTCGTTAACCAGAGCCGTAACAATGCCTGTTAAGGTTTGTCGTCCAAAAGGCACAGAGACTCGACCGCCAATAATCGGAAATAGGTGGCTAGGAATCTTGTAATCGAACTGCTTGTCGAGTGGAACAGGCAGTGCCACACGGGCAATCATTGGACGCATAAAGGGACGGCTTTATCTGAGTTGACGAGAGCGAACAGTCTAATGGATAAGGGCGTTAAATTCGAGGAGCAGTTTAGATGACAGAGCTTACTTGAGGCTTGAATGCTACTGGAGCCAGAAAATAACGCTTAATAGAAGGTTTAAGGACAGTGTTGGTGAAAAATGTATCAAATCAGTTGATCCTACCTCACAGATTCATTACTATACTGCGCCTTAAAGGTATGGCTTTATCGCGGTTTAGTGATACAGCGGTGTCTTTATTTATTTTTTAACTACGTGTGGTGTCCGGCTTAGAATCGGATGGCGACACGGCCTAATTGAGGTTTTCCCATGAAAGTTGGTATCCACCCAGAATACAAAGCAGTTTCTGCAACTTGTTCTTGCGGCAACACATTTGAGTTCAACTCAACGCTAGCAAAAGAATCAATCCACCTAGACGTATGTGACAAATGTCACCCGTTCTACACTGGTAAGCAACGTATCGTAGATACGGGCGGCCGTGTTGATCGCTTCAACAAGCGTTTCGGTGCTCTTTCTAGCAAGAAGTAATTCTCGCTATTTAGACATAAAAAGGACACTTCGGTGTCCTTTTTTGTTGCCTTAAATTTGAAAAAATACTGAATCGTATTTCATTATTAGCTCATTTAAAGTGGTAGGTTACTGGCGTAAATTTTATTTCATCGCTTACCCCAACACTCCTTCCTCGAAATTCGCTCTAAAGTTGAGCAGGCGACAGTAATTTCAACTGCCCACTGGTCTTATTAGTAGTGAAATCTCGTTTTTTAATGATACAGATGCTTCAACCACCTAGGAACTTTGAAGTACATCCATTAACATGAACAAGATCCCCCAAATAATAATATCCTAGGAACCTACACCTATGTCTGAAGACAGCCGCCAAGATCAATCCCCTCAAGAATTATCGCCTCAAGAACAATTCCGTCAGCAAGCTCTTGATTATCATGAGTTCCCAATTCCAGGCAAAATTGCCGTAGAACTGACGAAGCCTGCAAACTCTGCAGAAGACCTAGCACTGGCATACAGCCCTGGCGTAGCTGAGCCTGTTCGCGAGATCGCACAGAATGTCGATAACGTTTATAAGTACACAGGTAAAGGCAACATGGTTGCAGTTATCTCTAACGGTACTGCAATTCTTGGCTTAGGTAATCTTGGTCCTATTGCTTCTAAACCGGTCATGGAAGGTAAAGCGCTACTGTTTAAGCGTTTTGCTGGTTTAGATTCTATCGATATTGAAGTAAAACACCGCACAATCGATGAGTTCGTTGATACGGTTGCGAATATCGCAGATACATTTGGTGGTATTAACCTAGAAGACATCAAAGCACCAGACTGTTTTGAAATCGAGCGTCGCCTGATTGAGCGTTGTGATGTACCTGTTTTCCATGATGATCAACACGGTACTGCGATTGTAACGGCAGCGGGTATGCTTAACGCGATCGAGCTTCAAGGTAAGAAACTGGAAGAGTGTAAGATCGTTTGTTTAGGTGCTGGCGCAGCAGCGGTTGCTTGTATGGAGCTACTGATTAAGTGTGGCGCTCAGCGTGAGAAGATCTACATGCTTGACCGTAAAGGTGTGATCCACACTCGTCGTGATGACTTGAATGAATACAAAGAGCTGTTCGCAAATAACACCGACAAGCGCACGCTTGAAGATGTTATCGAAGGCGCTGACCTGTTCTTGGGTGTATCGGGTCCTAATCTGCTACCAGCTAAGGCACTTACGCTGATGGCTGATAAGCCTGTTGTGTTTGCATGTTCAAACCCAGATCCAGAGATCAAACCTGAGCTTGCACATGAAGTTCGTTCTGACCTAATCATGGGTACAGGCCGTAGTGATTACCCTAACCAAGTAAACAACGTACTTTGTTTTCCATTCATTTTCCGTGGTGCACTAGACGTGCGTGCGAGCGAAATCAATGACGAAATGAAGCTAGCGGCGGTTAAAGCGATTCGTGAACTAGCGAAAGAAGAAGTTCCTGCTGAAGTATTGGCAGCTGCGGGCGAGACTGCACTGGAGTTCGGTAAGGGTTACATCATTCCTAAGCCAATGGACCCGCGTCTGCTTCCTCGCGTTGCAAAAGCAGTTGCTGAAGCGGCTGTTGAGTCTGGCGTTGCTCGAATTGAGATGCCTGCTAACTATATGGCTTAATGCCTTAATGCCTTAGTAGCTTAGTAGCTTAGTAGCTTAGTAGCTCAGTAGCTGTTGCTCTATTGAGCGAAAAAGAATAATAAAAAACCGACTCATAGGAGTCGGTTTTTTTATGTCTATCATTCACAGCGCAGCTACAGATAACGTAGTGGGTGATGTGACAAATAGGGTTCAGCTATAGCGAATCAATAATGAAGGCGGTGACTGAGTTGTTTTTATTCTTCGTCAAACGCTTCGAACTCGATGCCCATCTCTGTCATCAGTTTTTTGACTTCAGTTGGGATGTCGTCTGGACGATCTTTACGAAGGTCTTCATCCGTTGGCAGTGGTTGGCCTGTGTACGCATGTAGAAAGGCTTCGCACAGTAGCTCACTGTTTGTTGCATGGCGTAGGTTATTGATCTGGCGGCGAGTGCGCTCGTCAGTAAGAACCTTTAACACTTTTAGAGGGATAGAAACTGTAATTTTCTTTACTTGTTCGCTTTTCTTTCCATGCTCAGCATATGGGCTTATGTATTCACCATTCCAGTCGGCCATTGCGTACCTTCATCACTTTAGTTGTTAGAATAAATTAATAGTGCTGATTTTAGCGGGATTTACTGCCATAAGCAAAGACATATAGACGTCCAGAAGTGTTGACGTCTCACGTTTATGAAAGTAAAGTGAGTAACATATATCTAACACAGCCACAAAATGCCGACAAGCAGCTGTGATTCTCAGACGCAAAACTTGTAAGGAAGCACCTATGAGCAGCCGGAAGCCAGCAACCATCGCAGTACGTACTGGCATCGAGTCAGACACGCAACACCATGCCGTTGTCCCACCTATTTATCTTTCGACTAACTATGGGTTTCCCGCTTTTGGTGAAGTGCCAAAGTATGATTATACCCGCTCTGGTAACCCAAACCGCGGCCTATTAGAAACGGCACTATTTGAGCTTGAGTCTGGTAAAGGCGCGGTTGTCACTAACTGTGGTACGTCGGCACTTAACTTATGGGTATCCGCTTTTTTAGGTGGCGATGATCTTATTATTGCACCGCACGACTGCTATGGCGGTACTTACCGTCTGTTTAACACACGCTCGCTCAAAGGTGACTTCAAAGTTCTGTTTGTTGATCAATCGGATCAAGCTGCACTGGATGCGGCGATCGCGCTTAAGCCAAAGTTGATCTTAATTGAAACGCCATCGAATCCATTGGTTCGTGTGGTTGATATTGCAGAAACTTGCCGTAAAGCGAAAGAAGTAGGTGCTCTGGTTGCTGTCGACAACACGTTTTTGACGCCTGTGTTCCAAAAGCCTTTAGAGCTGGGTGCGGATTTTGTTATCCACTCAACCACTAAATACATCAACGGACACTCAGATGTCATTGGTGGTGTTGTAGTTACTAAGACAGAAGAGCACGCTGAAGAGCTAGCATGGTGGGGTAACTGTATTGGTGCAACCGGCACACCATTTGATAGTTACATGACGCTACGTGGTATTCGTACGCTAGGTGCACGTATGCGCGTTCACGAAGAGAGCTCACGTGAAATTCTGACGGCTCTGCAACAACAAGATCTGGTGGGTACGATTTACCACCCAAGCCTGCCTGAACACCCGGGTCATGATATTGCCAAGAAACAGCAATCAGGTTTTGGCTCAATGTTGAGCTTTGAATTTGCGGGTTCATTCGAGGCACTTAAATATTTTGTGGATAAATTAGAGCTATTTTCTTTGGCTGAATCATTGGGCGGTGTTGAAAGCCTGATTTGTCATCCAGCGTCGATGACTCACCGTGCTATGGGCGAAGAAGCATTGGCAGAAGCGGGTGTTTCTCAACAATTACTGCGCCTTTCTGTTGGCCTTGAAGATGCAGAAGACTTGATTGATGATCTCAAGCAAGCGTTTGAAAAAACACAAGGCTTTATCGCAGAAGGGGAGGTTTAATAATGACAACCTTTCGCCAGCTACATAAATTTGGTGGCAGCAGTTTAGCGAACCCAGAGTGTTACCAACGCGTGGTCAATATTCTTAGAGAATACTCGTCAGCTACTGACTTGGTCGTGGTATCGGCTGCGGGTAAAACAACTAACCGCTTGATTGAGTTTGTTGAAGCGCTCGACAAAGATGGTCGTATTGCGCATGAATGTCTACAAACCCTTCGTCAGTTCCAGCTTGAGCTGATTGAAGCGCTGCTTGAAGGTGAGTCTGCGGCTCAGCTAACGGCCACTATTCAACAAGAATTTACTGCTTTAGGTGAGCTAACTGCTCCTCTAAGCGAATCGCAAAAAGCACAGGTGTTAGGACACGGTGAGGTTTGGTCTTCACGTTTGTTAGCTGCTCTGTTGTGCCAACATGACTTACAAGCAGTTGCTCAAGATGCGCGTGCCTTTTTACGTGCAGAAGCGGGGGCTCAACCCGAAGTGGATCGCGCGCGTTCTTATCCTCTGATTAAAGAAGTTTTGGCTCAGCATACGCATTGCCGAGTGGTGATTACGGGCTTTATGGCTCAGAACTGCGAAGGCGAAACGGTACTGCTAGGTCGTAACGGCTCGGATTACTCAGCAACTGTGATTGGCGCCTTGGCTGAAGTTGAACGTGTGACGATTTGGAGTGACGTGGCGGGCGTATACAGCGCTGACCCTCGTTTGGTTTCGGATGCGTGTTTACTGCCTCTGCTTCGCCTTGATGAAGCGAGTGAACTCGCTCGTCTGGCGGCTCCAGTGCTCCATAGCCGAACGCTACAGCCTGTGGCTCAAAGTGCTATGGATCTCAGCTTGCGCTGCAGCTACCAGCCAGAGGCGGGCTCTACACAGATAGAGCGTGTACTGGCATCGGGTCGTGGCGCAAAAATCATTACCTCTCTGGATGAAGTTCTGATCGTGCAGCTGACTTTTGGTCACGGTCATGATTTTGACCGTCTAGAAAGTGAAGTACTGGAAGGGCTTAAGCGCGCTCAACTTGAGCCGCTTGCTTATGAGCTTGAACCCGATCAGCACTGTTTGCGCCTTGCTTATACAGAAGAGATCGCTGGTGGCGCTTTAGAATATCTACAAGATCACGCGATTGAAGCGGAAATTAAGCTTAAAGAAGGCTTCTCTCTGATTGCGGCGGTGGGTGCTGGTGTGACTAAGAACCCGAACCATTGTTATGGATTCTACCAACAACTCAAGAGCTCGCCGGTTGAGTTCATTTCAGAAGCGAACTCTGGCTTAAGCTTGGTGGCTGTGATTCGTAAGAGTGAAACATCAAGCCTAGTGAAAGGCATTCACTCTCAACTGTTCCAAGCGCAAAAGCGTGTTGCGATTGCCTTGTGTGGTAAGGGCAACATTGGTTCAAGTTGGTTAAGCTTGTTTGCTGAACAAAAGGCTGAACTTGAAAAGCGTCGTGGAATGAACTTTGAATTGGTTGCGGTGGTTGATAGCCAAACTTATTGGTTCGATGATCAAGGCATTGATGCGACTTCTGTGAGCAAGCGTTTTGATGATGAAGCGATTGCCAATAACGGCAACGACTGGCTAGAGCGTTTGGGTTCTATTCAGGGCTACGATGAAGCGGTTGTGTTAGATGTCACTGCAAGCCCTGTGCTTGCAGCAAAGTACTTGCAAATTGCACAACAAGGTATTCACCTGATCTCGGCTAACAAGGTGGCAGGTTCTGCATCAAGTGAGTATTACCATCAAGTACAGGATGCTTTCGCTAAGATCAGCCGTCACTGGTTGTACAACGCGACAGTCGGCGCTGGCTTACCGATTAACCACACGGTACGTGACTTGCGTGAAAGCGGTGACGATATTATCGCTCTGTCAGGTATCTTCTCGGGCACTCTATCTTGGTTATTCCAACAGTTTGATGGCACGGTGTCATTCAGCGAGTTGGTTGACTTAGCGTGGCAGCAAGGCCTGACGGAACCGGATCCTCGCGCTGACCTCGATGGCTCAGACGTGATGCGTAAGCTAGTGATTCTGGCGCGTGAATCGGGTTTAGATATTGAGCCTGAAAACGTCAAAGTAGAATCATTGGTACCTGAAGAATTACAAGATCTGTCAGTGGATGACTTCTTTGATAAAGCTTCTGTACTGAGTGAAGAGTTGGCCGAGCGTTTAGAGAAAGCGCAGTCTCAACAGAAGGTCCTTCGTTACGTAGCGCGTTTAGAGAAGAATGGTAAGGCAACGGTAGGCGTTGAAGCGTTATCTAAAGAACACGCTCTGGCGAACTTACTGCCTTGCGACAACATCTTTGCGATTGAGAGCAAATGGTACAAAGATAATCCATTGGTTATTCGTGGCCCGGGTGCTGGTCGTGAAGTAACAGCTGGTGCAATTCAGTCTGATTTAAACAGAATGTCTAGCCTGTTTTAATACTGAGAGCGGTTGGCTTAATACTTAGAGCGATTGGCTTAATAGTCAGATCAATTGCTTTAATACTCAGATTAATTGTTTAAATGCGTAAATAGCATACTATCCACTAAGATAAATAAGGCTGAAAGCACGATGTGTTTTCAGTCTTTTTTCTACATTATTTCTTCTTTGCGACCCACCTATCGGCTTGAGCTTTTCTCACTATCTACTTGAAAAAAATTCATAATGGATCTGTTGACATTAAATCGTATTCAATTCATTCTGGAGACATATAGACGTCTAAACGTCGCTAGGGATTTGAGATTATTTAGTGGTTGCTTTTGCCACAGGGAGAGTAAGATGGGATACACACACGCAAGTCATATCGACGCTTTAAATCAGAATATTGCAGAGCTTTCTGACAACATCAATGTGTCATTTGAATTTTTCCCACCAAGCAGTGAGAAGATGGAAGAGACCCTGTGGAATTCTGTTCACCGTCTTAAAACACTTCAACCTAAATTTGTATCAGTAACCTATGGTGCAAACTCGGGTGAGCGTGATCGTACCCACTCAATCATTAAAGAAATTAAGAACCAAACAGGCTTAGTTGCTGCGCCACATTTAACGTGTATTGATGCTAGCCGCGAAGAGCTTATTCAAATTGCCGACGATTACTGGGCAAATGGCATTGAAAGTATTGTTGCGTTGCGTGGTGATATTCCAGCAGGCGGTGGTGCGCCAGATATGTATGCGTCTGATTTAGTCGAGCTGCTTAAATCTCGTCACGACTTTGATATATCAGTAGCGGCATTCCCTGAGGTTCACCCTGAAGCAAAAAGCGCTCAATCTGATCTTATTAACCTAAAACGTAAAGTGGATGCGGGTGCAAACCGTGCAATCACTCAGTTCTTCTTCGATGTCGAAAGCTACTTACGTTTTCGTGACCGTTGTGTGGCGGCTGGCGTTGACGTAGAGATTGTACCGGGTATCTTGCCGGTTTCTAACTTCAAGCAAGCGTCTCGTTTTGCTGCGATGAATAACGTAAAAGTACCAGGTTGGATGGCGAAGCAGTTCGAAGGGTTGGATGATGATCCAACAACTCGTCAGTTAGTTGGTGCTAGCCAAGCGATCGATATGGTTCGTACGCTAAGCCGTGAAGGTGTGAAAGATTTCCACTTTTACACGCTAAACCGTGCAGAAATGACTTATGCACTTTGCCACACATTAGGTGTTCGTCCACAAGTCGCTGCGCTTTAAGTAAAGTCTAGGAAGTAAAGCCCAAGCGCTTGTAAAAGCTTCTGGTAGTAACATTTCAAACCCTATAGATACAAAAAAGGCTTGGACTCTAAGAGTTCAAGCCTTTTGCTTTTCTAGCTTCTAGCTTCTAGCTTCTAGCTTCTAGCTTAACTTAAGCAAGAGCGCCAAGTTCAAGCAGTACTTCGTCAGCCCATACAATCCATGCTTCACGGATCAGTAGGTTACGGCGAAGCGTTAGACGCTCTAGGCGTGCTTGCTTGTCTAGTGTAGATGGCGTTGCGTAGTAAGCCGCTTCGATTTCTTTGTAGTGAGAAACCAGTTTGCGAGACTCTTCTACTAGTTCAGCAAGTTGTACACGGTACGCATCAGAAGGTTGTACAGCACAAGCGATTAACTTAGCTGAGAACTCGTCACGAACGGTTGGGTGTGCAGTTGGTTGTTCAAACCATTCACCTAGCGCGCCACGGCCAGCATCGGTGATAGAGTAAACTTTACGATCAGGTTTGCCTTCTTGAGGCTCAAGTACGCAAGTTACCTGGTCGTTCTGAGCCATTTTATTTAGCTCGCGGTAAACTTGTTGGTGGCTAGCTTTCCAGAAGTAACCAATGCTTGCGGAGAATTCTTTTGTGATATCGTAACCAGTAGCATCGCGTGTACTTAAAACGGTTAAAATTACGTGTGGTAATGACATGTCTGAAATCCAAATGGTAAACAGTAAACAAATACTTGAACAACAAGTGTGCTTCTATGGCACGTTATATTGGTTATGTTCAAGTAGCACCAACTCAATCGTTGGTTATGTCACCTTACAAAGCCGTTTATCACCTAGGTTGACCAGTTTATTGGTCGAGTGCCGCAGATTATTATTTTGGAGTGTTTCTGCAGCGGAGCAGTAGTATATCTAAATAATAAGCATAAAGTAGAATACATGGACAAAATAACCCAAAAAACTGACAAAATACTCATTAGTGGTCATTTGGTAAAATAAAAAGGCCGCCAATGGCGACCTTTTGTTCTTTTTGTAGATGTAAATGCTGGTCAGGTTATAGTAGGAATCACTAATTAACCAGTGTTTCGCATACCTGCTGCAATACCTGCAATCGTCACCATTAGCGCTTCTTCTAGCTCTGCTGGTGGTGTTTCACACTTACGAGTACGGTAAAGCAGTTCCGCTTGAAGCATGTTTAGTGGCTCAACATAGATGTTACGTAGACGAATTGACTCAAGTCCCCAAGGGTCGCTTTGCATCAAGTTCTCGTTATTTTCTACATTCAGCACCGCTTTGATGTCTTTTTGCAGCTGTTCACGCAGTAACTCACCCAGAGGTAATAGCTCTTCGTCAACAAGTCGCTGGTCGTAGTACTTAGCGATTTCCATGTTGCACTTCGAGTACACCATTTCCAGCATACCTAGACGAGTCGAGAAGAATGGCCATTCACGACACATCTCTTCAAGTAGCGCTTGATGGCCTTGATCGACAGAGTATTGAATCGCTTCACCAGCGCCTAACCATGCAGGAAGTACCAAACGGTTTTGGCTCCATGAGAAGATCCATGGGATCGCACGTAGGCTTTCTACGCCGCCGTTCGGGTTACGTTTCGCAGGACGAGAACCAAGAGGTAACTTGCCTAACTCTAGCTCTGGCGTCGCTTGGCGGAAGTAAGGAACAAACTTCTCTTCACCACGAACGACGTTGCGGTAAGCTTCGCAAGATACTTCAGACAGCACTTCCATTAGGTCGCGCCATTCTTGTTTTGGCTCTGGTGGTGGCAGAAGGTTCGCTTCTAGAATCGCACTTGCGTATAGGTTGAAGCTATTAACTGCAACATCTGGCAAGCCAAGTTTAAAGCGAATCATTTCGCCTTGTTCAGTTACACGTAAGCCGCCTTTCAAGCTTTTAGGTGGCTGAGAAAGAAGAGCTGCGTGCGCTGGCGCACCACCACGACCAACCGTACCACCACGACCGTGGAATAGAGTCAGTTCAATGCCTTCTTCTTCACAAGCCTTAACTAGCTTGTCCATTGCATCGTATTGCGCCCAGCCTGCAGACATTACACCGGCATCTTTAGCTGAGTCAGAATATCCGATCATCACCATTTGGTGGTTCTGGATAAAGCCACGGTATAAATCGATGCTCATTAGCTGTTTCATTACGGCTTCTGAGTTGTTCAAGTCGTCTAGCGTTTCGAACAATGGACATACGTCCATGCGGTACGGGCAACCACATTCTTGTAGAAGCAAATGTACAGCCAATACATCCGAGGCAGTACGAGCCATAGAGATCACGTAAGCACCAAAGGCTTCACGAGGTTGAGCAGCAACGACCTTACAGGTGTCTAAAACCTCTTTGACCTGCTCAGATGGTTCCCAGTCGCGTGGTAACAGTGGGCGCTTTGAGCTTAGTTCATTGGTTAAGAAAGCAACCTTATCTTGCTCGCTCCATTGGTCGTAATCACCAATGCCTAGGTAGCGAGTCAATTCAGATAGCACATCTGAGTGACGAGTACTTTCTTGACGAACATCGAGACGAACCAAATGCACGCCGAATGCTTTTAGGCGGCGTAGCGTATCAAGTAGAGAACCGTCCGCGATTACGCCCATGCCACATTCGTGCAGTGATTGGTAACATGCGTAAAGTGGTGTCCAAAGTTGGTCTATGTTCTGGAGAGTTTCTTTCTTCGGTACTTCTGCGTCGTGCAGTTTTGCATCAAGCACTTCTAGCGTGTTGTTCAGCAGAGTACGTAGGCTCTTCAGGATTGCACGGTAAGCTTCGTGCTCATCGCCAGCCAATTCACGAACGGCATCATTACACTTGGTCATCGACAGTTCGGTAATCAACTCGTTCACGTCACCTAGGTATAGATCAGCGGCTTTCCAGCGAGACAGACGCAGTACTTCTTTAGTGATGGTGTGCGTTACGAATGGGTTACCATCGCGGTCACCACCCATCCAAGATGAGAAATGAACAGGGCGCGCATCAATTGGCAGGCCTTCACCAAGGTAACCTTTTAATCGACCATCCATTTCACGTAGGAAATCAGGCACAGCTTCCCAAAGTGAGTTTTCGACAACCGCAAAGCCCCACTTAGCTTCATCAAGTGGAGTAGGACGTTGCTGACGAATCACATCCGAGTGCCAACCTTGAGCAATAAGTTGCTCTAGGCGGCGTTCTGTCTTGGCACGCTCTTTGTGTGATAGGTCGCTTAATTCTAATTTAGACAGACACTCGTTGATCTTAACCAGTTTGTTGATCATGGTGCGACGAGTGATTTCTGTTGGGTGTGCAGTCAGAACGAGTTCAATGTTCAGGTCGCGAACGGCTTGAGCTGCGTCTAGCTTGCTGATGTCATTCTGATTTAATTTGGAAAATAGAGATTGCAGCACATCTGGTTCACAAACATGCTCCTCACAGTGGCGAGAGATCGTATGGTATTGCTCTGCCATGTTGGTGAGGTTGAGAAATTGGTTAAATGCACGAGCAACAGGAGTGAGTTGTTCGTTCGGCAGGTTTTTGATTTCTTCAACTAGGCTGTCACGGTCAGCTTTGTTGCCTGCGCGGGCGGATTTGGAAAGTTTACGGATAGTCTCCACTTTCTCTAAGATAACGTCACCATGTGCATCTTGGATTGTGTTACCTAGCAAGCGTCCCAGCATGCTTACGTTACTCTTGAGAGCGGCGTATTTCTCGTTCATTGTCATCCTGCCTCGTAAAAAAATTACATCCATTGTTCCTTGTTAAGTACACAATCTAGCGAAAAGTGCTGTATCTAGTCAAATAAAGCATTCTAAGTTTGCAATTATTAGGTTTAAAAATGCGGGAGAAGTAAATTTTTCAAAACTTAGGGAAAAAGTGAAATTTAATTACAAGATCGGGCTGTGTCAGGGATAACAGAATAAAAGCCACCTTTTCGGGTGGCTTTTATACGAAAATATCGGAAGGAAAGTAATAACTAGAAACAATATTTACGGATCGATTTACTCAGAACATCAATTGTAGGGTCAATAAAATCGAAGCTTAAGAACTCATCCGGTTGGTGAGCTTGGTCGATTGAGCCTGGGCCTAACACTAAGGTTGGACATAACTCCTGAAGGAAAGGTGCTTCAGTACAATAGTTCACGGTTTGAGATTCGGTTTCACACACCGATTCCATGCCACCGATAAATGGATGATCGTGCTGACACTCGTAACCCGGAATCGGCTCATGCAGGGGAGTAATCTCAATCCTGCCCGGCCATTTTGCTTCTACTTCCTTGAGCGCGCTGCGCAGCATGTTATCCAAACCATCTAAGCTGATGCCCGGTAAAGGACGAACGTCGTAGTGTAATTCACAACAACCACAGATTCGGTTAGCGCTATCTCCTCCGTGAATATGCCCAAGATTTAGAGTAGGGCTTGGTATCGCGAAACCCGGGTGATGGTACTCTTTGACTAACTTGTCACGCAGCTGCATTAAAGCAAACAGCACTTCATGCATGATCTCGATGGCGTTAACGCCTAATGCAGGATCAGAAGAGTGACCTGATTTACCCGTTACTCGCACGGCATTAGCGACGTGACCTTTATGACCGCGAATAGGCACTAGGCTGGTTGGCTCACCAATAATGCAGTAGTCCGGTTTAAACGGCGCATTTTCAGTGAAATGACGTGCACCTAGCATAGTGGTTTCTTCGTCACACGTAGCTAAAACATAAAGCGGCTTGGTTTGCTTGCTCCAATCCATTTTCTTAGCAGCTTCATAAACGAAGGCAAAAAAGCCTTTCATATCGGCGGTGCCTAATCCGTAGAAGCGGTTGTTGTGTTCTGTCAATGCGTGAGGGTCGAAGTTCCAACGTCCTTCATCGAATGGCACGGTATCGCTGTGTCCTGCAAGCAATAAGCCCCCTTCGCCTGAACCCATCTTTGCGACCATATTATGCTTGCCGGGTTCGACTTCCACGACCTCAACGCTAAAGCCTACGTCTTCAAACCATTGAGCCATTTTTTCGATCACTTTCTCGTTGCCATGATCCCAGCTTGGATCTGTTGAGCTAATGGAGTCGGTGGAAATTAGGCCTTTATAGACCTCAAGGAAACTCGGTAATTGCATAATATCTTCACTTCTACTATTGACAGGAAAACCATAAGTCGGTAAAACACATATTAAATCATATTTAATGCATAAGAAATCAAATATAGCTAAAAATTAAGTATGAATAGTCAAATTTGAAATATAACTTACCTCAAGAATGGATGTGTTGAGATGTTGAAAACCACGATCATTGGTGCAAGCGGCTATACAGGAGCAGAACTGGCTCTAATGATAAACAGACACCCTGAGCTCACGCTATCAGGTTTATATGTCTCAGCCAATAGTGTAGATGCGGGCAAACCTATCGCTGCACTGCACGGTAAGTTAGCTGGCCTGATTGATATGCCAGTACAACCTTTAACAAATCCGGAAGAAGTGGCCAAACAGTCTGATGTGATTTTTCTAGCAACGGCACACGAAGTCAGTCACGACCTAGCGCCAATTTTTCTAGAGAACGACTGCCAAGTGTTCGACCTATCGGGTGCATTCAGAGTTAAAGGTGAAAACTTCTATCAAGAGTTTTACGGTTTTGAACATCAACACGAACAATGGCTAGACAAAGCGGCTTACGGTTTAGCGGAATGGAACGAACAAGAAATCAAAGAAGCTCAGCTTGTTGCGGTAGCGGGTTGTTACCCAACGGCATCACAACTGGCGATTAAGCCTTTGGTTGAAGCCAAGTTACTTGATGAGAACCAATGGCCAGTGATTAACGCAACCAGCGGTGTGACTGGCGCAGGCCGCAAGGCGACCATGGTTAACAGCTTCTGCGAAGTGAGCCTGCAAGCTTATGGCGTCTTCAATCACCGTCATCAACCTGAAATGGCCGCACATTTAGGACGTGATGTGATTTTCACCCCGCACCTCGGCAACTTTAAGCGTGGCATTTTAGCGACCATTACCATGAAACTGGCTGACGGTGTGGCAGAACAACAGATACAAGATGCCTTCGAGCAAGCTTATCAAGGTAAGCCAGCTGTGAGATTGCTCGAAGAGACATTGCCAAGAATTCAAGATGTAGAACAGACACCTTTCTGCGATTTAGGCTGGAAGGTACAAGGTCAGCACATCATCGTTGTTTCAGCGATTGATAACTTATTAAAGGGTGCATCTAGCCAAGCGATGCAGTGTTTAAATTTACGTTATGGTTTTGCGCCATTAACTGCGTTAGTGTAAGGAAATCTAGATATGAGCCTTAATAATCAACCATTAATCATAAAGTTAGGTGGCGCTGCGCTATCTTGTGGTGAAACACTTAGCAAGTTATTTGGTGCGATTTCAGCTTACCAACAACAGGCACAGCGACCAATCGTGATTGTTCACGGCGGCGGTTACCTTGTTGATGATTTGATGAATAAGTTGAACCTCGAAACCGTTAAGAAAGAGGGGCTACGTGTTACTCCTTATGATCAGATCCCTGTTATCGCTGGCGCGCTAGCGGGCACGGCCAACAAACTACTTCAAGGTCAGGCAATTAAAGACGGTATCAATGCCGTTGGTTTGAGCCTTGCAGATGGTGGTTTATGCAAAGTGAGCGAACTGAACCCTGAACTGGGCGCGGTAGGAAAAGCGGAGCCGGGCGACTCAACCGTTCTGCAAGCGATTCTTAATGCGGGCGCACTGCCAATCATTAGCTCAATTGGTCTGACTGAGCAAGGCCAACTGATGAATGTGAATGCCGACCAAGCTGCGGTTGCCGTTGCAGGCGCGCTTGATGCTGAACTGGTACTGCTTTCTGATGTAAGCGGTGTGTTGGATGGCAAAGGTCACCTGATTCCAAGCCTTAATCAACAACAAGCTGATGACCTTATTACAGGCAAAGTGATTACCGATGGCATGATCGTTAAGGTTCAAGCCGCACTAGAAGCCGCTAACGACCTTGGGCGACCAATCGAAGTTGCCACTTGGCGATACCCAGAAAAGCTAACACAACTGTTTTCAGGTAAAAGCATAGGAACGCAGTTTTTACCTCAGTAGACCTCACAACGAGTTACTACTTAAAGAATTTAGACAAATAAATTTAACACATAATAATGAAGTCATTTCCAACGCTGACCGCCATGTGCAGTATGGAAACTAGGAGAAAGAAAATGAGCAAAGTTAACGTAAAGAAAGTTGTAGTAGCCTACTCTGGCGGTCTAGACACATCAGTAATTATTCCATGGTTGAAAGAGAACTATGATTGCGAAGTTATCGCATTTGTTGCAGATGTAGGCCAAGGCGATGAAGAGCTGATTGGTATTGAAGAGAAAGCAAAAGCTTCTGGTGCATCTGAGTGCTACATCGCAGACCTTAAAGAAGAGATGGTGGCTGACTACATCTACCCAACGCTAAAAACTGGCGCTTACTACGAAGGTAAATACCTACTAGGTACTTCAATGGCTCGTCCAATTATCGCGAAAGCTCAGGTTGAGGTTGCACGTAAAGTCGGTGCAGACGCACTGTGTCACGGCTGTACAGGTAAGGGTAACGACCAAGTTCGTTTTGAAGGCGCATTTGCTGCACTAGCACCGGATCTACACGTAATTGCACCTTGGCGTGAATGGGATCTAGTGAGCCGTGAAGAGTGTCTAGATTACCTAGCTGAACGTAACATCCCTTGTACGGCTTCTCTTACTAAGATCTACTCGCGTGATGCAAACGCATGGCACATCTCTACAGAAGGCGGCGTGCTAGAAAATACATGGAACGCACCGGATGAAGATTGCTGGGCTTGGACTGTAGACCCAGAGCAAGCGCCAAACGAATCTGAAACTGTGACGCTTAAAGTTGAAAAAGGTGAAGTGGTAGCGGTTGATGGCGAAACAATGACGCCATACAACGCACTGGTTTACCTAAATGAGAAGGGTGCGAAGCACGGTGTTGGTCGTATCGATATCGTAGAAAACCGTCTTGTTGGCATGAAGTCTCGTGGTTGTTACGAAACTCCAGGTGGCACAATCATGATGGAAGCACTGCGTGCAGTAGAGCAACTGGTTCTTGATAAAGCGGCATTCGAATTCCGTGAAGAGCTAGGTGTTAAAGCTTCTCACCTTGTATACGATGGCCGTTGGTTCACTCCGCTATGTAAGTCAATTCTTGCAGCAACAGATGAGCTAGCACAAGACGTGAATGGTGAAGTGGTTATCAAACTTTACAAAGGCCATGCAACGGTGACTCAGAAGCGTTCTGACAACAGCTTGTACTCAGAAGAGTTTGCAACCTTTGGTGAAGATGAAGTTTACGACCAAAGCCACGCTGAAGGCTTTATCCGTCTTTACTCGTTATCAAGCCGTATTCGTGCTCTGAATAGCCAAAAGTAATCATAACCATGAGTTAGTGAGCTAGCCTTTTACGAATAACGGAAGGCTAGCAAATAGACATTATTATGCAAAGCCCATCCACTATTGATTAGTGAATGGGCTTTTTTCTATCGATTAGTCTAATAAATCAGCTTCGGTTTTTATCATTGAATGGCATATAATTCGCGAATCACGCTGAAAATAAATAATGGATTAAACTATTGGTGAATAAATATGTGAAAATAGTGAATTAATACTTTATTTTTATTTTGAATTGCCGTAAGTTTAAACCATCAGAAAAATACTGAATTTTAATCAGAATTATCATTTGCAAAAACAGTGAGCACTGTGCAATTAGGAGATACACAATGGCATTATGGGGCGGTAGATTTACCCAAGCAGCAGACACCCGGTTTAAAGATTTTAACGATTCTCTTCGTTTTGATTACCGATTGGCTGAGCAAGACATTGTGGGCTCAATTGCCTGGTCTAAAGCTCTACTGTCGGTCAACGTATTAACAGAAGAAGAGCAACAGAAGCTTGAGTTAGCGTTGAATGAGCTAAAACTTGAGGTGATGGAAGATCCTGAACAGATTCTACGTTCTGATGCAGAAGATATTCACAGCTGGGTTGAGCAACAACTTATCGGCAAAGTCGGTGACTTGGGCAAAAAACTTCACACTGGCCGTTCTCGTAATGACCAAGTGGCGACCGACCTGAAATTATGGTGTCGTCAGCAAGGTAATCAACTGCTACTGGCATTGGATCGCCTACAAAGCCAAATGGTGAACGTTGCTTCTCAGCATCAAGAAACCGTGCTTCCTGGCTACACTCACTTACAACGTGCTCAGCCGGTAACTTTTGCTCACTGGTGCTTGGCTTACGTTGAAATGCTTGAGCGTGATTATTCTCGTTTGAATGATGCGATTAAGCGTCTAGATACATGTCCGCTGGGTTCTGGTGCCCTTGCTGGAACTGCTTACCCGATGGACCGTGAAGAGTTAGCTCACAACTTAGGTTTCCATCGTGCAACGCGTAACTCTCTAGATTCAGTATCTGACCGTGATCATGTGATGGAGCTGATGTCGATTGCATCTATTTCTATGCTTCACCTTTCGCGTCTTGCAGAAGATATGATTTTCTACAACTCGGGTGAATCGAACTTCATCGAGTTAGCAGATACCGTGACATCAGGTTCATCTCTGATGCCACAAAAGAAAAACCCAGATGCGCTAGAGCTAATCCGTGGCAAAACTGGCCGTGTGTACGGTTCATTAGCTGCAATGATGATGACTGTAAAAGCTCTGCCTTTGGCGTACAACAAAGACATGCAAGAAGATAAAGAAGGTCTGTTCGACGCTTTAGATACTTGGAATGATTGTATGGAAATGGCTGCTCTTTGTTTTGATGGCATTAAAGTGAACGGCGAACGTACACTTGAAGCAGCGAAGCAAGGTTATGCGAACTCAACAGAATTGGCTGATTACTTAGTAGCGAAAGGCATTCCTTTCCGTGAAGCTCACCATATTGTTGGTGTGACGGTAGTTGCTGCGATTGCTAAAGGCTGCGCATTAGAAGAATTAACCATCGCGGAGATGAAAGAGTTCTCTGAGGTGATTGAAGAGGATGTGTATGACATCCTGACCATTGAGTCGTGTCTTGAAAAACGTAGCGCGCTAGGCGGTGTATCTCCACAACAAGTGGCTTACGCGGTTGACCAAGCAGAGAAGCGTTTATCACAGCGTGATACTTCTATCGTTAAGGTTCGTTCTGCTCGTCTGACCGATATTGAAGCGTTGGAAGGCATGGTGGCCTACTGGGCGAATATGGGTGAAAACCTGCCTCGTTCTCGTAATGAACTGGTGCGTGATATTGGCTCGTTTGCCGTCGCAGAGCATCATGGCGAGGTGACGGGTTGTGCATCACTCTATGTGTATGACTCTGGTTTAGCGGAAATCCGTTCGTTAGGTGTTGAAGCTGGCTGGCAAGGTCAAGGGCAGGGCACCGCGATTGTGCAGCACTTGGTTGATAAAGCGCGACAAATGGCGATCAAGAAGGTGTTTGTGCTGACTCGTACCCCAGAGTTCTTTATGAAGCATGACTTTTTACCGACATCAAAATCTCTGTTGCCTGAGAAGGTACTGAAAGATTGTGATCAGTGTCCTCGCCAACATGCATGTGATGAAGTGGCGTTGGAAGTGAACTTGGTTGAACAGATCATCGCAAAGGTAAATGTTGCATAAGGCATTGATTTTATGGCGCCTAAAAAAAAGATCAAAAATCTGATCTTTTTTGGGAACAAACTGAGAAAAGTCCGGTCTATTAAAGTACCACTGCTTTTTCTTAGAATTTTCTAAGAAAGCCCTAGAATCGATTGGTTCTGGGGCTTTTTTCTATCTGCTGTTTGGGAAATGATGGGAGCTTGCTAAGTAGGGGCATTTAATTGGGCGTCTGGCCTTTATCGCTTATCTAGCAACGTCTCTCTGTTAACGCTTTTTGTTCCTTAAAGGCAGCACGACAAATTTCATTATCCAATGCAACGACAGCAACCCACTGAACGCGAAAGCGGCCATCATCAAGGCGATGGCATTGATGGTTTTTGGGTCTTCTCTGAAAAATACCCACCATGCTCCCCAACTTAAAATCGACAACACCATCAGCTGATTCATGCAGCGCTGGCAGCGGCCGAGTTTGTTACGGATTTTTTCACTTTTATTGCAATGAATGCATGTCATCTTGGGTTTGATTCGCGTTATGCTTGTTGCCTTGATAATAACACGTCACAAGATATTGGATCACGGTGACACAGAGAGAGAAAGTCGATGATTGAGCGTCAAGAAACCAAACAACGCATGAGCCGTATTGTGAAACACAACGGCACTATCTACCTATGTGGCCAAGTGTGTGCTGATGCAACCAAAGACATCACTGAGCAAACACAAACGATGCTGGATAAAGTGGAAGCCCTACTTGAGCAAGCGGGCAGCGATAAAGAGCATATGCTGTCAGCAACGATTTACTTGAAAGACATGAAAGACTTCCAAGAAATGAACGCAGTATGGGATGCATGGGTTCCTGAAGGTCACGCTCCAGCTCGCGCATGTGTAACGGGTGATATGGCTCGTGAAGCGCTACTTGTTGAGATCTCTGTGATTGCTGCTGAGAAGTAATTGCTAAGCCTTTAGCTATAAGCAATGGCTTCAAGAGATTCCAGATACCTCGTCCCGCGGTTCTGGAATGACGAGTTTAGTTTTGGTTTAGCTGATGCGTCACTTTGATTTGCTTCAGTTTAGACGCGTTTGAAGAGCACCGCTATTCTGGTTAGCTTCGCCTAGACGTGTATGAAAATAGCTGTCATTCCCGAGAGCGACGAAGGAGCGTAATCGGGAATCTATAGTTTACTTGTTGCCAAAAACAAAAAGGAAAGCCACTGGCTTTCCTTTTTAGTATCTAGCGTTTGTTAACTGACTAACGATAGCCTGAGATTAACAACCCGGACCACAATCCAGACAGTGTTTCACCATCTCTGGACCTAGGTGCAGTTTCGCATTGAGGTCACGTAGCGCTGTTCGCACACCCTCTTCGATTACTGGGTGGTAGAACGGCATGTCTAGCATTTCAGAAACCGTCATCTTGTTCTGGTGTGCCCATGCTAATAAGTGAGCCAAGTGTTCCGCGTTTGGTCCCATCATTTCAGCACCTAGGAAGCGACCTGTACCTTGCTCGCCGTAAACATGCAGAATACCTTTGTTGCGTAGCATCACTCGAGAACGACCTTGGTTCTCGAAAGACACTTCACCCGTTGCGAAACAGCCACATGTGCCTAAGCGGGTTATGATCTCTTTGTAGGTTTCACCAACCATCGCGATTTGCGGGTCAGAGAATACCGCCGAGATTTTAGAGCGGCGTAGGCCTGCACGAATTTCTGGGAAACGACCTGCATTGTCACCCGCAATACGCGCTTGGTCTGCTGCTTCATGTAGTAGAGGCAGTTGGTTACTCGCATCACCAGCGATAAATACTGATGGTAGCGATGTTTGTAGCGTGTAGTGGTCTGCGATTGGCACACCACGTTCATCAAGTTCTAGAGAGGTATTCTCTAAGCCAAGCTTGTCAGTGTTAGGGCGACGGCCTGTCGCTGCCAGTACGTACTCAACGACGTTAGTTTCTAATTCACCTTGTTTATTGATGAACTGGATTTCAACGCGAGCCTCACCCGATTCAGTGGTAATGCGCTTCATGCTTTCGATTTTCACGTCGGCATCTAGATAGAACTCTTCATTGAAGGCTTTATCTGCGTAAGCCATGATCTCTGGGTCGGTAACTGGACCAACTTGACCACCTAAACCGAACAGTTTTGTTTTTACACCCAAGCGGTGCAGTGACTGACCAAGCTCAAGACCAATAACACCAGGGCCAAATACGGCAACCGATTCTGGTAAGTCATCCCAGCTGAACACGTCATCGTTAATGATCAGACGATCACCAAGCTCATTCCAAACGGCAGGGTATGCAGGGCGAGAGCCGGTCGCGATAACAATACGTTTAGCGGTGACAACCGTGTGGTCATCAATTTGTAGTGTGTTGTCGTCTAAAAATTTTGCGTAACCAGAGATCTTGTCTTGCTCTGGGATTTCATCAACACCTTCTAAAACAAAACCAACAAAACGGTCACGTTCAAACTTCACTCGGTCCATCACTTCACGGCCGTTAATCACGATATCACCTTGTGGGTGAACGCCAAAAGCCGGAGCTTTCTCGATTTGGTGTACGCTTTCCGCTGCTGCAATAAGCAGTTTGGATGGCATACAACCAACACGAGCACAGGTTGTACCGTAAGGGCCGCCTTCAATCATCACAACACTGTCAGTGTGTGCTTTTGCAGCGCGGTAAGAACCTAAACCTGCCGTACCGCCCCCGATAACTGCTACATCTACATTGACTTGTTTCATAATAATTTTCTCGCAATGGCTAAATTTGGTTTGAACGAACCCCTCCAACTCTGGTGATTTCTTGAGAGTCAGGATAGTGGGTCAGTTTTGTGATTCTGTTTTATTAGGTTTAGCTTGTGACTCTGCTTTTATTACTAACTATAGGTTAGTAAAAGACAGGCGAGTCACCAGCTATATTCTTTTTTCCAAAACTTAGATAAGAGTGTTTGGAATGGCTAACCCACAAGAGGGTGGGTTAGCGGATACTTCTAAGCCTATATCGGCGATGAAGCGATTAGCCTAGGAAAGTTTCTAGTTCTTCGCTACCACCGATGTGTTTGCCACCGATGAATACTTGAGGAACGGTAGTGCGACCAGAGATTGCACGCAGACTTACTGTTGTTGCATCTTTACCTAGAACCACTTCTTCGTAGTTCAGACCTTTGTCGATTAGGTTCTGTTTTGCTTTCATACAGAAAGGACAGCCTGGCTTAGTGAATACTGTGATTGACTCTTGCTCTTTGTGCTCAGGAGCAAGGTAGTTAAGCATAGTATCAGCATCAGAAACCTTGAACGGGTCGCCTGGTACGTCTTCTTCGATGAACATTTTTTCTACCACGCCGTTTTTAACCAGCATGCTGTAGCGCCATGAACGTTTGCCGAAGCCGATGTCGTTTTTCTCAACTAGCATACCCATGCCGTCTGTGAAATCACCGTTACCATCTGGGATGAATGTGATGTTTTCCGCTTCTTGGTCTGCTTTCCAAGCGTTCATTACGAATGTGTCGTTTACTGAAACACACAGAATGTCATCAACACCGTTTTCTTTGAATACAGAGTGTAGCTCGTTGTAACGAGGAAGGTGGCTTGACGAACATGTTGGCGTAAACGCACCTGGTAGGCTGAATACGATAACTGTCTTGTCTTTGAATAGCTCTTCAGTCGTTACGTTAACCCATGCATCACCTTGGCGAGTTGGGAATGTTACTTGAGGGATTGATTGACCTTCTTTAGATGCAAACATATTGATTTCCTTAAATAGTATTTTTAATTTTGTTCTATCAGAGCTTAACGTTTTTCTTCGCTCTGTTTCGTTTCGTTGAGCCCATTATTAGATAAATCCTTTGATAGCTCTAATCGTTTGATGTTATGGTTTTGATAGGTAAATTCTATCAAGAGCATTTTTCTTTTAAATGTTTCTATTAGAACCCTTGTTCTTATTAAAACCTGAGGTAAGAGACTGATCATGAACATTCGTGACTTTGAATACTTGGTGGCGCTCGCAGAGCATAAACACTTCCGAAAAGCGGCAGAAGCGTGCTTTGTCAGTCAGCCGACACTAAGCGGTCAAATACGCAAACTCGAAGATGAAATTGGACTTCAGTTAACCGAGCGTAGTCCAAGGAAGGTAATATTTACAGAATCAGGGTTACAACTTGTTGAACAAGCCAAGCGTATTCTCAATGAAGTAAAGACTTTTAAAGATATGGCAAGTGGACACGGTGAAGCGATGACGGGGCCGATGCACATTGGTTTTATTCCGACCGTTGGCCCTTATATTTTACCTAAGATCATTCCTCATCTTAAAGAGTGCTTTCCCGATCTTGAGCTTTACCTGCATGAAGCGCAGACTCATCAATTAGTGAGCCAACTTGAAGATGGCAAGCTGGATTGCTTGGTACTGGCTGCGGTTGATGAAACCGCGGTGTTCAAAGAGATTGATGTGTATGACGAGCCGTTAAGTGTTGCTGTTCCATGTGACCACGAGTGGGCTCAGCAAGACACTGTCGATATGCTGCAGCTAAATGGACAAACCGTACTGGCGCTAGGTGACGGTCACTGTTTAAGAGACCAAGCCTTGGGCTTCTGTTTTGCTGCGGGTGCGAAAGACGATGAGCGCTTTAAGGCAACCAGCTTAGAAACGCTGCGTAACATGGTCGCGGCGGGGGCGGGTATTACCTTACTACCTCAGTTATCGGTGCCAAAGGAAAAGCAGAAAGATGGTGTGTGTTACGTGCCAGCAGTGAATCCAACACCTTCACGTAGAATTGTCGTGGCTTACCGTCCGGGCTCTCCATTGAAGGGACGTTTCGAGCAATTGGCTGAGACGATTCGAACTCAACTGGAGAAGACGGCTTAGCGCTTGAGTTTAGAGCCTAGTCTGTCAGATATAGATATAAAAAAAGGGTTGATATGAATGCATATCAACCCTTTTTATTGGTTCATGTTACTAGGTTCTACAAACCCTAGTTAGAACAGTTCTTCTACTGCTTCACCTGATGAGGTTGAGTAGATGTCGTCATTGAAACGTTCAGTGATGTACTCGGTTGGCTCTGTGCCTTTTTCGAAGTACTCGAACATTGATGAGCTATCGAACTTGTTGGTCAGTAAGCCAGTTTCACGGTCGATACGAACACGGACGATGTTCTCCGGAATCTCTTTACGCTCAGCAGGAACGCCCGCTAACGCCGTACCCATGAAATCAACCCATGCCGGTTCTGCTGTTTTTGCGCCAGCTTCTGCACCAGTAATCTGATTTTTACCAAGGTTCGAGTTCGCTTTGGTTCTGCCTAGGTTGCGGTTGTGGTTATCAAAACCAACCCATACCGTTGCAACCATGCCAGGGCCGTAACCGCTGTACCAAGTATCTTTCGAATCGTTGGTGGTTCCCGTTTTGCCGCCAATGTCACGACGCTTCAACGGCTGTGCACGCCAACCTGTACCGTTCCAACCCGTACCTGCGCTCCAATCACCGCCACCCCAGATGTTGCTGTACATCATTTCACGAACAAGGAACGCGTTCTGCTCAGTGATCACTTGAGGTGCGTACTGTACTTGGGCATCCACATCTTGCTCTGCAAACTCATTAGCCATTGAATCTGAGGTCATTGGCTGTTGGCAATCGTCTTTACACACAACTTTCGGTGTCGCTTGGAATTCAGTCTCACCAAATGGTGTCTCAATACGGCTGATGTAGAAAGGTTCAACGTAGTAGCCGCCATTCGCAAATACTGAGTAACCTTGTGCTACCTTCATTGGCGTTAAGCTACCCGCACCCAGAGCAATGGTTTCAGAACGCGGTACTTCGTCAATATCAAAACCAAATCGAGTTAGGTAGTTACGAGTATCATCCAAGCCCACTTCGCGCAGTACACGTACCGCCATTACGTTTTTAGATTGAGCTAAGCCAATACGTAAACGAGTTGGACCCACATAGGTCGGTGGTGAGTTCTTTGGTCGCCATGCCGTACCTTGGCTCTTATCCCATTGATTGATAGGCGCATCGTTGATCAGTGAGGCTAGCGTTAAGCCTTTTTCAATCGCTGCTGAGTAGATAAATGGTTTGATACCAGAACCCACCTGACGAATAGATTGGGTCGCACGGTTGAATTTGTTGTGTACAAAGTTAAAGCCACCCACCATCGACAATACTGCGCCGTTGTTAGGGTTCATGGCAACAAACGCGGTGTTTGCATTTGGCACTTGGCTTAGTCGCCATACAACCGGTGTTTCAGGTTCAGTTGTTGTTTCTTCGGTAGGCTCTTCAGATACTTCATCGCCGGTTACTGCTTCATGGCGAACCCAAACTTGCTCACCAACAGCCAAAATCTCTTTCGCTTGAGAAGGCGCTGGACCTTGGCGGTTGTCCGTTAGGAATTTACGCGCCCAGTTCATGCCTTGCCACTCGATAGTGCCTTCGCCTTGGTTCTTAACCCAAACTTGAGCGCTTTTCGAATCAACAGCGGTTACAACTGCTGGTACTAAGTCACCATAGGTTGGTTGAGACTTAAGGTGCTTAACGATTTGTTTTTGATCCCAAGCCGACTGCGCCGTTTGCCACAATACTTTTTCAGCACCACGGTAACCGTGGCGTTCATCGTAGCCAAGTAGGTTCTTAATCGCGGCTTGGTTCGCTGCTTTTTGCAGTTTTGAATCAACGGTCGTGTAAACCTTCATGCCTGATGTGTAAGCGGCTTCACCATAGCGTTCAACCATCCAAGCTCGTGCAACTTCTGCTACATACGGCGCGCTCAGTTCAATTTCGGCACCGTGATATTTCGAGATAAGCTCTTCACTGCGAGCTTCATCGTACTCTGATTGAGTGATGTATTTTTCGTCTAGCATACGACGTAATACCACGTTACGACGGTTGGTCGCACGCTCAACAGAATAAATAGGGTTCATAGTTGAAGGTGCTTTTGGCATGCCCGCAAGCGTAGCCAATTCACTTAAGGTGAGCTCAGGAAGATCCTTACCAAAATAAACACGCGCTGCTGCGCCGAAACCATATGAACGGTGGCCAAGGAAGATCTTGTTTACGTAAAGCTCCATGATCTCTTCTTTACTAAGAAGTTGCTCAATGTGGATCGCAATGAAGATCTCTTTGATTTTACGCATAATCTTTTTCTCATTAGATAAGAAGAAGTTACGCGCAAGCTGCTGAGTTATGGTACTCGCCCCTTGTTTGGCTGAACCGGACATAGCAACCACGAGTGCTGCTCGAGTAATACCAATTGGATCAATACCAGGGTGCTCGTAGAAGCGGCTATCTTCGGTAGCAATCAAAGCTTCAACTAGGTGGCGAGGAATCTCGTCATAAGTCACTGGATTACGACGCTTTTCACCAAATTGAGAGATCAATTTACCGTCTTGACTGAAGACTTGCATTGGCGTTTGGAGTTCTACGTCACGCAAAGTGGCAACATCAGGCAACTCTGGTTTTACGTAATAGTAAAACCCGAAAATTGTACTGACTCCAAGAATCATGCAAATCAATGTAAATATGAATAATCGCTTTATGAACTTCACCGGATAATCCCTGATTAGTTAAGGCTGATAAGCAGCAAACCCTTGTACTCTAGGTTAAAAACTTAGCTTTCGTTTATTAACGCTTATTTAACTAATAATCACAACCCCTAGATAATCAACGAAATGCTTGGCACTTCAGGAGCTAGGTCACATGGGTTCATCATTAATTACAGGTATAGATATAAATCATCACAGCATCAAAGCCGTGGTACTAAAACCCGTGGGGGAGTTGTATGCCCTAGTGGGATACAAAGAGCTGCCGATTTCGGACGACATTTTTACAGCTAACCATACTTTGGAGTATCAGAAAACTGTTAAGAAACTTAAAGAACTTAGGAAAGGACTGCCTTTTGGCTGTCGCAACGTCGCCATTTCGGTACCCGATAACACGGTGATCAGCAAAGTACTGCAAATAGAGAGTGATTTAGAAGACAGAGAAAAGGAGTTTTCTATCTATCAAACCTTTGCTCATCAATCTCCCTTTCCTATCGAGGAGCTGAGTTTAGATTTTGTAAAGCTGGAAGACAAACGATTTGGTAAAGGATCGACAAGTAGCTATCAGATATATGCGACTCGTAAGGAAGTTGTAGACAGTCGAGCGGATGCTTTAAATAAAGCCGGATTTAAACCTGTTGTCATCGACACCCAAGCACATGGTCTGCTCAATATTTGGCAGTTGGCTTCACGCCTTTATCCTGAAAAAAGTAACTGGTTGCTGGTGGACGTAGGAGTTGACCAAACGTCGTTAGGCATTATCCCGCAGGATTCAGCACCTTTCTATAAAGACATCGCCTTTGGTACTCAAGATCTTCGCGGCGCTGACAGCCCGAGTTATACAGAAGATGTGTTCGGCAACGCAGAGGAGACACATCGGTTTATTGTCAATTTGGTTGAAAAGCTTAAGCGGCAGTTGCAACTCTATTCCTCAGTGAATGCACTTGAGCCGATATCCGGGATCTGGCTGATGGGCGAAGGAGCCAGCATTCCGATGGTAGTTGAAGATCTAGAGCGCCATTTTCAGATGAGTTGTGAATCGCTCAATCCTTTATCGTTATTTGAGAACAAGGTGGCGAAGCGGCACCAACTGCCGATGAACTGGCAACATTACGGCATTGCCGCGGGTATGGCGATGAGTGGACTCAAGTGGCAAGGAGAGAAGCATGTTGCATCAAATTAACCTGCTGCCGTGGCGTGATGAGATTCGCGCTCAGCACAAGAAGCGTTTTATCCACCTAGTCATTCTTGGCGTCATCATTGTACTTACAGGGCAATGGGCGGTTGGTCACTATTTTCAGGGTCAACAAGCCAAACAGCAAGCTCGCCTCAATTATCTTAATCAATACATTGCCGAGCTCGACCGACAAATTCAATCGTTAAAAGTTGCAGAACAAGAACACAAAGCCATTCTGACTCGACTTGATGTCGTGGAGTCGTTACAGCTTGGCCGTAATAAGACCACCGACTTTATGAATCTAATGCCGGAGCTGATTCCTGAGGGCGTGTATGTCGACAAGATGAAGATGAATGGTCAGGAGATTGAGATGGCAGGTATCAGCGACAGTACGGCTCGCCTCGCCACAATGTTGGACAATCTAGAGCGTTCTGATTCTCTTAAAGGGGTCGAGATGCACTCTATTATCCATAACCGAAAGCGCTTCAATAAAGAGTTTCAGACCTTCAAGGTCTCTTTTGTGTTTAGCCCTGTTTCTTTAGAAAACACAACCGCAGAGAGCGCAACCGCAAGCAGAAAAGAGAAGGGGGCAAATCATGGCTAACCTTAAAAGTAGGATTAGCTGGCAAAATAGTGTGAGCTTGCAAGATCTCGATGCTGATGAGATTACCGAATGGCCGTTGTTGCCCCAACTGCTCGTTATTCTGTTGCTGATGATATTAATCCAAGGTGTCGGGACTTGGCTGTATGTGCTGCCTTTAGACGATGAACTGCAGCAGATGAAGCAGCAAGAGCAGACTTTGAAAGCAACATTAAGGATAAAAGCGAACAAGGTTGCGGCTTTGCCTAAGCTTCAGAGTCAGTTGGATGAGCTAACCAGTCGCTACGACTATCTGCTAGAACAGTTGCCAGTTCAAAAGGAGCTCGCCAGTATGTTGGCCTCAGTGAATGAACTTGGTTTGGATAATGCGCTAACCTTTACGCGCATTGATTGGGGGCAAAAGCAGAACAAGGAATTCCTTTATCGGTTACCCCTCAATATTGAGCTAACCGGTGATTACCACGAGATTGGCGATTTCTCCGCGGCCATCGCAAAACTGCCGCGCATTATTAGCTTCGATGATGTGAATTGGCAGCGAGTCAGTCAAGAAAGTAGCACGCTACATTTCAGGGTTCGAGCTTACACCTATCAGTTTAAATCGGAGGTGAATGATGAAATTCAGTAGCGTCCTTTTGTCCCTATTGTTACTGCTTGTGCTTTCAGGCTGTAAAGCCAATCAGGATTCGTTAGAAGATTTTGTGAGGCAAGTTGAAGCTAAGGCGAGAAAAGAGGTAGAAAAACTTGTCCCAGAAACGGAGTTCTTGGCCGCAACTTATCAACGCCACGCCTTTCGTCCTCCCTTTGAGCTCCCTAAAGAAGCCATCGTACAAAACCAACCCTTGGTGAAGAAAGATTGTTGGCAGCCGAACGCACGCTCTCGCAATGGCAAGCTAGAAAAATACCCGCTGAGTAAGCTGCGTTTAAGAGGCGTAATGGGCAGTGGAACAAGCGTTTCAGGGTTAGTACAAACCCCGAAAGGGAACGTGGTCAATGTGAAAAAAGGTCAGTTTATTGGCTTAAATAATGGTCGAGTGACTAAGGTGACGAGCCAGTACGTACAGATTAATGAAACCCTTCCAGATGGTTTAGGTTGTTGGCATAAGCGCAACGTTAAGCTCGCTCTGAAGTAAACCAATGTCACATGATGTGGATATGAGATGTAAATATGATTAAAGGACTAAGTAAGTTAATAAACAAAGGGCTGCAAAGCCTAGTTGTGTCTGTGATGTTGGTGGTTAGCGTGTTCAGCTATGCCGAGAGCTTGCCAAATCAATTGGAAAATATTGATTTTAGGGTCAACAAGGAGAAAGACGCCGTCATCATTATCGAATTGGCAACCAGCACTGCTGTGGTGGATGTTCAACGTGCTCAGGAAGGTTTAAGTATCGAGTTACTCAATACTCAGGTGAATGACGATAAGCTTTACCTCCTGGATGTGAAGGACTTCGCGACCTCAGTTGAAGGTATTGAGGTGTATAAGGAAACGCCCAGTACGCGATTGTTGGCAACGATCGCTGGTGACTATCAATATGAATACAACTTAAAAGGTCGCTTTATTGAGGTAATGATCAGTAGGCCTACTATTGATGAAGTGACAATAGAGAAAAATGTTTTAGAAAAAGAAGGCAAGGTGATATCGATTAACTTCCAAGATATCCCTGTACGTAATGTTTTGCAGCTTATTGCTGATTACAACGATTTCAATCTCGTTGTTTCTGATTCAGTCACGGGTAATCTGACTTTACGTTTAGATGGTGTGCCTTGGCAGCAAGTTCTCGACATTATCTTGCAAGTTAAGGGATTGGATAAGCGTGTTGATGGCAACGTTATCTTGGTGGCACCTAAAGCTGATCTCGACCTTAGAGAGCAACAAGCGCTAGAGAAATCTCGTTTGGAAGAAGAGCTAGGTGAACTCAAGTCGGAAATCATCAAGATTAACTTTGCCAAAGCCACCGACATTGCCGACATGATTGGTGGGGAAGGGGCGGTAAGCATGTTGTCCGAGCGAGGCTCGATTACCATTGATGAGCGAACTAACTCCCTGTTGATCCGTGAATTGGAAGAAAACATTGCGGTGATACGAGGTATTATTGAATCGCTAGACATTCCCGTGAAGCAAGTTCAGATAGAAGCACGTATTGTCACTGTTACTGAGGGTAATCTTGATGAACTAGGAGTGCGTTGGGGCGTTTCCTCGACCAACGGAAGCTTCAAAGTTGGCGGCTCGATAGAGGGCAACCATCCATCGCAAATTACACCGTATGACGATAATGGTGGGAATAGTGCGATTGACGATTTCCTCAACGTTAATTTAGGAGCAACTTCCCCGAGCGCGTCGAGTATTGCGTTTCAGGTAGCCAAGCTGGGTTCTGATACCTTGCTTGATCTTGAATTGTCAGCACTGCAACAAGAGTCGAAAGCAGAGATTATTTCTAGCCCACGCTTAATTACCACCAATAAAAAACCCGCTTATATTGAGCAAGGTACTGAAATCCCTTATTTAGAGTCTTCTTCAAGTGGTGCTACTTCAGTCGCATTTAAGAAAGCGGTATTGAGTCTCAAGGTGACTCCGCAGATCACACCCGACAATCGTTTGGTATTGGATTTGAGCGTGACTCAAGATAGACCGGGGCAAGTGGTGAAAACCGGCACCGGTGAAGCTGTCGCTATTGATACGCAAAGAATTGGAACGCAAGTACTTGTTAATAATGGTGAAACGGTCGTGTTAGGTGGTATTTTTCAACACAGTGTGAGCAGCCAAGTTGATAAAGTTCCACTGTTAGGAGACCTTCCTGTTCTTGGCGCATTGTTCCGTCGTAGCTATGAAAATGTAGGCAAAAGTGAACTACTTATTTTTGTTACACCTAAAGTTGTGATTCAGTAATGAGCAATTAGATTAAAAATAAAGTTGCATTAGTGGCACCTAACCTTGATAATTTCGGGTCTTATCACGAATTATCTGTGAGGAATCGGTGCCACGGGCCTTTTAATTTCAGTACTTGTACTGACCTACCTTGTGGCGATGTCATTGAATTAACGTTGTAAATTACTGCTAAAAACATGGCTGAGAAACGCAATATTTTTCTTGTTGGCCCAATGGGCGCCGGCAAAAGTACAATTGGTAGACACCTAGCTTCCCAACTTCATATGGAGTTTCTAGACTCTGACACTGTGATCGAAGAGCGCACTGGCGCAGACATCGCATGGGTTTTTGATGTTGAGGGCGAAGATGGTTTCCGTAAGCGCGAAGAATCTGTAATCAACGATCTGACAGAAGAACAAGGTATTGTTCTTGCGACAGGTGGTGGTTCAGTGCTGAGCAAAGAAAACCGTAACCGTCTATCTGCACGAGGCATTGTTGTATACCTAGAGACAACAATTGAAAAGCAACTTGCTCGCACTAACCGCGACAAGAAACGCCCTCTACTTCAAACAGACAACCCGCGTGATGTGCTAGAAGATCTAGCTGTATCTCGCAACGCACTATACGAAGAAGTGGCGGACTACACAGTTCGTACTGACGACCAAAGTGCAAAAGTGGTAGCCAACCAGATCGTAAAAATGCTAGAAGAACGTTAAGTTCATTTTTCGGAGAGCAAACCCATGGAACGGATTACGGTCAATCTAGCTGAGCGTAGCTACCCTATCTCTATTGGCGCCGGGTTATTTGAAGACCCGGCGTACCTTTCTTTTTTATCAGGTAAGCAGAAAGTTGTTGTTATCAGTAATGTGACAGTAGCGCCTCTTTATGCTGATAAAATTTTATCGCTATTGGATCAAGTCGGCTGTCAGACATCTCTTTTAGAGTTGCCAGACGGTGAGCAATACAAAACACTTGAAACGTTCAACTCAGTGATGAGCTACATGCTTGAAGGAAATTACAGCCGCGATGTGGTGGTGATTGCTTTGGGTGGTGGTGTTATCGGTGATTTGGTCGGTTTTGCTGCCTCTTGCTACCAGCGCGGTATTGATTTCATTCAAATCCCGACGACCCTTCTTTCTCAAGTGGACTCCTCTGTAGGTGGTAAAACTGCAGTGAACCATCCCCTTGGCAAGAATATGATCGGCGCTTTTTACCAACCAAAATCTGTCATCATCGATACTAACTGCCTATCAACGCTTCCAGAGCGTGAGTTTGCAGCGGGTATGGCTGAGGTGATCAAATACGGCATCATTTACGATGAAGCCTTTTTTGGCTGGTTGGAACAGAATCTAGAGAAACTGTATCAACTTGATGAAGACGCACTGATTACCGCGATTGCTCGTTGTTGTGCAATTAAGGCTGAAGTGGTTGCTATCGATGAAAAAGAGTCAGGAATCAGAGCGTTATTGAACCTAGGTCATACATTTGGTCATGCGATTGAAGCAGAACTAGGCTATGGTAATTGGCTACATGGTGAAGCTGTGTCGTCAGGCACTGTAATGGCAGCAAAAACCGCCCAATTACAGGGACTGATTTCTCAGCAGCAACTTGAGCGAATTATTTCTATACTCAAGAATGCGAAACTACCAATCCATACGCCAGAAAGCATGTCTTTTGAAGACTTTATGAAGCACATGATGCGCGATAAAAAAGTGCTGTCTGGTCAGTTGCGTCTGGTATTACCAACAAGTATTGGTACTGCTGAAGTGGTTGCTGATGTACCTCAAGACATCATTAAACAAGCGATTGATTTCTGCCGTACTCTTTAAATTCGGTTGTGAGGTTGCCTAGCTAAAAGTTAGGCAACTGAAGCGCTTTACAGATCGAACTTATCAGTAGGGATCCCCAATGAGTTTGGCTCATGATTTAAGAGTATTGGAGTTAGAGTCTCAAGTTGAGTTGCTAGAGCGTTTACAGCTTTTAACTAACTTTGGTTCAAACTTTGTAAATGTTGCTGGTAAAACGGGTTCTGGCCGATCTTGGTTAGCTCAGCGTTATCTTGAAGCATGGTCGACAGAAAAAAATCAGTGTTTACTGCTTTGTCACCCAAGCCAAGACGATCAACAGCGCCGCGCACTTATTCTTAGTCAGATTGTTTCTGACCCACTCTTTAATCAACATGATTCTTTATCTGATAGCCTTGCTAGGTTACTGGATGGAGATACGTGTAATGTGCTTATTGTCATTGATGACGCCCACCGATTGTCTGAGCTACTGGTATCAGAATTATGGATGTTGGTACTTGAATCTCAATCAAACCCTCAATGGACGATTAATATCGTTCTGTTCTCGCAAACTGGTCACCTAGACACGCTATTAACACGACTTAGTTACGGTCAGCCGCACAAACCTATCGCCCTTGAGATCGATGATCTTTCGCAACCAGAAGCTGAACATTTCTTTGAGTCACTGGTGATTCGATATGTCGATGATGAGTCAGAATCTCGGGTGCGAAATGCATTTAAAAAAGCGCAACCTTTGCCCGGTGAGCTAATGGCCTTAGGAGAATTGAAAGTGGAAAAAAGGATTATTATTCGCTCAATCATTGGTTCACCTATCAATATTGCGATTGTGGTGGCGTTGTTGTTGCTTGTTATCGGCGGCGGTTACTGGTGGATGTTTAATCAACCAACGCCTGACGATAAAGCGCAATCTATTATCGCCCCTATTGAGCAGACAGTTATTCCAACGTTGGAAGTGGAAAATGCAACTGAGCAAGCCACAATCGACGGAACTGTCGATTCTGAAGCCGAAGTTGATATGAGTTATCAAGGTGCTGACGATGACAGCTCTTCTCTGCCGCCGGTCGTGGTTGAAGAGACAGCCAGTGTTGGTCAGGTAGAACAAGATCAGCAACGTGTGGTGATCACCTCTGATGTGGTCGATGCTTTGCTTGATGATAAACCTGAGAGTGTTGATACCAGTGCAATTGAAGCTGTAGTTGAAGAAAAGACAGATGCAGTCGTTATCCCGCAGCCTGATGTTGTGGAACGTGAGTCATTGCCGGCAACGAATGAAGGTTCAGAGCTAACACAATCAGCACCTCCGACAAAAAAAATCACATTCTCATTTGCACGCGAAGAGCTACAAGCTATCTCGCCGCGCGCTTATACCCTGCAGTTGAGTGCGATGACATCATTGGAAGATGTACAATCTTTCATTGAAGAGTATGAGCTTGAGAATAAGGTTCGTATTTACCCAACACTTCGTAACGACACCAAGTGGTTTATTATCACTTATCAAGATTACCCAACGATTCAAGTGGCGCGAGATGCGGCAAGTGCGTTATCAAAACCACTTCAACAGTTGGAACCTTGGGCAAAATCGATGAATCAAGTGCATCGAGAGATAGAACGTGCGAAATAACCCTGAGCTTAGCCTCAAAATATGTTACATTCCGCAGCCTTATTTTTGAGTTGATAGATAGAGCAGTAAATGAAAAAGCAGCGTGCCTTTCTAAAATGGGCTGGTGGTAAATATGGCCTAGTTGAAGACATCCAACGTCACCTGCCACCTGCTCGTAAATTGGTAGAACCGTTTGTCGGTGCCGGATCAGTATTTCTGAATACTGATTTTGAACAGTACCTACTTGCAGATATTAATCCTGATCTTATCAACCTATACAATCTACTTAAAGCCGATCCTGAAACCTATATCACTGAAGCGAAGCGTTGGTTCTGTCCGGAGAATAACCGTAGAGAAGTGTTCTTAGATGTTCGCGCTGAGTTCAATGGTACAGATAACGTTATGTATCGCTCGTTAGCTTTCTTGTACATGAACCGATTTGGCTTCAATGGCTTGTGTCGTTACAACAAGAAGGGCGGTTTTAACGTTCCGTTTGGTTCTTATAAAAAACCTTATTTCCCTGAAGCCGAGCTAGAGTTTTTTGCTGAGAAAGCGAAAAAAGCCACCTTCGTCTGTGAGGGATACCATGAAACTTTTAGCCGCGCGCGTAAAGGCTGCGTGGTTTACTGTGATCCTCCATACGCACCGCTGTCGAACACGGCTAACTTTACCTCTTACGCAGGTAATGGTTTTAGCTTAGATGACCAAGCTGCACTGGCGGATGTCGCTGAAAAAGCAGCGATGGAACGCGATATTCCTGTCTTGATTTCAAACCATGACACCACCTTAACGCGTCGTTTATACCATGGTGCGGAACTGAACGTGGTAAAGGTGAAGCGCACCATTAGCCGTAATGGCGCAGGGCGCAATAAAGTTGATGAGTTACTGGCGCTTTTCCATAAAGAGAAAAACCAGCAACCTGCTTCAACAGAATTGTCGTAGTCAGCATAATCCTCGAACTCATTAAATTGAGTGACCCACGGGTACTTTCTTAAACTAATCTTTCGAACTGCTAGGATCTGCTTAGGTGCTTAGGTAGAATTGCACACCAAATAGTCTTGGGATTGAGTCTTGTACTTGTGTATGAGAGGTCACAAGGCGGTGATATTCGCAATTTACTCACTCTTAAGAGGTTTGGTATGAAAGATTTTCTAATCGCTCCATCGATTTTGTCTGCAGATTTTGCTCGTCTTGGTGAAGACGTTGAAAAAGTACTCGCAGCCGGTGCCGACGTTGTGCACTTCGATGTGATGGATAACCACTACGTACCTAACCTGACTTTTGGTGCACCGATCTGTAAAGCATTGCGAGACTACGGCATCACAGCTCCTATCGATGTTCACCTAATGGTTAAGCCAGTAGACAGCATCGTACCTGAGTTTGCTAAAGCCGGCGCATCAATGATTACCTTCCACGTTGAAGCGTCTGAGCACGTTGACCGCACTCTACAGTTAATCAAAGAACACGGCTGTAAAGCGGGTGTCGTACTTAACCCAGCCACGCCACTTTCTTGCCTTGATTACATCTTAGATAAAGTCGATATGATTCTACTAATGTCGGTGAACCCAGGCTTCGGTGGTCAATCTTTCATTCCTCACACTCTTGATAAGCTGCGCGCAGTTCGTAAACTTATTGACGAATCAGGCCGTGATATCCGTCTTGAAATTGATGGCGGCGTGAAGGTAGATAATATCCGTGAAATCGCAGAAGCGGGCGCAGACATGTTTGTTGCAGGTTCCGCTATCTTCAATCAACCAGATTACAAAGAAGTGATTGATGAGATGCGTGCAGAGCTTGCAAAAGTAAACGCATAATCGTAAAACTACAGATAGATTGAATATTAAGGGGCTAATTGGCCCCTTTTTTACGTCTTGGAGCTCAACTCATAAGGCGAACATAATAAATAGGAAAGTAAGATGTCATTAAGCTCAATAAAACTGATTGCCTTTGATTTGGATGGAACCTTGTTAGATAGCGTTCCTGATTTGGCTGTCGCTGCGGACCAAGCTTGTCAGGAGTTGGGATTCCCTTCTGTGAGTGAAGAACAAGTTCGTGACTATGTTGGTAATGGTGCTGACGTGCTTATCGGTCGCTCATTAAGTCGTGACTTAACCGTGGATCCGAACTTAGAACCAGAGCTGCTGAAAAAAGCACGTATCTTGTTTGATGATTTCTACGAGCAGGGCGGCCACAAGCTCAGCCATCTCTACCCATCAGTAAAAGAGACGTTGGCAGAGCTGCACAAAGCGGGCTTTACTATGGCATTGGTCACTAACAAACCATCGAAGTTTGTGCCAGACGTTCTCGCGCAACACGGTATTGATAAGTACTTTGTCGATGTACTTGGCGGTGACTCTTTCCCTGAGAAAAAACCGAACCCAGTCGCGCTGAACTGGCTGCTAGAAAAGCACAATGTGAAAGCAGAAGAGATGTTGATGGTTGGTGACTCAAGCAACGACATTAAAGCCGCGAAGAATGCAGGTTGTCACTCGTTTGGTCTGACTTATGGCTACAATCACGGTGAATCTATCTCTGCCTCTAACCCTGACTATGTCGCAGACAACATTGCGCAATTACTCGATGTTGTTCTAGTTTCAGCATAAAGCGGACAAAAGTTAGCTAACCCACTAGCAAAATACTTATCAATGAGTACACTGGATAAGCCGCGCAGAAAGAGCTGTGCGGCTTTCTATTTTAAAGTTAAGAAGCTAAGTTTTTCAGATACTAGGTTAAGAAACTAAGTTAACGAGCTTAGCTACAAGCAAAGGAATTAAAACCATGAGCAAGCCCATCGTATTGAGTGGTGTTCAACCATCTGGTGAACTAAGTATCGGTAACTACTTGGGTGCTCTACGTCAATGGCAACAGATGCAAGATGATTACGATTGCCAATACTGTGTTGTAGACCTTCACGCAATTACGGTTCGCCAAGATCCGAAAGCACTGCACGAAGCGACTCTAGACGCATTAGCAATCTGTCTTGCTGTCGGTGTTGATCCAAAGAAGAGCACGCTATTTGTTCAGTCACACGTACCAGAGCATGCTCAACTTGGTTGGCTTCTTAACTGTTACACGCAAATGGGTGAACTGAGCCGTATGACTCAGTTTAAAGATAAGTCTGCGCGTCACTCAAATGATGTAAACGTAGGTTTATACGACTACCCGGTGTTGATGGCTGCAGACATTCTGCTTTACGGCGCTCACCAAGTACCTGTAGGTAGCGACCAGAAACAGCACTTAGAGTTGGCGCGTGATATCGCAACTCGCTTTAACAACATCTACGGTCCTGAAACGCCAATCTTCCAAGTACCTGAACCTTACATTCCAACAGTGAATGCACGTGTAATGAGCCTGCAAGATGCGACGAAGAAGATGTCTAAGTCGGATGACAACCGTAAGAACGTGATTACTCTGCTAGAAGAGCCTAAGTCGATCATCAAGAAGATCAACAAAGCGCAAACCGATGCAGAAACGCCACCACGTATTGCCCACGATTGGGAAAATAAAGCGGGTATCTCTAACTTAATGGGTCTTTATTCAGCTGCGACGGGTAAAACGTTTGAAGAGATCGAAGCGCAGTACCAAGGCGTTGAAATGTACGGTCCGTTTAAGAAAGATGTCGGCGCTGCACTGGTTGAGATGCTTGAGCCAATTCAAGCTGAATACCACCGTATCCGTGCTGACCGTGCTTACATGGACGCAGTAATGAAAGCCGGTGCTGAAAAAGCCTCTGAGCGTGCTGCAGTAACACTGAAAAAAGCATACGAAGCAGTAGGTTTTGTTACTCGCCCATAGGGTGAACTAAAACGACTCGTTTAAACATTTCAGCCCAAAGTAGACTCTGTTTACTTTGGGCTTTTTATTGCCCGCTCCATTTACCTTCCCAGTAAATCTCTTGTTTGAATTGATAATTTAAGCATTATCTAGCTAACACATTCATCATACTAATGCTGTGCAGGTGATCTTATTTGGTATCCTCAAGCTTTATAAAGTCACTCTTGTTTCTATATATGTTGGAAATATAAAACGTGCCAAACAATTGATGATTCCAAAGTGATAAGTTCCTCATTTTCTTGCTAACTGACTTATTCCTTACATAAATAAACCGGATAGTTACCACAAAATACATGACTGCCCTTAGATGGCAGTAACTATAAATCGATGAACTCAGGTGAAACGGATGGCTCTTTTACACAAACCTTCATTGCTAGCAGTGGCAATTGGTAGCTTGCTAACCACAAGCGCACACGCTGATTTGTTTATTTCACAATATGTGGAAGGCGGCAGCTATAACAAAGCGGTTGAGATTGCCAATAACGGCGATAGCAGCATTAATTTAGATGGTTACTCGTTGGCGAAGTCTGCGAATGGTAACGGAGCATGGGGTGCCACTTTACCTTTAGACGGCCACATTTTAGCGCCCGGTGAAGTTCTTGTGGTTGCGCACACCAGTGCAAGTGACGAAATTAAAGTGGCGGCTGATATTCTTAACGCGTCGATTGCTAATCACAATGGTGACGACCCGCTGGCTATCTTGAATTCAGATGGTTCGGTGCACGATGTTGTCGGTTTGATGGGCGATGTGGACTGGGGTAAAGATGTTACTTTGGTTCGTGCTAAACAAACACCTTCTGCGACGTTTGATGCTTCGCAATGGGTATCGTTACCTAAGGACAGTATTGAAGGGCTAGGTTCACTAGACAATGTAGAGTTGCCTGACGCGTTTGCCTGTACACAAGATGGCTCTGCTCCTGTATTCACGACTATTCAAGAGATCCAAGGTGAAGGCGCAACATCACCGTTCATTGATGGCTATCCATACATCACTGACGATGAATACTTCGTCAAAGGTGTGGTAAGTGCAGTCACTACTGGCATAACCAAAGGTTTCTACCTGCAAGCGCTTGATGACGACTTCAATTCAAGCACTTCTGAAGGCCTATTTATTCACACCAATCAATCGAGTTCAGAACTGGCTGCGGGCGATGTAGTGTGTGTGAAAGGTAAGGTTCAAGAGTATTACAGTCATACTCAGCTTAAAGTTGAAAACAACCAATGGCTTAAGCAGGGCGAGCAACAAGCGCCTGAAGCGACAGCAATTGAAGCCTTAGACAGTGACGAGAACTTCGCTGTAACGCTTGAACGCCATGAAGGCATGTTGGTGAAAACAACCGAAGCGCTTGATATGCGTGTAACGCGTACCTTTGGTTATGACTACGCAGGTCGTCGTAACAACATGGTACTGGCACATGAGCGTATTAACATGCAGCCGAACCAGTTATCTGCAGCTGGCTCTGAAGATGCGAAACAGCAAACTAAAGATAACGCAGATCGTCGTCTTTTTGTTGAAACTGATCAAAAAGCCGGTGACGGACAGGTTCCTTTCTATCCAGACTTTGGCCGTACCGATATTGACCAAGATGGTTCAACAGAAGACTACATCCGTATTGATGACACCATTGTTGGCCTAGAAGGCGTGCTGACTTACAGCTACGGCGAGTATCGCTTAGTGACAACCAACCAGATCTCGGCTGAGAACTTTGTACGTAATGACCCACGTACTGACAAGCCTGATATGGATGAAGGTGATCTACGTATCGCGACCTTCAACGTATTGAACTACTTTAACTCTCCATTTGGCGGTGACGCGAACCAACACGGCAACAACCGTGGCGCGAACACCATCACTGAGTTTGAGATGCAGCAAGAGAAGATTGTGAACGCGATTCTTCGTCTAGATGCCGACATCATTGGTTTGATGGAAATTGAGAACAACGGTTTTGGTGAAGGCTCTGCCATTCAGCAGCTTGTAAACCAACTGAATGATCGCATTGAGCGTAAGAAAGACCGTTATACCTTTGTGGCCGTGGACTCTAACGAAGATGGCGCAACCGACGAGATGGACTCGATTGGTACTGACGTCATTACAACAGGTGTTATCTACCGTAAGAAAGTGGTTAAGCTTAAAGACAGCCGTGTTATCGCGATGCCAAGCCAACAAGCACCAGAAGTGTTAGACGATTCTGGCAAGGTGATTGAAGACGGTAAGAACTACCAACGTGACTCATTGGCGCCAACTTTTAAAGTCAAAGGCACTAAAGAGAAACTGACCGTTGCGATTAACCACTTTAAATCGAAAGGTTCTAAGTGTTGGGAAGATGCAGCCCCTGTCGAACAGGGCGGTCAAGGTGGCGTTGATGCCGACAAGCAAGGTTCATGTGAGAACTTCCGTGTTGCAGCTGCGGTTGCATTGGGTGAAGCGCTAGACGGCATCAAAGGCCATAAAGTGATTCTGGGTGATATGAACTCGTACGGCATGGAAGACCCAATGCTGGTACTGACGGATTACTCTGAAGAGAAATACGGTAAGCAAATCAAAGCGGCGCGTAACACCTACATTGACGGTGTCGAGCAGTTTGGTGATAACGGTGCGGTGATTACTAAGAACTACGGCTACATTAATGCCGTGGCTCAAAAGCACCCAGACAGTTGGAGCTACTCATACAATGACGAAGTTGGCGCTTTGGATCATCTGTTGATCAGCGACAGCCTGAAAGACATGGTGGTGGATGCGACTGACTGGCACATCAATGGCGGTGAATCGAAGCTGCTTGATTACAACGAAGAGTACAAAGGTGATTTGCCGAAGTACCAAGATCACTTCCGTTCATCGGATCATGATCCGGCAGTTCTTGAGCTTAAAGTCGGAGGTTCGTTTGGTTTCGGTGCACTGATGTCATTGTTTGGCTTAGCAATGTGGCGTCGTCGTAAGTAATAAGGCTTTTTGAGTCATAATAAACCGCTACCTATAGGTAGCGGTTTATATTTTAGCTACTCATTGATACCAATCGTAGTAAATAACTGTTCACCCTAGCTTGTTAAAAATCTAGATAACGTCGTTAGATTTTTTGATTGTAGAATAACTACTTATCAAAAAAATCCGCCTTATTCTCAAGCTTTTTTCCTGCGCTATTTTTGAACACTTGCTTACTGTGATTGGTATGATTCCATCTTTTCAAGGTCGTATTGGCGTATTTGTACCGCTTTTTCCAGTGATACCGGTTTTGAAAATAAGTACCCTTGGACAATGTCACATCCATATTGTTTCACATATTCTAGTTGTTCAATGGTTTCGACACCTTCAGCGACGGTTCTTGTTCCTGTAGACCGCCCAATTGCGACAATGCTTTTTAATAGTTCATGAGCGGTATTCGATTCTGAAAGTTGCCAAATAAAGCTACGATCTATTTTAATTTCATGAATAGGAAGTAATGACAAATACTTCAACGAAGAGTACCCAGTACCAAAATCATCTAAGGCCAAGTGAAACCCTTTACTACGAAGTTGATACGCAACTTTTGCTACCTCTTCCGGATTTTTTAGCATGATGCCTTCGGTGGCTTCTAGGCATATATGGGATGGGTTTATACCGTAGCGCTCTGTTATTTTAATGATATTTTCAGCAAAGTTTGTTTCACCAATTTGAACTGGTGATAAGTTCAGTGCCAGTAAAATAGGAGCATCGTCTGGAAAATCGAGTTCTGAATACTGTTGGTAGGCTAATTCAATAAGATACCAACCTAATGCGCGTATGTGACCACTGACTTCAGCGACGGAGATAAATTCATCAGGGTAAACGTTACCCAATGTTGGGCTTTTCCATCGAGCTAGCGCTTCGATTCCCCATAACCTTCCAGACTGTAAGCAATACTGAGGCTGATAATCTAAATAAATTTCTCTTCTTTCTATAGCGGTAAGTAAATTGTCTTCAATCAGAAACTTACGTTGATTTTTCGCAGAGGTTTTTGATGAGAAAATAGCACAGTTTGCTTTGCCTTCTGATTTCACAGAATGGAGCATAATATCAGAGCTTGCGAGTAACTCATCGACAGTGCGCCCGTGATCGGGATACAAGGCGGCACCTAAGCTAAAACTGATATCAAATTCATGCTCAAAGCATTGATACTTGGTCGCAAGTTCATCATGAAATAGTTTCATGACGCTTTCTGCCTGTTTTAGGCTGTTTAGATCAGGGAAAGTAACAATAAATTCATCACCTCCGAACCGGAACACTTCTGAAAAATTAGGGCATACTTTTTTAAGCGTTTGAGATATCTGTATTAAGAGTTCGTCCCCAACACTGTGTCCGTAGTAGTCGTTGATGTTTTTAAAGTTATCTACATCAATAAAACAGACAAGAAATTTATCGTCATCTGATTGAGTTTTGGCCAGCTCTTTCTCCATATAGACTTCAAAAAAGTGTCGATTAAAAAGCCCAGTCAGTTGGTCATGATTAGCAAAGTGATTCAGCGTGCTGTTTGCAGTACAGAGCTTTTCAAAGTCAGATTGAATTTCAGCTTGATAAGATTCAAAGCGACGAGAAACTAGAGTGCTTACATAATATGAGAGTAGTCCGACTAATAGAACGACTATGCTATACATGAGTGCTAAGCGATTGAGCTCATCATTTCTTTTTTCAATCAACTCGGCATTTTTTTTAGTTACAAGTCTTTCTAATGCAGTGACACTAAAGCTCGCGCCTATCGTCCAGCCCCAAGTACTATTTTTGATGACATAACTAAGGTTTTCTAACGAGTGATTGTCGGCAGCTAAGTGTCTAACATAGACATCCGATTGTTCCAACAGCGCGACTGCTTGAGTGCGGAAGTGTATGTTTTGAATGTTATGGATATTAGTGTCAATAAAGCTAGGGGGTGGTATGAGCTAGCACATCGCCTTTAGTGTCGATAACGTAGAAGTTACTCTGTTGACCAATTTGAAGCTGACTTAACCATTCGAGCACGTCACTTTGAATGTCTGCCTGGACATCTGTAATAAAGTCACTTGTACCTATGTACCAATTATATGGCGAGAAATTGACAATATAGCCGATTTTTTCATACTGTTTTGCGAATGTATTCGGCTTTATAAACCACCATTTATGAAAGCCTTCCTTTTCTTTAATTGCTTTCTTGGTTAATTCCTGAGCAATAAAGTGTCCTTTAGCATCTTTATAGTCCCATCGGGAAGCTCCTTGGGAGCTAGGAAATATAGGGTGGAAAATAACAGTCCCATCATGGTGGTAAATAAAAGGGTAACCACGACCGTCATTGAATCTGTAGTTTTTCAAACTCGAACGAACCAAGGTTGTAAACTCTTGTTCACTTAATTGTGGGTTGTCTTTGTACAGTTGATTTAGTATCGAGTGAGTGCGGAGAGTATGAGTTTTTATACTGTCGCGTAGTGTGGTTATTGTTGTTTCTTCTAAGTAGTTGAGCTGCTTGTTGACATAGCTGACTTGAGATTTTAAATAGGCTTTTTTTTCTTCAACAATGTCGGACTCTATGTGAGTGATTTCTTGATTGGTTCGTCGATAACTATCATTGACCGATAACGAAAAGACGATAATAGAGAATAGAACCACAGTTATAGTCGGTATGTAACGAATTAGGTAGACGAGCTTGTTCTCTTTCATTTTTCTATTAAAGGTCAGTAAATTCACGCTAATGATAACTCAAACAATTATTCATTGAGTTGTTATTTTTCACAAAAAAAGAACCATGTCATAAAAAACCCGCAACTTATAAGGTTTAATTTTTATGGGAACTTTGGCAGGGATGGGAGACATCTATGTCTTGAGAAGACAAAGTGGATCACTCTGGCTTCATTGCCAGTAACGTTTATGTATTTGTAGTGTAAAGTTATCAGGGCAGCGAAAGCTGATTTTCTTTTTATCATTTTCACTTGCCTTTCTTGCTTTATATTGCACAATACCGCCCCTATATCTTCCAATCATTTAGTATTTAGCAAACGATTTCGACCCATGTTACTTATCATCGATAACTACGACTCTTTTACCTATAACTTGTATCAGTATTTCTGTGAGTTAGGGGTCACTGTGAAAGTTGTTCGCAACGATGAGATTGATATTGCGGGCATTGAAGCGCTGAATCCTAGCCATCTTGTTATCTCGCCAGGCCCTTGTACGCCTGATGATGCGGGAATCTCTCTGCAAGTCATTGAACACTTCGTGGGTAAGTTGCCTATCTTAGGTGTGTGCCTTGGTCATCAAGCCATTGCTCAAGTCTTTGGTGGTGAAGTAGTGCGAGCCAGACAAGTGATGCACGGTAAAACCTCTCCAATACGTCACAATGGCAAGAGCGTTTTTCAGGGGTTGAATAACCCTCTAACCGTGACACGTTACCATTCTCTAGTGGTGAAAAATGGCACGCTGCCTGACTGCTTTGAACTGACGTCTTGGACGGAATTTGAAGATGGCAGCATGGATGAGATCATGGGGTATCAACACAAAACCTTACCGATTGATGCCGTACAATTTCACCCTGAGTCGATTAAAACAGAGCAAGGACACCAGCTTCTCGCTAACTTCCTAGCACGCTGAGTGTTTAAATTTGACTCTTTCTGCGTCTAAATAAGCCAGTTAAACCTGTTACCCCATTCGTTAAGCGTTTAAATTCGGGCGCTACGCGTCTCTTACTCCTCTGACGCCGATCACTTTTTATAACATTTCTCTCTCTTCAGGCTAAGTTTTTAGCCTATGCAAAATTATTCGCCTTATTTCGTCTCGAACCCTATATACCGCAATGCCAGTAAGGCTTTGCTATTACTGGTTATGCGTTTAGGTAAAAAAAGCTTCATAAAACAGATTAATTGATGCATAAATAGTCATAGGTAGTGACGTTTAGCTGGTTGTTAGGGATGGCTAAAGAATAATCTACTATTGAAAACGTTAATTAAATGTAAATATAATGCTGCAGCGGGATTGTGGCGAGAGAAAATATCTTTGTCTCACTTATGAACCAGTACGCTTATTTGCGAAGCTTGCGGTATCGAGAAGGAATGTACGATGACAGTGGAAAAAAAAGTAGAACGTAGTCTGTTTAATGAGGTGATGGTGCCTTGTTATAACCCAATGGAAATGATCCCAGTAAAAGGGGAAGGCGCACGCGTTTGGGACCAACAAGGCCGAGAGTATATCGACTTTGCTGGTGGTATCGCTGTGAGCTGTTTGGGTCACTGTCACCCAGCAATGGTTAACGCAGTTACTGAGCAAGCAAACAAGATTTGGCATTTAAGTAACGTAATGACCAACGAACCTGCACTACGTCTAGCGAAGAAGTTAACAGACGTATGTTTTGCAGAAAAAGTATTCTTTGCCAACTCTGGTGCTGAAGCGAACGAAGCCGCATTGAAGCTAGCTCGTCGTTGGGCAGCGGATGTTCACGGTCCTGAGAAATCTGAAATCATTGCATTCAAACAAGGTTTCCACGGTCGTACTTTCTTTACTGTAACTGTGGGTGGTCAAGAGGCTTACTCTGATGGCTTCGGTCCTAAACCGGGCGATGTAACTCACCTGCCTTACAACGATATTGCCGCGCTAGAAGCGCACATCTCAGATCGCACATGTGCAATCATGATGGAACCTCTGCAAGGCGAGGGCGGTATCATCTCTCCAACATCTGAGTTCGTGAACACGGTTCGTGAACTGTGTGACAAACACAATGCGCTGCTTATCTTTGATGAAGTGCAAACAGGTAATGGCCGTACCGGTAACTTTTACGCTTACCAAGGTCTAGGTGTAACACCTGACATCCTAAGCACAGCGAAATCACTAGGTGGCGGTTTCCCTATCGGTGCAATGCTAACAACGTCTGAACTTGCAACACACCTAAAAGTCGGTACGCACGGTTCTACTTACGGTGGTAACCCACTGGCGTGTGCCGTTGCTGAAGCCGTTGTTGACGTAGTAAGCCAACCTGAAACGTTGGCTGGCGTGAAAGAACGCGAAGCACTATTCCGTGATGGTTTAGCTAAGATTAACGACAAATACCAAATATTCAGTGAAGTTCGCGGTAAAGGCCTATTGCTAGGCGCTGCGCTTAATGAAGCATGGCAAGGTCGTGCTCGTGATGTACTAGTAGCAGCAGGTGAACAAGGCTTGATGGTACTGGTTGCGGGTGCAAACGTGGTTCGTTTCACACCATCACTGGTTATCACTACACAAGAAATTGAAGAAGGTTTATCAAAACTAGACAAAGCCATCGCTACGCTAGTTTAGCCTGAGCGGCGTCATAGGAATGATCGCCATTAGAGCGATCCCATGACGTACTGCTAAAGGCCCAAGATTCTCGTTTTGGGCCTGTTTTGCATCTGGAGGGAATATTGATGCTAGTTGTTCGCCCAATAAAATTATCTGATTACGATGCGTTGCATACCTGCGCGGTTGAATCTGGTCACGGATTCACATCTCTTCCGGTTAACGAAGAACTGTTAACCAACCGTATTACTCACTCTGAATACAGCTTTGCTAAACAAGACGTGACTGAACCTGGTGATGAAGGCTACCTAATGGTTGGCTTTGATACCGAAACCGGAGAAGTCGCAGGTACCACAGGTATCGAAGCCTCAATTGGCTGGGATGTTCCGTTTTACTCTTACCACATCAGCAAAGTGGTGCACTCATCGCAAAAGCTTGGCGTGAATAACGTCGTGAAGCTACTGACTTTCGGTAATAACTACACCGGATGCAGTGAGATCTGCACACTGTTCTTGCGTCCAACTTTCCGTGGTGGATTGAATGGTCGTTTGATGTCGAAGTGTCGCTTCCTAATCATGTCTGAACACCCAGAGCGTTTCTCGAAAACGATTTTTGCTGAGATGCGTGGTGTATCGGATGCGGAAGGTAACTCACCTTTCTGGCAATGGCTGCAAGAGCACTTCTTCTCAATTGATTTCACGCTTGCAGATTACCTAACTGGTATCGGTAAGAAAGGCTTCATTGCTGACCTAATGCCAAAGCTGCCTATCTACGTGAACCTACTGAGCAAAGAAGCTCAGGCGGTGATTGGAGAGGTACATGATAATACACGCCCAGCACTTAAGTTGTTGGAACGTGAAGGTTTCACTAACCGTGGTTATGTTGACATCTTTGATGCAGGCCCAACGGTTGAGTGTGATCTAAGAAATATTGAATCAGTGCGTCATGCGATTCGAGCTCAGGTGAAAATTGCAGAGCACTCCAGCTCTAAAGACTTCCTAATTGGTAATACCTCATTTGAGAACTTCCGCGCAGTAGCCGCGAAAGGCGCGTATGACCAAGCAAGCGACACAGTGATTTTATCATCTGAAGTAGCAAGCGCTCTTGAAGTAAAAGAAGGCGAATTCGTTCGCATGTTGGCTCAATAAGAGCGGCGATTATCTGTCGAAGATTTTAAGGATAGAAGTATGACTCAGTGGATAGCAGGACAGTGGGTGGCAGGTCAAGGCGACGCCATGACATCAGTAAGCCCATACAACAATGAAGTCGTGTGGCAAGGCGATAGTGCAACACCAGCGCAGGTTGAATCTGCAGTAGCAGCGGCTCGTGATGCGTTCTTAGTTTGGAAGAAACTGAGCTTTGCAGAGCGTGAAGCCATCGTGTTGAACTTTGCTGAGAAAGTAAAAGAGAACAGCGAAGAGATAGCACAGATTATTGCAAAAGAGACGGGTAAACCGATTTGGGAAACTCGTACTGAAGCGGGCGCGATGGCGGGCAAGATCGCTATCTCTATTCGTGCATATCACGAACGTACTGGTGAAGCTTCACGTGAAGCGGCAGGTAACCAAATCGTACTGCGTCATCGTCCATTAGGCGTTATGGCGGTATTTGGCCCTTACAACTTCCCAGGTCATCTGCCTAATGGTCATATTGTTCCAGCACTGCTATCGGGTAATACCGTGGTATTTAAGCCGTCAGAGCAGACACCTTGGACTGGTGAGTTTGCGATGAAGCTATGGCAAGAAGCTGGCCTTCCTGCTGGCGTGATCAACCTAGTGCAAGGCGCTAAAGAGACAGGTATCGCACTAGCCGATGCTAAAGGTCTTGATGGCGTGCTATTCACGGGCAGTGCTAATACCGGTCATATCCTTCACCGTCAATTCGCAGGTCAACCGGGCAAGATGCTGGCGCTAGAGATGGGTGGCAACAACCCGATGGTGATCAGTGACCAATTTGGTGATGCTGACGCGACGGTTTATACCATTATCCAATCGGCTTTCATCAGTGCGGGTCAACGTTGTACATGTGCGCGTCGTTTGTATGTTCCTGTTGGCGAGAAGGGTGATCAACTGCTCGATAAGCTCGTTGCGGCTACCTTGAAGATTCGTGTTGATCAGCCATTCGCTGAACCTGCACCTTTCATGGGACCACAAATCTCCGAAGCTGCGGCTAAGTTCATTCTGGACGCGCAAGCTAATCTGCAATCACTCGGTGGTGTAAGCCTAGTTGAAGCAAAAGCGGGCGAAGCGGCGTTTGTTTCTCCGGGGATTATCGATGCAACCAACATTGCTGAGTTGCCAGATGAAGAGTACTTCGGTCCATTGCTGCAAGTGGTTCGTTACCAATCGCTCGAGCAAGCGGTTGAGCTAGCTAACGACACTCGTTTTGGTTTGTCTGCGGGTCTTGTATCAACAGATGATTCTGAATGGGAATACTTCGTTGATCATATCCGTGCGGGTATTGTTAACCGTAACCGTCAGCTAACAGGCGCAAGTGGTGATGCACCATTTGGTGGCCCGGGTGCTTCGGGCAACCTACGCCCAAGTGCTTACTATGCAGCGGACTATTGTGCTTACCCTATGGCTTCAATGGAAGGTGGCGAAACTCAACTTCCAGCAACGTTTAGCCCAGGTATTGAGCTTTAATTTAGGCTAATGAGTCTTAGGCTCATGCGTTAAGCTTGAAATAGGGAAGTGTTGTTATCGCTTCCTCTTTTCACCCACGTCCGACACCTAGATTGGGCGGTAGATAATAATAGAACAAGTATGTCACAGGCTGATGGCTGCTGACTCTATGTCCAGCCTCTCCCTTTCTAATCCAAATTACTAGCTTGCTAGAACCTCTGACAAGGAGTCACCATGACGCCCGATCTACTCTTTAAATCACTATGGAATGATTACATTCACAGGCTTTGCCCATCGGCTGAGAAAGTACACCATTTGCTGAAAGAAGACGAAGCCCTGATTAACGATCACATTGCACTGCGTACTTTCAATGTTGCACCGCTAGGTATTGAAACATTGGCTAAACCTTTCCTTGAGTTAGGTTACAAGGCGTGTGGCGATTACTTATTTGAGAGCAAGAAGCTAGTGGCTAAGCACTACGAGCACCCAGATCCAAACCAACCAAAAGTGTTCATTAGTGAGTTGAAGGTAGAAGAGTGTTCAAGTGACCTGCAACAGATCGTTGCTAAGTTGGTTGAGCAAGTTGACGCAAGTAAGCTTCAAGGTCATGAATTCTTGTTTGGTGGTCGTCTTTGGGATTTGAATTTCGCAGATTTCCAAGTACTAGCAAAAGAGAGTGAATACGCTTCTTGGCTCGCAGCTCATGGCTACGGTGCAAACCACTTTACGGTGAGTGTGAACCAGTTAAATAAGTTCCATGAAGTGCAGGCCGTGAATGACTATCTGAATGAGTCGGGATTCACTATCAATGCGTCAGGTGGTGAGGTGAAAGGCTCTCCAGAGGTCTTATTAGAGCAATCATCAACCATGGCAGACAAAGTCCCAGTTTCATTTGTTGAAGGCAATGAGATGATTCCTGGAGGCTTCTATGAGTTTGCTAAGCGTTATGCGGTGGCCAATGGTGAGCTTTATACCGGATTTGTTGCGGCATCAGCTGACAAGATCTTTGAAAGCACCAACGGTTAAAGAAAGATACGAGCACGGGCTTTGCCCTAGAGGTGCGGGTACGCTTCGCTTCGAGATACTTTAGAATAGTGAAGTCCGATTTCTAACTTTGCTTCCCGCATCTGTTCTCTAGATATTTAGAAAACAAAAAAGCCACCAAATTCGCATTTGGTGGCTTTCAAATTTTTGGCTCAGTTAATCGAGATTAACGAGTGCCGTATACCACGATAGTCTTACCGTGTGCAGAAATTAGGTTCTGCTCTTCTAGCATCTTCAAGATACGACCTACGGTCTCACGAGAACAACCAACAATCTGGCCAATCTCTTGACGAGTGATCTTGATTTGCATGCCGTCAGGGTGAGTCATTGCATCTGGCTGTTTTGCTAGGTTTAGTAGCGTTTGAGCGATACGACCTGTTACGTCAAGGAACGCTAAGTCACCAACCTTTTGGCTAGTTACTTGTAGACGGTTTGCCATTTGCGCTGAAAGACGCATTAGAATATCTGGGTTCACTTGGATAAGTTGACGGAATTTCTTGAAAGAAATCTCAGCCACTTCACAAGGAGATTTTGCACGAACCCATGCAGTACGCTCTTGGTCTTCTTCGAACAAGCCAAGCTCACCGATGAAGTCGCCTTGGTTTAGGTAAGAAAGAATCATTTCCTTACCTTCTTCGTCTTTGATAAGAACTGCCACAGAACCTTTAACGATGTAGTACAAGGTTTCTGCCTTTTCACCAGCATGAATCAAAGTACTTTTTGAAGGGTACTTATGAATATGACAGTGTGAAAGGAACCACTCTAATGTTGGATCGGTTTGGGGTTTACCTAGAACCATAATATCTTACTTCCTCTGCAGGGTATGCTTGCCGCTTTCCATATTTTAGCTAAGCCTGAATTGACCTAGCTAGGATAAGAGCACTCGTTGAGTGCTGCAAGCTATCTTGTGTTTCGTTTAAGAATAGTATCCTTTTTCAGGTACTATTTCTTGATTTTAATCGTGACCAAGCTACGATTTTTTACGCAAAATTGTGCACATGATCACGGTATGAAAAGTAATCAACCAGAATGTTGTTTTGTTAGCCTATTTTCCCGGTTTCTATAAGTTGTTGCAGGATCGGCCTTACAATGAGCTCCATAGCAAAACTCATCTTGCCTCCTGGCACCACAAGCGTGTTATGACGTGACATAAATGAGCCATCAATCATAGCCAACAGGTAAGGGAAATCGACGTTTTTGATGCCGCGCAAACGTATAACCACGAAGCTTTCGTCTAAACTTGGGATCCCTTTTGCATTCAGTGGATTTGATGTATCTACGGTAGGGACACGCTGAAAGTTGATATGAGTACGCGAAAACTGCGGGGTAATGTAGTTAAGGTAATCATCCATTGAGCGAACAATAGAATCCATCACCGCTTCGCGAGAGTGACCACGATCGCGTGTGTCACGAACGAATTTCTGGATCCACTCCAAGTTTACGATAGGTACCATGCCGATAAGCAGATCGACGTGTTGAGAAACATTGATGTCACCATCGACTACGCCACCGTGAAGACCTTCGTAGAACATCACATCCGAGTTTTCAGGGATCTCTTGCCATGGCGTAAAGGTGCCGGGCATTTGATTGTAAGGCACGGCTTCATCGAAGGTATGCAGATAGCTACGGACTTTTCCCGTGCCTTCATTGCCGTATTGACGGAAGAAATCTTCTAATGCACCAAAATCGTTAGCTTGTGGACCAAAGTAGCTGATGTGCTTACCTTGCTCGCGCGCCTTACGGATCTCGACATCCATCTCTGGTCGAGTGAAGCGATGGAAACTATCCCCTTCAACCCAAGCTGCCTTCACGTCCATCATATTGAACATTTTTCGGAAGGCTTCTGAGGTAGTGGTGGTGCCGGCTCCAGATGAACCTGTCACCGCAATAATTGGATGTTTAGCGGACATGACAACCCTTGTCTTTTGAGTAACTTACTTGTTAGCAATCGTTTACCACTATAACACGGCTCCTTTATGAGCGCAGCTTAGAAGCGTTTTGTGACTTGAATATCAACGGTTTCATGCAGTTCAGAAAACACGATACTCACTTCTCCTGAGGCTAATTGATGTTTCACTTGGTCAATTTTGTTTTGCAGTGAAACTTCTACGTCACCATAGTCTGTACCTTCACGCAGTACGAATTCTTTGATGAGGTTTTCCAGTGTCTCTGGCGCAATGTCTTGCCACGGGATGATCATAAATACTTCTCTCTTTTATGTTCATGGATAGGTTTATTGTTGTAGAAATGAGTGAGCTTAGTAATATTTTTACTGCTATTTACTAAGGCTCGTCATTATGCCGAATCTTGTAGACTTTCATAGTAGGCGGGTAATGCTTCTTCTAACCAAAATCTTGGCTTGAGTGTGCTGCCGGTAATGAACCCCACATGACCGCCTTTTTGAAACAGTCGATAATCGATGTTATCAGGCAGAACGAACTTTGGAATCACATCATCGGTCATGAAAGGATCGTCCTTGGCATGAATGATCTGAGTTGGTAGTTTGATCTTCTTGAGTTTAGGCAGTGCGGAGCATTGCGCATAATAATCTTGGGCATTTTTGAACCCATGCAGAGGCGCCGTGATTTGTTCATCAAACTCATACAGTTTGGTGATCTTCTTAATGGTTTCCGCAGTGACCCCCAGCTTTTCCTGTAGCAGGTTAACTTTTTTCAAGGCGTTTGATTTTAGAGAGTTGAGTAGATACTTCTTATAGAGCTTGGAGAAGCCCTGCTCAATGCGACTAGAACAACAAGCCAAGTCAAATGGAGCAGATACTATGGTCGCCGCCGACAGCAATGGGTCGTCTGCATACTCAGCCAAATAATTCGCCAGCATGTTACCCCCCAAAGAGATACCAACTGCAACTTTGGGGTTGTTGGGGAACTGCGCGTGCAGATGCCTTAGGAAAAAGCGCGCATCTTCGACTTCACCTGAATGGTATGCACGAGCCAAGCGATTTGGTTTTCCGCTGCAACCTCTAAAGTGCATCATCACTGATAGCCAACCATCTTTAGCAAATGCATTCATCAGCCCGTTGGCGTAAGGGCTCTCAAAGCTCCCTTCTAATCCGTGGAATAGAACGAATATTGGCTTGTTACTTTTATCATCATTGCTTGGTGTGTCACCGTCTGGCGATTCACTCCATGCAAGGTCTAGGAAATCGCCGTCGGGAGTTTCTAAGGTCTGCCATTGAGGAGCAAACAACGCCTGCTTTCTAATAAATCTTGGCACTAAGGTTTGTAAATGTGGATTCGATAGGCCAGCGGCAGCGGTAAATATTGTCATAAAAACAGTCCATGCTTCTTTTATGGGCTTTGATAAAGTGTTGAGCTTTTAGCGAAACGCCCACGTTTTTATTTGAGCTTGGTTGATTCTTAGCATAAGCGCAAGGGTTTCACTGATATGATCGACCAAAACAGGTGATGGGTAACTGGTTGAATAATATCAAGGTTGGGCGTATTAAAGACTCCCCCCCAAATGTTTTTTAGTCAGCATGCGATCATGGTAACGAGCGAGCGCAGTTAAGCTTGGAGCTTGATTGAATAAAAGGAAAAGGAAATGCGTTAGGGCTGTGGTGCTGGTTCAGAAAAAGCGTCGTAGAGGTTTTCCGCCCCTAATAAACGACAGTACTGTAAAGCGAGCGGTGATTGTTGGTTCGCTGTAAGTTGAAGAGACTTAATGCAGTCGACGAGATCGGACTGTTGTTGCTTTTCAAGCTGCAGCTCAAATTGTAAGGCTTCACGGTAGAGTGAATCAACAACGTGTGCTTTGAGGTGTTTACGCAGCTCTCGATAACTATGAAGCAAGGTTTCAGAGCGACTTAAGCATTGTTGCACCTTGTGCCACTCCTCCTCAGCGAAAGAGAGTTGCTGCTCATCAAGCCATTTGAGAAGCAGCAGTAGATTGACGTTGCCATGGAATTGGTTTTGCAAAGCTAAGCACGCATCCTTAACACCGCGCACACTGTAATACTGAAGGCTAAATTGCCATAGTCGTTCCAGTGTTAGTGATATTGGTGCGTGCTCTGGGCTCATAAGCTATCCATATCCAGTTCCATCTGCTCAAGCTCTTCTTGAGTGGACATCCAATCCATTTCAACTTCTTCTAGCTGTGACTTACTGCTCGCTTGTAGAGCGAGTACTTTATTCAGTTTAGCCTTATTTTCAGCTTCATACAGTGAAGTATCGGATAATTCTTGCTCGGCTTCTTCAAGAGCCAACGTTAATTTATCCATCTGCTTTTCAAATTGAGTCAGCTTTTTACGAATGGGTGCCGTCAGTTTTCTGAACTCTGCTTCTTTACGTTTCTGATCTTTTTTTGCTGCAGCACTGTTGGCGCCATCTTTTGCTGGTGCCAATGCTTGTGCTTCTTTGCGCTCAACTTTCTGTTGTTCGGTTAGCCACTTGTAGTAATCGCTAAGGTCACCATCAAACGGTGCAACTTGACGGTCGTGTACAAGGTATAAATCATCAGTAGTGGCACGAAGTAGGTAGCGGTCGTGCGATACGATAACCATCGCGCCTTCAAACGTCTGTAATGCAAACGTTAGTGCCTGACGCATATCGAGATCCAAGTGGTTGGTTGGTTCATCGAGTAGCAACAGGTTCGGCTTTTGCCATACCAGTAGCGCTAATACTAAACGCGCTTTTTCACCTCCCGAGAATGGCGCCACCTTGTCGAGTGCTTTTTCACCTTGGAAGCCAAAGCTACCTAGGTAGTCACGCAGTTGTTGCTCGGTGTGTTTTGGCGCAATCTGCATCATGTGTTGAAGTGGTGTCTCTTCAGGGTGCAGAGTCTCTAATTGGTGCTGTGCAAAGTAACCCATTTTAACGCCTTGCGAATAGCTCAGCTCACCACCTTGCTGTTTCAGTTCGCCAGAAAGCAGTTTAATCAGCGTTGATTTACCAGCACCATTTCGACCAAGTAGACCAATACGGCTGCCCGGCACTAGGTTCAAGCGAATCTTCTCTAGAATCAGATTGTCATCGTAACCCGCCGATACCTCGTCCATCATCATGATTGGGTTTGGTAGTGCGTCTGGTTCTCTAAATTCAAAGCTGAAAGGGTTATCAAACTGAGCGGGCAGTACTTGTTCCATTTTCTCTAGCGCTTTAATACGGCTTTGCGCTTGGCGAGCTTTTGAAGCTTTATAACGGAAACGGTCAATGTAGCTCTGCATGTGCGACATTTGTTTCTGCTGCTTTTGGTACATCGCTTGTTGCAGAATTAGCTTTTGCGCTCGTTGGGTTTCGAACGACGAGTAGTTACCGGTGTATTCATTGAGCAGTTGATTTTCAACATGCACGATGCGGTTGACGATAGGATCCAAGAAGTCCCTATCGTGTGAGATAAGAACGAGTGTGCCTGGGTAGTTTTGTAACCAGCGCTCTAGCCACATTACAGCGTCTAAATCCAAGTGGTTGGTTGGCTCATCGAGTAACAGTAGGTCACTGCGACACAGTAGGGCTTGCGCTAGGTTCAAACGCATACGCCAACCCCCTGAAAATTGAGTCAGGTTCCATGTCATTTGTTCTTGGCGAAAGCCCAGGCCGTCTAACAGCTCAGCCGCGCGTGCTTTGATGCTATAACCACCAATGGTTTCAATCTTGCCATGGATCTCTGCGACTAATGTGCCGTTGTCGGCTTGTTCGGCTTTCTCAAGTTGATCTTCAAGGCCACGGTATTCACGGTCGCCATCAATCACGTATTCAATTGCTGTTCTTTCTAATGCAGGTGTTTCTTGAGCAACCCAAGCCATTTCCCAATGGGCTGGTTTACTGAATGAGCCAGCATCAATAGACAGTTCGTCCTTAATTAGGGCGAACAGCGTAGATTTACCACAGCCATTCTTACCAACCAAACCGATCTTGTCGCCAGGGTGAAAAGTCGCAGATGCTTGGTCGAGGAGTGGCTTACCGCCGCGTAGCAATTGAATATCAGAGAAAGTAATCATAATTGAAATAGCATAGAAATTAGAGGTGAACAGACGCCTGCATAGTAGGCTGAAACCAGATAAAAGTCGATCACAATGCAATTTGCGTTATGATGCCAATAACATATTAGTAACTTTTGCTTAAATTCTTGTGGCCTTGCCACCGTTTAGCCTTCAAAGGAATGTTTCAAAGGAATGAGTAATACTCCCTCGACAGACAACCCCGTGCCAAAGGTGCTGGTCATCTATGCGCACCCAGAGCCGCAAACCTCTATCGCTAACCAGATCATGGTTAAAAAGATAGAGTCGCTTGGGAATGTCAAAGTCCACGATCTCTACGCCATCTATCCTGACTTCTTTATTGATGTGCCTTCTGAGCATGCATTGCTGCTTGAATTTGATGTGATCGTGTTCCAACACCCTTTGTTTATGTATTCCTGCCCATCACTGCTTAAAGAGTGGTTTGACCGAGTATTAGGCAAGGGTTTTGCGTTTGGTGAGCAAAGTGCGCTTAAAGGTAAACACTGGCGCAGTGTGATTACTACCGGTGGTAAAGAAGAGGCGTTTGGTGCCGCAGGCTATAATAAATATCCATTACAAGAGATTTTGCAACCATTCGAGCTAACGGCTGCTTTGTGTCAGATGCACTGGATATCCCCTTTGGTTTTACACTGGGCACGAAATGTCACCGATATGACGCGTTACCAACACGCAGAAGCGTATCGAAATTGGTTGCGAGACCCGCTACAAGATATAGGAGCGAATGATGGCTCTGACTAACGATTTTCTACAAAGTAGCGTTATATTTTTAGCAGCTGCTGTAGTTGCGGTTCCTATCGCACAGCGCGCTGGATTAGGGTCGGTACTCGGTTACTTATTAGCGGGTGTGGCGATTGGCCCATGGGGGCTTGGTTTAATCAGTGATGTAGAGGCGATTCTACACTTCTCCGAATTCGGGGTGGTACTGCTGCTCTTCTTGATTGGTCTCGAACTTAATCCGAAAAAACTGTGGCAGATGCGAGCCCCCATTCTAGGACTCGGTGGCGCGCAAGTGCTGATCACCACTCTGATTATTACCGCCATCGCGTGTATGTTTGGTTTAACTTGGCAAACTAGCTTAGTCATCGGCATGGGTTTAGCTTTGTCTTCGACCGCTATTGCGTTGCGTGTTATTGAAGAGCGAGAGCTTGGTGGCAAAGAAGCAGGGCAGTCAGGCTTTGCGGTATTACTTTTCCAAGATATTGCCGTAATCCCTATGTTGGCGATGCTGCCTTTGCTTGCTGGCAATACGGGCGGCAGTTGGGCTGACATGTTGTGGATGCTAGGCGGTGTGATTGGCTTGCTTGTCGGTGGTCACTTCTTGTTGAGACCACTGTTCCGATATGTAGTCATGAGCGGTGTGCGTGAGTTGTTCACGGTAGCAGCGCTGTTATTGGTGATTGGTATTGCCGTCATCATGCAGCAGATTGGTTTGTCGATGGCATTAGGTACTTTCTTGGCGGGCGTACTTCTGGCTGAAAGTGAATATCGACACGAGTTAGAAATTGCGATTGACCCATTCAAAGGGTTACTGCTTGGTCTGTTCTTTATCTCTGTGGGTATGGCAGTAAACCTAGGTTTATTGGCAGAAAGCCCATTCGCAATACTTATCGCAGTGTCGTCTCTGGTCATATTGAAAGGTTTGGTGCTGTATGCGCTGGCTCGTATCTTCGGCACTCAAGCTAAAGCGCGCAGCCGAATGGCGATGATTCTCAGCCAAGGTGGTGAGTTTGCCTTCGTAATTTTTACCGCTGCGAGTGCACAAGGCATCTTAAGTGGCGAACAGGTGTCGTTCTTACTGGTGGTAGTGAGCCTGTCTATGGTGACCACGCCGCTGATGCTTAAGCTGCAAGACCGATTCTTTGCTCGTCAGCTGAACCAAATCAGCGAAAGTGCGATGTCTTCGGATGTGGTTGATCGTAGCCCTCGAGTGATCATTGCAGGCTTTGGTCGTTTCGGTCAGATCATTGGTCGTCTGATGTATGCCAACAAGATTCGTATCACCGTCCTTGAAAGTGATGCCAGCCAAATACATATCCTTAGGAAGTTCGGCTACAAGGTGTTTTACGGTGACTCGACTCATCTTGAATTATTACGCGCAGCCGGAGCTGATAAAGCGGAAGCGATCGTGTTGTGTACCGACTCTCCAGACGAAATCATGAAAACTGTCGACTTGTGTAAGCAGCATTTCCCACAGTTAAAGATTTTAGCGCGTGCTCGAAGCCGTGTTGAAGCGTATCAATTACTTAACCACGGTGTGAGCAACTACTCGCGTGAAACCTTCCTTGGTGCTCTGGATTTAGGTCGTCAAACATTGACTGAACTTGGCATGCATCCATATAAAGCGAAGCGAGCAGAAGCACACTTTAGGAAACTGGATAATGGTATGCTGAAAGAGTTGCTGCCTCAGCATAACGAAGATGCCGAGTTAGCCCAAAGAGCGAAAGAGGCTCGCAAAGAGCTTGAAGAGATTTTTGGACACGAGATGGAAAACGATCACCAATCTCGAAACTATTGGCAGTAGCTTGAAGTGATAACTAATGCTTGAGCTTAGAAATGAAGCTTGGGCATAGACATATAGCTTGAGCTCTAGAAATAAAAGTCTAGATAACTGATCTAATAATAAACGTGGTCTCTGCTTTGTCTTTAATAGAGCTAGAGCGGAAGAACTGCGAATCCAGAGTAGTAAAGGATATCAACGTGAAACAGAAAAAACGCTTTATCGCAGGGGCGAGCTGCCCAAGCTGCAAGACTCAAGACACACTCCGCTGGTGGATTGAAAATAATATCGAGCTGGTGGAATGTGTCGATTGTGACTTCACAGAACAGCGTAAACCGAAAACTGTAGAGAAATCTGAACACGCGAATCAAGAAATGATCGGTATTTTTAAGCCTGAGTGATTGAGTTTCGTCAATTGATCCCCATAATATCCGGGTACAGAATTTTTCCTAAGCTCAACTGTTCGAGCTTAGTCCAAACCTCCTTGGAGCTCTCATGAAAATTGAAAAGAACGTAGTAGTTAGTGTTGCATATCAAGTGAAACTTGAAGATGGCGTAGTAGTTGATCAATCAATTGCAGAAGCTCCACTAGATTACCTTCACGGTCACAACAACCTAATTACAGGTCTTGAAAAAGAGCTTGAAGGCAAAGTCGCTGGCGACAAGTTCTCAGCAACTGTTACTCCAGAAGACGCTTACGGCGAGCACAACGATGACCTAGTTCAACGTGTTCCTGCAGACGTATTCCAAGGTGTTGAGCAAATCGAAGTTGGCATGCGTTTCCTAGCGGATACTGACCAAGGTCCAATCCCAGTTGAAGTTACTGAAGTAGATGGCGACGAAGTTGTTGTTGACGGTAACCACATGCTAGCTGGCCAAACTCTAACGTTTGACGTTGAAGTTGTAGCGGTTCGTGAAGCGACTGAAGAAGAAGTTCAACACGGTCACGTACACCAAGAAGGCGGCTGTGGCGGTCACGACCACGATCATGATCACGAAGGTGGTTGCTGTGGTGGCGAAGGCCATGACCATGCTGAAGAGAAAAAAGACGGCTGCTGCGGCGGCGGTAGCTGTGGTTCTCACTAATACCGAATTAACGGTTTAGTTTAAGAATATTGAAAGCCTCCCTTGTGGAGGTTTTTTTCGTTTAGGGTGCTAGCTTTTTGAGCTGGCTTTCCGTCTACCAAACTAATTGTCTGCAAATCTTAGTGTCCGCAAATCTAAGCGTTCGTAAATAGTTTGGTTTTCGCTATCAGACATCAAACCATGGATGTGGTATTGATAGCACAACATTATAAGTCGACGTCAGTGGAGAGTTTGTATGTCACAGCCTTTTTCAATTGCCATTCATGGTGGTGCAGGCACCATCTTACGAGAGCAAATGAGTGATGAATTAAAAACGGGTATTACCGAGGCTTTGGAAAAATCGGTTTTGGCTGGCTATCAAGTATTACAGTCGGGTGGCGATGCGCTAGATGCAGTGGTTGCTTCAGTTAAGGTGATGGAAGACAGTCCCCACTTTAATGCAGGTAAAGGTTCAGTTCTAACTCATGATGAATTTGTTGAGATGGATGCTTCTGTGATGCACGGTCGTGAAATGGATGCGGGGGCTATTGCCGGTGTCCGCCATATCAAAAATCCAATTGAGCTTGCGCGTGATGTGATGCTTAAAAGCGACCATGTGCTACTGATTGGTGAAGGCGCCGAGAAGTTTGCGTTTGAGTATGACCATACTTTCACCGAGCAAGATTACTTCTTTACTGAGCGTCGTTATGACCAACTTCAGTCGATGAAAGAGAAAGGTATTTTTGCTTTGTCTGAAGCGAAATATGATGAAGAGCAAGCTGATAAATATCCAGATGATAAAAAGTACGGCACGGTTGGCGCGGTCGCATTAGACCAAGCCGGAAACTTAGCAGCCGCAACCAGCACTGGTGGCGTAACCAATAAAAAATACGGTCGTGTGGGAGATTCTCCAATCATCGGTGCAGGCACTGTTGCTGAAAATGGCAATGTGGCCGTTTCAACAACAGGTATGGGGGAGTTCTTCCTTAGAAAGATGGTTGCCAGTGATGTGGCGGCACGAATGCGTTATCTCAAGGAAGATGTGCATACGGCTTGTGAAACGATAATTCAAGGTGAATTGAAAACCATGGGTGGTGAAGGAGGCTTGATTGCTATCGATGGACAAGGTGATATTCATTTCGGTATGAACAGTTCAGGAATGTACCGTGCGAGTGTTGATACTAATGGCTGCGTGGAAGTAAAAATTTATGCCGATGACTAAGTTTGTATTGGCTTAACTGACTTTAGTTGAATTAGCGCAGATTAAACAAACAAAAGGGCGACAGATAAGTATCTGTCGCCCTTTTGGTTTTCTATGTCCCGTCCTGAAATGTGTTTACACATTGAGGACGAAAAACTAACGATATGCGTCACTAGAACTAATTCGTTATCTTTAAAGCGCACTTAATAGTGTGGAGGGGGCGTCTCTTCTGATGCGTCAGCGAGGTTTGAGCCATCCATATTTTTTACTTTGCCAACCACGAACTTCATCTGGTCTTGCATTCTCGTGATCAACATCTGTTGTTGGCTAAGCGCTTCATTAAGTTCTTCAATGGTTTGCTCTTGGAAAGCCAACTGACATTCTAGGTCATTCACGCGGCTTTCTAATTGTTCAACTCGCTTTTCTGTCATCGTTCTTAATCCACATTCCAAGCTTGGGCAATGCCCGCAGAGGTGCCCGATATCACACGGTTCTTATCATCAAAGGCTGCATCATACACTACCGCACGAGGAGGGCGAGCATCTTTTAATGGCTCGGCGTCGTGGCGAGAAATGCGTTTGCCATCTTGAGTATTCCACACGCTCACTTGGCTAGATGGCGTACCTGTTACCAACATACTGCCGTCATCAGAAAAGCGAGCACTGGAGAAAATTAGCTGTCGAGACCAGCTCTGCAATTGAGCTTGAGGTTCACCTGTCTCAAGATCCCAGATCATCGCTTGATTCCCTCCATCGGAGGTAAAAGCTAGCTCTCCATCTCGTTGTAAGGCAACTCGTACGACTCTTTGTTCGTGCTCGAATGTACGCAATACCAAGCCTGATTCGGTATCCCAAAGGTAAGCTTTATAGTCGTTACCGCCTGATAATGCGTAGCGCCCATTCGAAGATAGGGAGACGGAATTAACTTTTTCTCGGTGAGCGAGGAACTCCAGACGGCGTCCGGTGACTAAGTCCACATAGATAGCTTTGCCATTAGATAGGCCCAGCAGTACTTTTTCACCGTTGCTAGAGATATCAACATCGCGAATTAAGCCATCGGAAATCGACCATAGCCCTTCAGCTTGTGTCCAAGATAAGTCCCAAACGGCGAAATTCATCTGACTGGCGGTAATGGCAAAGCGACCATTGTCAGAGATGCGAATACGCGATACTTGATTTTCGGATTGATCTTGTGGACCAAGCTGAGCCAGTTCTTTGTTCTGGGCAAGATCCCAAAGGAGCAGCTGTTTTTGCTGCGAGTAGAGCAGCGCGAAGCGTCCACCTCTACTTAGGGCAAAGCTGGTGGCGCCGTTGGGTTCAATTTCCCAGCGTTGGTCATCATCTTGGAAGAAAAAGCAGCCATTTAACAAGGTGATGACAATCGTACATAGCAATGAGTGGAAAAATATTCGCATCACATCCAATAATCCGGTTTGTGTCGAAAGACATATGACTAGTATATTGTTATAACTAACGTATTCACACCAATCTAATCATTAGATTTGTGCACAATAACCAATGGCTTGGCCATTAATTGGAGAATTCAATGAAATCAGTTTTAAAAGTATCACTGCTTGCCGCAACGGTTATGCTAGCAGTTGGTTGTCAGAAAGAAGAACCAAAGGCAGAAGCTCCACAGGTAGAAGAAGTTAAAGTTGCAGCAGTAAACTTTAAAACAGAAGATGACAAAGCGGCATACGCAATCGGTGTATCTTTCGCTAACTACTTAAGCACAAGCATTGATAAGCCAAGCGAGCTAGGTATTAACCTAGACAAAGCGATGGTTCTTCAAGGTATCGAAGACGTATTCGCAGAGAAGACGGCACTTAACGAAGAAGAGACTCGTGCAGCTCTTGAAGCTCTAGACAAGCGTGTTGCTGAAACGATGCAAGCACAAGCGGCAGAAAAGTCTGCAGAAGTGAAGAAAGCGGGTGATGACTTCCGCGCTGAGTTCGCTAAAACTGAAGGCGTTAAGCAAACTGAATCTGGTCTACTTTACCAAGTAATGACGGCTGGTGAAGGCGCTTCTCCAAAAGACACTGATACGGTTCAAGTACACTACAAAGGTACGCTAACAGACGGTACTCAGTTCGACAGCTCTTACGATCGTGGCGAACCAGCAACATTCCCACTAAACCGCGTAATCCCAGGTTGGACTGAAGGTGTACAACTGATGCAAGTGGGTTCTAAGTACAAGTTCGTTATCCCGCCAGAGCTAGCATACGGTGAGCAAGATACACCGACTATCCCAGCTAACTCAACGCTAGTATTCGAAGTAGAACTACTAAACATCGATAACGCTGAAGCAGCTCCTGCACAATAATATCGATTAAAAGCCTCGTACTAAAATACGTTGATTGAATAAAAAGCCTAACTTTAAGTTAGGCTTTTTTTATGACTTGAATATGAGTATTTGATTTTTAAACTTGTTCTAAATCACTAGTTGCAATGTTAGCTAGGTGTGCAATTAAAATTTTCTGATAAACTTACATAAATTTGTTGATTTTTCACACGAAGGTAAGGAATAAGTGACTACTACAGAAACAGTCAATGCGGACATGTTACTCGAAATGGAATCAGTCCATGTCATGCCATTCAGTGAACACGATAAAATTATCCTAAGATCTTATGAGGCCGTAGTTGATGGTATTGCGAGTCTGATCGGTCCGTTTTGTGAAATCGTTTTACACTCTTTAGAAGACCTCAATACTTCAGCGATTAAAATTGCCAATGGTGAAAATACAGGCCGTCAGGTTGGTTCGCCAATCACCGATCTTGCATTGAAGATGTTGAAAGATATTGAAGGTTCTAAGCGTAACTTCTCTCGTTCATATTTTACTCGCGCTAAAGGCGGGGTACTAATGAAGTCGATCACGGTTGCTATCCGCAATGGTGAAGACCGAGTGATTGGCTTACTGTGTATTAACGTGAACTTAGATGCGCCATTCTCACAAGTGCTGCAATCTTTCATGCCTACGCAAGACGCGGACGAAGCTGCGTCATCTGTTAACTTTGCTAGTGATGTTGAAGAACTTGTCGATCAAACGGTTGAACGCACGATTGAAGAAATCAATGCAGACAAATCTGTATCGAACAACACCAAAAATCGCCAAATCGTGATGGAGCTATACGACAAAGGTATTTTCGACATCAAAGACGCGATTAACCGCGTTGCTGAGCGATTGAATATCTCTAAGCACACAGTGTACTTGTACATCCGTCAACGTAAAACAGAGGATGAAGAGGGTTGTTAAGCTATACACTCTTAGTTAATGGACCCGTTTACGGGTCACAATCCGCAAGAAGTGCTTATCAGTTTGCTGTGGCTCTATTGAAACAGGGCCACAAACTTCACAGTGTGTTCTTCTATCAAGACGGCGTCAGTAATGGCTCTAGCATTACTGTGCCGGCTAATGATGAATTTGACTTAGCTGCCGCTTGGCAAAAACTGGCGGACGAGCACAATGTTAGCCTAGAGACATGTGTTGCTGCTGCGCTAAGGCGTGGAGTTATCAGCACTGAAGAAGCGGCGCAACATCAATTAATTGCCTCTAACTTGGCGACAGGGTTTACCCAAGCAGGCTTAGGGAGTTTATCTGAAGCACTTCTGACGCAAGATAGGGTTGTCCAGTTTTGAGCACATTAGCATTTATATTTAACAGCTTTCCTCATACAACGGCTGCAGGTAGGGAAGGGCTAGACGCATTGTTAGCGGCTTCAGCTTACAGTGAAGACATCAGCGTATTCTTTGTCGGTGATGGCGTTACACAGCTTCTCAAAGCGCAACAGCCTGATGAATCCTTATCACGTGACTATATTTCTGCATTCAAGCTTATGGACCTCTACGACATCGAGCAGGTTTACGTGTGTCAACATAGCCTCAATCAGTTTGGTCTCTCGACTGATAACTTACTGATCGATGTGACTGCGCTAGAAATGAATGAGTTGACGCAGAAGTTAGCTCAGAGCCAAAAAATACTGACTTTCTAGGGAACGTTATGCTTCATATTGTAAAATCAGTAGACAAACTCAAGCTTGCATTGATGTACTCGCAACAAAAGGACCATATCCTTTTGGTTGAAGATGCGGTGTATGTTTGCCTTCCAAATCATGAGTTATTCAATCAAATCTCCACCGTTAAACATGTGTCGGTATTAAAAACAGATCTTTATAGTCGAGGTTTACAACAACTTGCTTCAAGCACCCTGGATCAAGTGGACTTCGATGGATTCGTAAAACTGACTGTTTTGAACGACAAATCAGTCACTTGGTAGCTGCATTTTATCAGTGTGGTTAAAAAAAGACCATCCTGAGCTCTAGACGGCTAAAAAAGATCTGTATATTTCTTGACACACATCCCACTGCTGAATAGAATTTTGCGTCCCTATTTACACTATGTGTAATAGGGCTAGATTTTTCATCAAGCTTACTTTCAAGTAAATCAGGAGCTAGTTAATGGCAACTATTAACCAGTTGGTACGTACTCCTCGTGTAAAGCAGGTTGTTAAAAGCAACGTGCCTGCACTAGAAGCGTGCCCACAAAAACGTGGTGTATGTACTCGCGTATATACTACTACTCCAAAAAAACCGAACTCAGCACTACGTAAAGTATGTCGTGTTCGTCTAACTAACGGCTTTGAAGTTACTTCATACATCGGCGGCGAAGGTCATAACCTTCAAGAACACAGTGTTGTTCTTATCCGTGGTGGTCGTGTTAAAGATTTACCAGGTGTGCGTTACCACACTGTTCGCGGTGCACTTGACTGTGCAGGCGTTAACGACCGTAAGAAAGGTCGTTCTAAGTATGGTGTGAAACGTCCTAAGTCTTAATGCGTCTTTTTTTTAAAAGAAAGCGTTAAGTAAGGCCAAACACTATTTATTTATTATTCTGAAAAGTTTTGGAAAAAACCTGAAGAAGACAACGGAGAAATTCCATGCCACGTCGTCGCGTAATAGGCCAGCGTAAGATCCTTCCAGATCCTAAGTTCAAATCTGAGCTGCTGGCAAAATTCGTTAACATCCTTATGGTTGACGGAAAAAAATCTACTGCAGAGAAGATTGTTTACACTGCACTAGAAGTTATGGCTGAGAAATCTGGTAAAGATCACTTAGCTGTATTTGAAGAAGCTCTTGAAAATGTTCGTCCAGCGGTAGAAGTTAAATCTCGCCGTGTGGGTGGTTCAACTTACCAAGTACCTGTAGAAGTTCGTCCGGTTCGCCGTAACGCTCTTGCTATGCGTTGGGTAGTTGAAGCTGCGCGTAAGCGTGGTGAAAAATCTATGGCTCAACGCCTAGCTGCTGAAATGCTAGACGCGTCTGAGAACAAAGGTACTTCGGTTAAGAAACGTGAAGACGTTCACCGTATGGCTGACGCAAACAAAGCGTTCGCACATTACCGCTGGTAATACCTTTTTAGTGCTGCAAGTTTCCTTGCAGCACTTCTTTAGTTCCTATGCTTATGCTAGGAACTATTGCTATTTCTAGGGCAAGCACTTTTTAGCGAAGTATCGCTTTTAACGCATAATCTAGACATAGCAATAGTCCCTAAGTCTCTAATAAGAGGATTCAACCGTGGCTCGTAAAACTCCTATTGAGCAATACCGTAATATCGGTATCGTTGCTCACGTAGATGCAGGTAAAACAACCACAAGTGAACGTATTCTGTTCTATACCGGTCTTTCTCACAAAATCGGCGAAGTTCACGATGGTGCAGCAACCATGGATTGGATGGAGCAAGAGCAAGAGCGCGGTATTACGATCACTTCAGCAGCAACTACTACGTTTTGGCGTGGTATGGAAGCTCAGTACTCTGACCACCGTATTAATATCATCGACACTCCGGGGCACGTTGACTTCACAATCGAAGTAGAACGTTCTCTGCGTGTGCTTGATGGTGCAGTTGTTGTGTTCTGTGGCTCATCTGGTGTTGAACCTCAGTCAGAGACTGTATGGCGTCAAGCTGATAAGTACCAAGTTCCACGTATGGTTTTCGTTAATAAAATGGACCGTACAGGCGCAGACTTCTTGCGTGTAGTTGAACAGATCAAGGATCGCCTAGGCGCAACTCCTGTTCCAATTCAACTGAACATTGGTGCTGAAGAAAACTTCCAAGGCGTTGTCGATCTTATCAAGATGAAGGCGATTAACTGGAATGAAGCTGACCAAGGCATGACTTTCACGTACGAAGATATTCCTGCAGACATGCAAGAAATGGCTGAAGAATATCGTACAGAACTTGTTGAAGCTGCTGCAGAAGCAAATGAAGAGCTGATGGATAAGTACCTTGAAGAAGGTGAACTAACAGAAGCTGAAATCAAACAAGGTCTTCGTACTCGTACCCTTAATAATGAAATCGTACTTGCTACTTGTGGTAGTGCATTCAAAAACAAAGGTGTACAAGCTGTTCTAGATGCAGTTGTTGATTTTCTTCCTTCTCCAGTCGATGTACCTGCAATTAAAGGTATCGATGAAGACGAGAACGAAGCAGAGCGTCATGCAGACGACAAAGAACCGTTCTCAGCGCTAGCATTTAAAATTGCAACAGACCCATTTGTTGGTACTTTAACTTTCATCCGTGTTTACTCTGGTGTTGTTGAAAGCGGTAAAACAGCTTACAACTCTGTGAAGAAACAACGTGAACGTTTAGGGCGCATTGTTCAAATGCACTCAAACAAGCGTGAAGAAGTAAAAGAAGTACGAGCAGGTGACATCGCAGCCATTATCGGCCTTAAAGATGTTACTACTGGTGAAACTCTATGTGATCAGAACCATAAAATTGTTCTTGAACGTATGGAATTCCCAGATCCAGTTATTCAGATCGTTGTAGAGCCTCGCTCTCAAGCTGATCAAGATAAAATGACTATCGCGTTAGGTAAGCTAGCGGCAGAAGATCCATCGTTCCGTGTTGAAACGGATGACGAGACTGGCCAGACACTAATCTCTGGTATGGGTGAACTGCACTTAGATATCATCGTTGACCGCATGAAGCGTGAATTCAGTGTGAACTGCAACGTTGGTAATCCGCAAGTTGCTTATCGTGAAACCATTCGTGGTACAGCAAAAGCTGAAGGTAAATTTATCCGCGAACATGGTGGTAAAGGACAGTACGGTCACGTGTGGCTGAAACTGGAACCATCAGAAGCCGGTGAAGGCTTTGTCTTCGTAGATGAAATTGCCAATGGTATCGTGCCAAAAGAGTTCATTACCTCTGTCGCTAAAGGCGTTGAAGAGCAAATGAACAATGGTGTATTAGCGGGCTATCCAGTTTTGGATATCAAAGCTACACTATATGATGGTTCTTACCATGAAGTAGATTCAAGTGAGATGGCGTTTACAATCGCTGCCTCTATGGCTTTCAGAACAGGTGCACTAGAAGCGCAACCAGTTTTGCTTGAGCCTATGATGAAAGTTGAAGTAACTACTCCAGAAGACTGGATGGGTGACGTTGTTGGCGATATTAACCGTCGTCGCGGCATCATCGAAGGTATGGACGAGGGGACAGCTGGCCTGAAGATAATTCGTGCACAAGTTCCGTTGTCTGTCATGTTCGGTTACGCAACTGATTTACGTTCTGCGACACAAGGTCGTGCTTCTTACTCTATGGAGTTTAGTGAGTACGCTGAAGTGCCAAAAAATGTTGCTAATGCAATCATTGCAGAGCGTGGTTAAACAAAAGGGACGCATTTTTTTCATTTTTTGAAAGAACAATGCGTCCAAATATTGCGCTAACGAGAGTTGGCGCATAAAATAGCAATTTCTGGCGCGTCTCGCTCAATAATGAACGTGGCGAATCATAACTAGGAAGGAACACGATTGTGTCTAAAGAAAAATTTGAACGTACGAAACCGCACGTAAACGTTGGTACTATCGGCCACGTTGACCACGGTAAAACAACTCTAACTGCTGCTATCTGTACTACACTTGCAAAAGTGTACGGCGGTGTTGCTAAAGATTTCGCATCTATCGATAACGCTCCAGAAGAGCGCGAGCGCGGTATCACAATCGCAACTTCTCACGTTGAGTACGATACTCCTGAACGTCACTACGCACACGTAGACTGTCCTGGACACGCCGATTATGTTAAAAACATGATCACTGGTGCTGCTCAAATGGACGGCGGTATCCTAGTTGTTGCTGCTACAGATGGCCCTATGCCACAAACTCGTGAGCACATCCTACTTGGTCGTCAAGTTGGTATCCCTTACATCATCGTATTCATGAACAAATGTGACATGGTTGATGACGAAGAG